>NZ_JBEYIW010000007.1:0-319527 GCF_040636045.1 Rhodococcus sp. NPDC006774 | reverse complement strand
ATGATGCCCGCAATGTTCACCTGCGGACGTACCGCGGGCTGGTGCGCACACATCCTGGAACAGAAGCGCCTGGGCAAGCTCGTCCGACCGGCCGCTCTCTACACCGGCCCCGAACCCCGCACCCCCGAGTCCGTCGACGGCTGGGTGGCGCGAAACCCGTCCTGAGCGGAAAGTTCGTGGTGTGGCGCTATCGTCGTGCTGATGGCTGGGAACGTGCGGAATCCCGGGGCCTCTGTGGCCTCGCGACTGTTGGCGTTGCTGGCCGTGTTCGACGAGACGACCCCAGCGCTGACACTGACCGAACTGGCCGAGGGTGCCGATCTGCCCGTTGCCACTGCGCATCGTCTGGTGCGTGAACTGGTCGATTGGGGCGCGCTCGTCCGCGGCGACGACGGCCGCTACGTGGTGGGACGCCGACTGTGGACGTTGGGATTGCTGGCGCGGGATCAAGCCGATCTGCGAGAGATCGCCTCGCCGTTTCTGCACGACATCTACGGCGCGACCCTCGCCACGGTGCATCTGGCCATCCGCGACGGCGACGAAGTGCTCTATCTCGACAGGTTGGCCGGACACGCGTCGGTACCAGCGGTCAGCCGAGTCGGAGCTCGCCTGCCTCTCTATGCGACCGGAGTCGGCAAGGTGTTGTTGGCCTACGCCCCCCGCGAGGTGCACGATCGCGTGCTGAGGAACCTGGCCCGCATCACCCCGTATACGGTGACTCATCCGGGGAAGTTGGACGTCGAACTACGCCGAGTGCATCGTGAGGGGTATGCGCAGACGGTCGAGGAGATGACGTTGGGGGCGTGTTCGGTGGCCGTACCGGTCCGCGGCGAGGGCGAGAGTGTGGTGGCTGCGCTGGGCATCGTGGTTCCGAGCATCGGCCGTGATCGAGCCAGAATGGTTGCCGCTCTGCAGGTTGCCGCCCGAGGAATCGAGCGAAGCCTGCGGGGGTGAGAGGCAGCTTTTCACTGAGTGGAAACTCCGCCTTGTTCGCGGCCAGAACGCGCGGTGTACTCGATGCATGCGTACACAGGTCGCCATCATCGGTGCAGGGCCCGCGGGTCTGCTGCTGTCCCACCTGCTCGGGGAGCAGGGAATCGACTCCGTTCTGATCGAGTCGCGCACACAGGAATACGTGCTCTCCCGAATTCGCGCCGGCATTCTCGAACATTCGACGGTCCAGTTGCTCGACGAGCACGGCCTCGGTGAGCGGTTGCATCGCGAAGGCCACGAGCACCGCGGAATCTACCTGCAGTGGCCGGAAGAGCGGCACCACATCGACTTTCGCACCCTCGTCGATCGAAGCGTATGGGTGTACGGGCAGACCGAGGTCACCAAGGATCTCGTTGCCGCGCGCGAGAAGGCCGGTCAGCAAATCTTCTACGACGTCTCCGATACCGCGTTGCACGACGTCGAATCCGAGTCGCCGTTCGTGACGTTCACCGACGCGTCGGGAACATCGATGCGGATCGACGCCGACGTCATCGCCGGCTGCGACGGTTCCTTCGGGCCGAGTCGCGCAGCGATGCCGGATTCGGTGCGCAACACCTGGGAACGGGTGTATCCGTACTCCTGGCTCGGCGTCCTGGCCGACGTCGCGCCGTCGACGGACGAGCTGATCTACGCCTGGCATCAGGACGGATTCGCGATGCACTCCATGCGATCGTCGACGGTCAGCCGGCTGTATCTGCAGGTGCCCAACGGTACCGATATCGACACGTGGTCCGACGATCGAATCTGGGATGCGTTGGCCACCAGGCTCGGTCACGGCCAGGACGGGTGGACGCTGAACCCGGGGCCGATTACCGAGAAGAGTGTGCTGCCGATGCGTAGTTACGTGCAGACCCCGATGCGACACGGGAATCTGTTCCTCGCCGGAGACGCCGCGCACATCGTTCCGCCCACGGGCGCAAAGGGTCTCAACCTCGCGGTGGCGGATGTGGCAATGCTTGCGCCTGCATTGGCGTCATTGCTGAAACAGGGCGACGCCGACAAAGCGAATGCCTACAGCGACACCGCCCTTCGTCGCGTCTGGCGCTGCACGCACTTCTCCTGGTGGATGACGACGATGCTGCATACCGGCGACGACCCCTTCGATGCGCAACTGCAACTCTCGCAATTGAAGTGGGTGGCCTCCAGCGAAGCGGGTGCGATGGGACTGGCCGAGAACTACGCCGGATTGCCGATCGGATTCTGACCCCTCTGGAGTGCCGAACTCGAAGTTATGGACGGGATCTGCCCGGAATCCATCCGTAACTTCGAGTTCGTCAGGAAACCGTTCGCTACGAAGCGTCGGGCAATCAGTTCGTGTGTCGCCTGGTCGGGGTGAAGGTTGTCCGGCAACGGATGCTCCTCGGAATCATTGTGTCCGTACAGGTCCAGTCCGTTCAGGTAGTGCAGGTGAGGATCCTCTGCGGCGCGGTCGGCCACGATGCGGGCGAGTTCGTCGCGGATCACGGTCAGCGTGAGTTTTCCGGCCCGAACCTCGGCGGGATCGCCCGTCGCCATGAACTCGACCGAGCCCGATGCCAATGCAGCGGGGTCGAAAGCTCCTGGCCCCGGTGTGTTCTCGTGGATGGGGCACAGGAGCGCGGAGATCACGAGCAGCGGGGTGTCGGGGTGACCGTCACGGATCGTGTCGAGAAATCCGTGTACCGCGGAGGTGAAGGCGCGCAACCGCATCACGTCGGAATTGACCAGGTTGATGCCGATCTCGAGGCTGATGAGATCGGTGGGCGTATCGCGAATGGTTCTGGCGACGAACGGGTCGAGCAGTGCGGACCCGCCGAAGCCCAGATTTCTCGCCTGTACACCGGTGGCGGCCGCGGCCAGTGCCGTCCAGGTGGTGCTCGGACCGACCGCATTGGATCCCTGACCGATCGAACTGCCGTAACTGATCCAGACCGGTCGCTCGTCGACGACGGGAGACAGAGGCGCGTCGGTTCGTAGGGCGATCAATTCGATGGTCTCGTTGTGCGGCAACCAGATCTCGACCAGCTTGTCGGTCTCGGGCAACTCCGAGAACCGGATGACGCCGCTGGTCTCGACCCGATCGGTGACCGTTCCGGTTGTCATGTCGATGATCGTGGTGACGCCACCCGTCGTCGGGACCCGCTCGGTGAGCACACCGTCCACCCGCAGGTCGAACACACCGGCCGGTCGCGGGGGTAGGCCGACGAACGCGCGCCGCGTGGCCACGGCATCGATCTCGATGGTGGTGGCAGCGGTGGTGAAGACCAACCGAACTCCGGACGGTTGAGACTCGGCCATCGCCAGCTGGGGGTCGGTGTAGCGCGTGCGAGTATCGAGTGGAAGACGATGCGGGAGAATGCCTCGGGGTGTGCGTTCCAACTCGGCTGCGCCGCGGAGGATCGCGTCGGAGATATCGGTGGTGATCATGTGTGTCGCGATCTGTCGGTACCGGGCCGGGCGGATGTGCACCCGAGGCGCTCTCGCACCTATAGGCACCTTACATTTGCCTAATGTCTGTAGGCAAACCGTTCGGCGTACAGAAGGGTCGCCCGTCGCTAGGCTGACTTCATGCGCATCGACGAGTATCGACAGCACGACGGTCTCGGCCTGGCGAAACTGGTGGCCGACGGCGAGGTGACGCCCCGGCAATTGCTCGATTGTGCTCTGGCGCAGGCCGAATCGGTCGATCCATCGCTCAATTCCATCGTGCGACTCATGTCGGAGCAGGCGAACGAGCAGGTGACAGGAACGCTCGAGGGTCCGTTCGCGGGCGTACCGTTTCTGATCAAGGATCTCTCGCAGGACTATGCCGGGTTGCCCACTGCGAGTGGATCTCGTGCGTTGCGGGATCTGCCGATGCCCGAGCACTCGACTGTGGTGCAGCGCTGGCTCGATGCCGGCCTCGTCATCTTCGGCAAGACCAACACCCCGGAGTTCGGCGCGAAGGGAATCACCGAGCCGACGGTGTTCGGTCCGGCGCGAAATCCGTGGGATCACAGCAGAACTCCCGGTGGTTCCTCGGGCGGGTCGGCCGCCGCGGTCGCTGCCGGCATCGCCGCGGTGGCAGGGGCGAGCGACGGCGGGGGGTCCATTCGCATTCCGTCGTCGTGCTGTGGACTCGTCGGACTCAAGCCCGGCCGTGGGCTGGTGCCGTCGGGTCCCACCTTCGGCGAGGCGATGCATGGAGCAGCCGTGAACGGAGTGGTGTCCAGATCGGTACGCGACACCGCCGCGATGCTCGACGTGCTGGCAGGCGGGGAGGCGACGTCCGGCTACCTGCCGGCCCGTCCGGAGGGCAGCTTCCTGTCTCTGACGAGCAAGGACCCGAAGCCTTTACGGATAGGTATGTACGCGGTGACGTCGGTGAATCCGACGCCGGATCCGCAGGCCGTTGCCGCGATGGAATCGGCTGCGAAAACCCTGACCGACCTGGGCCACACCGTCGAACTTCTCGACGCCCCGCCGTACGACGACGCGAGCCTGAACCGAGAATTCCTGTTGGCGTGGTTCACCTACCTGGCCTACGAGTTGGATGAGGTCAAGCGTCGAACCGGTTGCGGTGACGACTCTTTCGAGCGCGATACGCGTATCATGGCGGCTCTGGGGAGATCCGCAGGAGGCGTCGACTACCTCCAGGCGGTGGAAGGTCGCCACGTGCACGTACGGGCACTGGCCACCTACTTCGAGACCTATGACCTGCTGTTGACGCCCACCGTTGCGGAACTACCGCCGAAAGTGGCCGCATTCGACCTTGCGAAGCCGCTGGAATTTGCGTCGGACTTGTTGTTGCGCAGTAGAACCGCTGGCTTGCTTCGGCACACCGGCATCGTCGATCAGATGATCGACGACAACATCTCGTGGATTCCGTACACCCAATTGGCCAACGTCACAGGGCGTCCCGCGCTGTCACTACCCGGGTACTGGACGCCGAGTGGTCTTCCGATGGGTGCACACTTCACCGCTCCGCTCGGCGGCGAGGGGTTGCTCGTCCAACTCGCGGGTCAGTGGGAACGAGCAGCGCCCTGGTCGCACCACTACGACACCCTCGGGTAGCTCCGCTTCCACGGCCGTTGTTTCGAATCTTTCGAGAACTCCGTGGCTTACCATTGCCGCACAGCGCGGCACGTCCTCGACTCGGGCCGCTCGCACGCCGACGGAAGGCGATCGAATCCGATGCCTGAGCAGAGCCGTCGCGGTGTCGGAGAAGCCGAGTTCGCTTTCGCTACCCGCGCGCTGGAATCGACCGGCCAGCTGCGAGTGCTCAGATATGCGATCTGTGCGCTGTGCATGTCCATGGTGATTCTCGGTGTCATCGTGCAAGTGCATCCGCTCGGGCCCGAGGGACTCCTGGCCCGGTCGGTCCACGGCGCAGTCATGGCGTCCGCAGCGGTGGTGGGGGCGTGGTGGTTCCTGCGGCCGTGGCCTGGCTACCGCGCTGCCATCGCATTCGTCGCATGGGCGGACGTCAGCGTAGTCGTGGCCGCCGCAATGACCACGGGGTCTCCCGCTCGGTTGTGCGCCACCATCCACATGGGTTTGGTCGGCGTGTTCATCGCATTTCTACTGGGTTGGCGCATCTTGGCGGCGCACTGTGCTTTCGCCGGCGTCGTTATCGCAGGCTTCACGGTCTGGGGCGTGCAGACCGAAGATGTGGGCGTTTTCGATCTCTACATCTACTTCGCCCCTGCGCTGTCTTCGGTTGTGGTCCTTCCGCTGGTGATCCAGGCGATCCTCGAGACCGCTCGACGATCGATACGCGCGACCGCCGTCCACGCGCGCCTCGACCCGCTGACCCGACTGCTCAATCGACGAGGCATGTACTCGGCTGTCGACGAGAGACTTGCCGAAACTCCCACGCCACCCCTGATCGGAGTGGCGGTGATCGACGTCGACCGGTTCAAACTGCTCAACGACCGTGGTGGACACAGCCTGGGCGACGCGGCCCTACGGTCGGTCGCCGACCGGCTCAGGACGGCGATCGGACCGACGGACGTGGCCGCACGCCTCGGTGGGGACGAGTTCGTCGCAGTCGTCTTCCCCGCGGATCGCGACGAGCTCGACACTTTCGTCTCGGGCTGCTCGGTGTTGAGGTCGTTCGACCTCGATGGCATCGGCATCAGTACGAGTATCGGAATCGCCTGGAGGCCGACCACCGATCGCCGGCTTCGTCTCGACGAACTACTGCACCGAGCCGATGCCGCCATGTACGACGCGAAAGAACGCGGGGGAGAAGTGTCGGTCGTCGATTTCGCCTAGTCGACGTACTCTCCCGAGCGCGTCTACCGGGTCGCCCCCAGCTGAGCCTTTCCCAGAATTCCCGACGGCCGTTGCCGCACACGGCCGTCCACGATGTCGACGACTCCGCCTGCCCACTCGGGATCGGTGTCGGCGGCAGCCTGGGGATCGGCGTGGGCATCGGTGCCCTCCTCGGCGGTCACGGTGATCGAACGCTCCAGGGCCTCCCGGACGCTCATCAGTGACGTACCGGGCTCGGCGAACACCTCCGTTGCCGCGTTCCCACGGCGCACCACCATGTCGTGGGTGAGGCTGTCCACCAACGAGATCACCGTGCCCGGAGGCATGGCGGTGATGGTGGCGACGGCGCGCCCCACCAGGCCGGTCGGCAACAGCGGAACCGGAATCTGTACGCGACGCAGACCGGCAACGCTGCCGTACGCCTTCAGCAACTCCGGGTAGCTCATCGTCTCGGTTCCGCCGATGTCGAACGTTCCCGGGCGTGCGGTGTCGCCGAGGGCACGGGCGATGATGGCGACCACATCGACGACGGCGATGGGCTGCACCTGCCTGCGCATCCACGTCGGGATGGGCGTGAGGGGCAGACGCTCGGTCATCCGTCGCACCAGCTCGAAGGAGGTCGATCCCGAACCGAGGATGATCGCCGCCCGCAGCACGGTGGCGTCGACGGAACTGTCGAGGAACGTCTCCTCGACCTGGAGGCGAGAGCGCAGATGATCGGACAGCGGGGTGCCGTCGTCGGGGATGAGGCCGGAGAGGTAGACGATGCGGCGCAGGCCGTTGCGCTCCGCGGCGGCGGCCATGGACTGCGCGGCTTGGCGATCCTTCTCGACGAAATCGCCCTCGTCCATCGAGTGCACCAGATAGACGACGGCGTCCACATTCTCGGTCGCGGTGTCGAAGGTCTCGTGATCGTCGAGGTCGAAGTGCACCGCGGTGACGTGAGCGCCCCACGCGAAGCGCGACTTCTTGCTCGGATCGCGCATGGCAGCGTGCACGTCGTGCCCCTGCTCGAGGAGCACGGGGATCAGCCGAGACCCGATGTATCCGGTTGCGCCGGTGACCAGCACTCGCATGAGATTCTCGTTTCTGTAGACAGAGGCCATACCCCGTCGGAGCAGTCTCACTCCCCGGCGTCGGAGGCAGATGACACACTGTGCGGGTGAGTGCGCGCATCAGGAACAACGTTCGGGTCGTCGGGGCTGCCGACGGCCCCGTGGTGATGCTCGCTCACGGGTTCGGTTGCGACCAGACTCTGTGGCGTTCGGTGACCGATATCCTGGCTCCGGATTTCTCGGTCGTGCTCTTCGATCACGTCGGGTCCGGAGCGTCGGACCCCTCGGCGTGGGATGCCGACAAGTACGCGCCGTTGGATGCGTACGCCCGCGACATCGTCGACATCGTCGAGGAACTCGATCTTCGTGACGTGACGTTCGTCGGTCACTCGGTGGCGTCGATGATGGGTGTTCTCGCGGTCCAGGCGGCTCCCGAGAGATTCAGAAAGCTCTTTCTCCTGACGCCGTCCCCCCGGTACATCGACGACGGTGACTACCGCGGTGGGTTCAGCCGTGAGGACATCGACGAGTTGCTCGAGTCGTTGGACAGCAACTATCTCGGCTGGTCCGCATCGATGGCACCGATCGTGGTGAATGCGCCGGATCGACCGGATCTCGAGAACATGTGGACGGCGAGCTTCTGCCGAACCGATCCCGAGTGCGCACGGGTGTTCGCCCGCACCACCTTCCTGTCCGACAATCGCGCTGATCTGGCCGGGGTTGCCCTGCCCACGATGATCGTCGACTGTGCGCGGGATTCGCTGGCCCCGCCTCAGGTCGGCCGATACGTTCACGAACACATCGCCGGCAGCACTCTGCAGACCCTCGACGCCAGCGGGCACTGCCCGCACGTCACCGAACCCGAGCAGACCGCCGAGGCGATTGCGACCTTCGTGAGATCGTCGTGATCAACGAGCTCGACATCGAGGACCTGTACGAGAACGCGCCCTGCGGCTATCTGTCGGTTCTTCCGGACATGCGGATCGTGAGACTGAACTCGACGCTGGCGAACTGGCTCGGCTTCGACGTCGACGCCCTGATCGGCACCGACTTCACCCAACTTCTCACTGCCGGTGGCCGGATCCACTACGAGACCCATTTCGGTCCGATTCTGCGGATGTCCGGCCAGCTCGACGGCATTGCGATCGATTTCGTGACCTCCGATCGGCGTCGGCTGCCCGTGTTCATGACCGCGAACGTCAAGACCGACGAGACGGACACGCCGGTACTGATTCGCATCACCGCGCTCGACGCCAGGGACCGTCGCACCTACGAGCGCGAGTTGCTCGAGTCCCGAACGCGAGCGGAGCTGCTGGCGAAGACACTGCAGCGGTCGCTGCTGCCGCCAGCGCTGCTGCCGCCGTCGGGAATGACCGCTGCCGCGCACTATCACGCGGCATCGAGCGACGAGGTGGGTGGAGACTTCTACGATCTGTTCCCGCTGTCGGACGATCGCTGGGGATTCTTCCTCGGCGACGTGTGCGGCAAGGGTGCGTCGGCCGCAGCCGTGACGTCGTTGACGCGGTACACCCTGCGCGCGGCTGCGGTGTACGACCACGACCCGGTCGCGGTACTGCACAACCTGGACTCGGTTCTGCGGCAGGAGTTCCGCGAGAACAATGCGCAGTTCTGCACAGCAGTGTTCGGAGTGCTCAGCCGCTCGGCGGGAGGATTCGAGGTGTCGATGGCCAGTGGCGGTCATCCGCCTCCGCTGGTGATGCGTGCCGACGGCAGCGCGCAGTACGTCCACATGACGGGTGGGCAACTGGTCGGAATTCTGCGTCACGCGCGCTTCGTGCCTGCCACCGTGACGTTGAGCGCGGGCGACACCCTGATGCTCTACACCGACGGGCTCACCGAGGCCCGGGTGGGCACCGGTCGATACGACGACGAGGGCGCGCTGCTCGAGTTCGCGAGCGCGCACGCCCCGGCGACGCCCGCGATGATCGTCGAGGATCTACGAGTCCTGCTGAACAGCTTCGGCACCGGCTTGGCCGACGACGCAGCCGTGATGGCGCTTGGAGTGTCGTCAGTCGAGAGCGGCGAGGGCTGACGCCAGATCGGCGTGCAGTGCGAACTCCTGATCGAGGCCCATCAGTTTGATCGGGCGGCTGGTTGTCGGCCCGTCGGCGACGACCGAGAAGACAAGAGTGTCCCCGTGATCCTTCTGCGTCGACGCCAGCACGGTCATGGCAGCCGAGGCCAGGAACGAGACCTTGCTCAGATCGACGATCAGTGCGGCAGGTGTGGTGGAAACCTGCGCGTCGATCGCGGTCGACAGCGCGGGGGCCGTGGTGACGTCGAGTTCACCGGCGACAGCGATGACGGCCGCGCGCCCGTCGTTGCTGGACTGAATGGAAAATCCGGCGGTGTTCGTATCGGCTGGCATGTGTACTCCTGAATCGTTACCCGCCGCGCTCGTCGACGGGGCATGCGGACCATTCAATCAGTAGGTCCTAGCTGAACGTGACCTGCGTTCCTCTGAGCGCGGGAGCGCCGACCGTCGTGGTCCAGGACGGCACTGCGTCGGGCGAGATCCCCGTGGCCCCGCCGTAGACGACGGCCAGAGTCTGCTGCTCGGTGACCGAGTTCGCGTACGACGCGGGCACGGGGGAGAACTGAGGAACCGGAAGTGACGGAATGTCCTGTTCGCCGGGGTTTCTCGACGGCACCTGGTACGAGCCGTCGTTGGGGGAGCCGCCCGGGTACTGCGGGAAGTATTCGCCGGTCGAGCGGTCGAGCGAGGAGTAGCAGGTCGGCCCGCGGTCCTGCTCGAACAGTCGCGGTTCGTCCTGGTTCGGTAGGTACCGGCCCTTCGGGTTGACGAACGGCATCGAGACGTTGATGCCCGGGTACTCGTCGCCTTCGCCCAGCAGGATCTTGCCGCGTCTGGCACCCTCGGCGAACTGACCGACGGTGCACCCGAGAGCCGGGGAGAACTCGGCGAACACCTCGAGTGCTTCGCGGGAATTCGCGGCCAGCCCGATGAGATCGGCAGAGTTGGCATCGAGGAAATCCGCGGTCGTGCTCGAGGCCGACGTGATCGAGGAGTACAGCGTTTCGAGGGCCGGCCGCTTCTCGACGACGGTGTTGCCGGTGGTCCGTAGGTTGTCCAACGCGTTGATCAACTCGGGAGCCGCATCGGAGTAGGTCTGCGAGAAGTCGGCGAGCCCGCGCAGGTCTTCCTGGATTGCGGGCAATTCGGTGTTGAGCCCGGCAAAGATGTTCTCGAGTCTGTCGATCGTGAGCCCGAGTTTCTCACCGCGACCGCTCAGACCCTGTGCGAGTGCGCCGAGGGTGTTCGACAGGTCCTCCGGCGGCACTGCCTGGAGCAGCGGCAACAGGCCGTCGAGCACCTGTCCGACCTCGATCGCGTTGCCGCTGCGATCCTGCTTCAACACCGTGCCCTCGGTGATCGGCGACCCGGGCCTACCGTCCGGCAGAACCAACGCGACGTACCGTTCGCCGAACAGTGTCTTCGGCAGCAGTCGCGCCGTGGCGTTCGACGGAATCATCTCGGCCATGTCCGGCTCGATGGCCAACTCCGAGGTGACGACGCCACCGGCCGTCGTCGCCGATCGCACTTCGCCGACGATCATTCCGCGAACCTTGACGTCGGCGTTGCTGGGAAGTGCGTTGCCGACGGAATCGGTCTCGAGGGATACCGTCACGACGTCCTTGAACGTCTTGTTGTACGAGGTGACGCTCCACCCGACGAACATGACGATGAGTACGACGAGACCGATTCCGAGGAGTCGGTTCTGGACCGGCGAGGGGGAGCCGGTCATGGATGAGTCGCAACGACGACAGCAGTCATGTCGCGAACCTTAGTGGTACACAACGTCACACTTACTACCGAAGATTGGTTTGTGAGATGGACCTAGCACTTCGGCAATAATGTGATGTGCGCCATACCGTGTCAGTCGGCAATCAGCCGGGGGGAATGGAACCAGCCGCCCTGCCCACCTTCACGCTGACGGCCGATGACGTATCGACCCGGAGCAATTCCGGTGGCTCCGTGTTCGGGGTGAATGAGGTACGCCGTCTGGGAGTTGGTCAGGATTCCCAGAGCCAGGCCCCGGACGTCGTGAACGGGACTCGCCCACGAGCACCATCCGCCGTCGGCGACCAGGCTGTGCGGGTTGCCGCCTGCGGCGCTGCGCAGTAGTTCGATTCCCGTCAGTGGCACGTCCTCGCGCCGGGTCTGTTCGGTGGGGACGACTATGCCGTCGAGCAGTGCGTACGGTACGACGATCAGATCGCCTTGAGCTTGCAGGCCGTCGATGACGGGCACGGATATCTCCTTGTCGAGATAGTCGAAAACGTCGAGACCGGTGAGGTCGGTCAGTGCGGACAGGGTGATGTTCGAGTTCATGTGTTTCACCTTGGGTGTGTTGAAAGGGGTGTGGTGTCAGGTTCTGCGGAGTAGTCGGCCGTAGTCGGCTCCGGCCAGACCGTAGGTCCAGCCCGCGGCGTCGACCGCGGACGAGAACGCGCCGGGGACGCGAAGGCCGTAGCGACGGCGTTCGCCGTCCCGTTCGCGAGAGCCATTGACGGCGAGCAGTATTCGCCCCTCGTCGCCCCATCCTGCGGGTGTGGCGAACAGTTGCAGGGTGCAACCGGGATTGCCCGGATCGTCGTCGGTGTCGACCAGTCGTAAACCGGCGCGGTCCAGATAGGCATCCCAGCCCATTCGTTCGATGGCGCTGCGTCGGATCTCGACGTTGCGTTCGACGGTGATGCGCTCGACCGTCGGATCGTGGATCACCCACTTGGGAACCACGGTCCCGTTCAGGACGTGGACACCGCTGCCGTCGCCGAACTCGACCGCGGGAGAGGACGAATTGTGCAGTCGCACTTCACCGTGCACCGGATCGGGAATCGGTTCGGTGTGCAGAGCCGTCGGCCGTTCGGACATCACTGCGATGTCGTCGAACGCCCACCACCATCCAGTCGATTCGACGAGGGCTGATTGAATGTCGAGAAGTTCGTTGTCCTCGCGCCCGAATGTCATGAGGCCGAAGGAGCGATAGATGTCGTAGTAGGCGACGCGATGGGCTTCCTGTTGGCCGTACCAGGTGATACTGCCGAAGGGGTGCGGCGCGAGGGATCGGACGGCCGTGGCTACGCCGTCGAAGAGGCTGGTGTGCAACGAGTTCCGCACGGTTCGGCGGATGATCGGATCGGGACCGATGCCGGCGCGGGCCGCGTCCTCCGGACTTCGGGTGGCGACGGTGACACGCGCTACTCGATCGCCCCGCACATTCGGATTCTGGTGGAAATACCACCGCGGCCATTCGATTCTTCGTCGATCGATTCGCTGGTCCATCCGGTGTCGAGAATCGGACAGAACGGTTGCGATCCGGGCTGCCACACTTGCATTCTTCGCCAAAGTCCTGGCGGTGATCAGCGCTGCAGCAGCTGCAGGAGAGGGCACCCAGACGAACTTCGGCTCCTGGTATCCTGATCGTCGATACAGTTGTGCCACAGCTGATTCCGCGGCTGTTCTGTCGGAGGGGCCGGCCTTCAGGCCGTAGTCGAGCCATCGATCGCGCTGCGTACAGATCGCACGAATGCTCTCGGCATAATCATCGGGATTGTCACTGAATGTGCCTCGACGGGGAAATGTCGACGGCATCGGCACGGCGCTCACGTGAGGGAGGCGGTGTCCGCCTTTCCGGTTGTCATGAAGAAAAGAGTGACACGAGAATGGGATGAGCGCAAGAGGGTCAGCCGCGCGAGCGGAGGATCAACTGGGCCGCACTGATGTCGTCGATGACGAGGTCGGTGATCAATCCGCCGCGCAGCGCGGCGGTGAGGGCGTCGAGTTTGGACACTCCTGCGACGATGCAGACTCGGCGCGGTACCACCTTGAGTCGGTCCAGGCTCGGTCCACTCGATCTGTCGTTCAACGCAATTCGATCGTGGCTGCCGTCGGACCGCAGGAACACGGTGGCGATGTCTCCGACGACGCCGTCGCGTTGGAGCTCGGCTCTGTCCTCGCGTTCGAGGTAGCCGGCGCTGTAGACGTGACTCGGAACGGCGCCGCTCATGACGCCGATGCTGAACACGGCGAGGTTCATCCGATCCTGCAGTTCGAGTACTCGCTTGATGCTGCGTTCGCGCCACAGGTGTCTGCGGGTTTCGGGGTAGTCGAAGAATGCGGGCACCGGAAATCCCTGCGCCACAGCACCGTAGGCGTCGGCGAAGGTTCGGACGATGTCGGTGGCGTAGGAGACGCCGGTGGTGCGGGTGTTCGCTGCACCGTTGAGCTGCACGACGGTCGAGTTGTGGGTTCGTTTGGGTGCGAGCTTGCGACTGACGGCGCTGACGGTGGTTCCCCAGGCGACGCCCATCACCATGTCCGACTCGAAGAACGATGTCAGCAATCGGCCTGCGAAGGTGGCGACGCGATCGAGGCGCTGCAGTTCGTCGACGGTTTCCGACACGGGGACGACATGTGCACGAATGTCGTACAGATCGGCGAATGCGCGCTCGATTCGTGGTGCCTGGCCGAGGGGGGTGGAGATCTTGATTTCCACCAGTCCTGATGCCCGCGCGAACGTGATGAGTCGCGAGACTGTCGACCGAGATACGCCCAGCTCACGGCCGATCGCCGCCATCGTCATGTCCTGGAAGTAGTAGAGGCGCGCCGCCTGGGTGGCATGGCCGGTCCGCAGATCCGATTCGGGCGCACTGCGTTGGTCCGTCACCATCGCAGTATACGACCGCTTTGCACATATGTGCATCAGCTGTGCAACGCAGTGCAGGCCGTCTACCGTGGCAAACAGCACGCAATGTGGCGTGCATCACCAACTTTGCGGAGGCTACACAATGGCTCGTAAGGAACCGGAATGGGGACTGCCGGCGCACATGGCTGCCGAGTTCGCCGGAACCATGATTCTCATTCTGTTCGGCGTCGGCGTCGTCGCGCAGGTCGTTTCGGGGGGTGAATCGGGAAGTCTCGGAGACCACGACTCGATCGCCTGGGCATGGGGGCTGGGCGTGATGTTCGGCATCTACGTCGCGGGCCGTATCACCGGCGCACACCTGAACCCCGCGGTCACGATCACGTTCGCACTCTTCCGCGGATTCAGCTGGAAGATGGTTGCGCCCTACATCCTCGCGCAGACCGCAGGGGCCTTCGTGGCCGCGCTGCTGGTGCGCTGGAACTACAACGACATGATCAACGCAGTGGACCCCGGGCACACCACCGCCACCCAGACGATCTTCTCGACGCTTCCAGGAAACGGAACGTTGCCCGTCAGCGTGTCCTCGGCACTGATCGATCAGATCATCGGCACCGCGATCCTGCTGTTCCTCATTGTGGCCGTGACCGATTCGCTCGGCACCGCACCGATGGCCAACATGGCTCCACTGATCGTCGGCCTCATCGTCGTCGCCATCGGCTTCGCATGGGCCACCAACGCCGGATACGCGATCAACCCGGCCCGAGATTTCGGACCTCGCCTGGCGTCGTACATCACCGGTTACGGTGGAGCCTGGCGTGATCAATACGGCGGCCTGTACTTCTGGGTCCCGATCGTCGGACCTCTCGTAGGCGGACCGATAGGAGTGTTCCTGTACGACCTGCTCATCGGAAAGAACCTACGCAAACAAGAAGGTTCGACGCCCGAGCCGCCATCACGACTCCCAGCAGACACCCAGACCACAGGAGAGAAGCCATGACCGAGTTCGCAGGAAAGTACGTCGCCGCGATCGATCAGGGAACCACGTCTTCACGCTGCATGATCTTCGATCACGCGGGCACCGTCGTCGCGGTCGATCAGAAGGAACACCAGCAGATCTTTCCGCAGGCCGGTTGGGTCGAGCACGACGCATCGGAGATCTGGGACAACGTGCGCGCCGTCGCGGCCGGTGCCATGGCCGCAGCGGATCTGACGCGTGAGGACATCGCCGCAGTCGGTATCACCAACCAGCGTGAGACTGCGCTGGTGTGGGATCGCAAGACGGGCAAGCCGATCTACAACGCCATCGTCTGGCAGGACACCCGTACCGATCGCATCGCCACCGCCCTCGGCGGCGGCGACGCCAACAAGTACACCGCCAAGACCGGCCTGCCCCTGGCCACCTACTTCTCCGGGCCGAAGATCAAGTGGATCCTCGACAACGTCGACGGTGCACGGGCCAAAGCCGAAGCGGGAGAGCTGTGTTTCGGCAACATGGACACCTGGGTGCTGTGGAACATGACCGGCGGGGTCGACGGCGGGTTGCACTACACCGATCCGACCAATGCCTCGCGCACCTTGCTGATGGACCTGGATACCCTGCAGTGGGACGAGAGCATCTGCGCGGACATGGACATCCCGATGTCGATGATGCCCGAGATCCGCTCGAGTTCCGAGGTGTACGGCACCGGCCGTGAGCGCGGTCCGTTCAGTGGAGTGCCGATCGCAGGCATCCTCGGCGATCAGCAGGCAGCGACCTTCGGGCAGGCCTGCCTGTCTCCCGGTGAAGCCAAGAACACCTACGGCACAGGCAATTTCGTGCTTCTCAACACCGGTACCGAAAAGGTCATGAGCAAGAACGGCTTGCTGACCACGGTCTGCTACAAGATCGGCGACCAGCCGACGGTGTACGCACTCGAAGGTTCCATCGCCGTGACGGGCTCGCTCGTGCAGTGGCTCCGCGACAACCTGGGCATGATCTCCTCGGCCGCGGACATCGAGACCGACGCACGGTCGGTGGACGACAACGGCGGCGCGTACTTCGTGCCCGCATTCTCCGGACTCTTCGCCCCGCACTGGCGCTCGGACGCCCGCGGTGCCATCGTGGGATTGACGCGGTTCGTCAACAAGGGTCATCTGGCCCGTGCCGTCCTCGAAGCCACCGCGTACCAGACGCGTGAGGTGATCGAGGCCATGAACGCCGACTCCGGTGTCGATCTCGAGGTACTCAAGGTCGACGGCGGCATGGTCGTCAACGAGCTGCTGATGCAGTTCCAGTCCGACATCCTGAATGTCGACGTGGTGCGTCCCGTCGTGGCCGAAACCACCGCTCTCGGAGCGGCGTACGCGGCAGGCCTCGCCGTCGGATACTGGGCGAGCGAGGACGACATTCGTCAGAACTGGGCCGAGGACAAGACATGGACACCGTCCATGGACGAAGACCAGCGGGCGAAGCTCTACGCCGGCTGGAAGAAGGCAGTAACACGTACTCTCGATTGGGTTGATGAAGAATGAGTTCCACCACAACGGCTTTGAGTCCACAGTCGCGCGCAGACGCGCTGGCGAGGATGGAAGCCGAAGAGCTCGACATCCTGGTGATCGGCGGCGGCGTCGTCGGCGCGGGAACAGCGTTGGACGCAGTGACCCGCGGATTGAAGGTGGGCCTGCTCGAAGCGCGGGACTACGCGGCCGGCACGTCCAGCCGCTCGAGCAAGCTGTTCCACGGCGGTCTGCGCTACCTCGAGCAGTTCAACTTCGCGTTGGTATTCGAGGCGCTGAAGGAGCGTTCGCTGGTACTGAACAAGCTGTGCCCGCACCTCGCTCGTCCGGTGCCGTTCATCTATCCGCTCGAGAAGGTGATCGACCGTCCGTACGTCGGTCTCGGCATCGGCGTGTACGACGTCATGGGTGCCGGACGCGGTGTCCCGAGTCATCACAAGCATCTCGGCAAGAAGAAGACGCTCGAGTCCTTCCCGTCCGGTAAGCGTTCGGCAATCCGCGGTGCGGTGAAGTTCTACGAGGGTCAGGTCGACGACGCGCGGCACACGATGATGCTCGCTCGTACCGCGGCTGCCTACGGTGCGTTGTGCGCCAACAGCACTCGCGTCACGGGGTTCCTGCGGGAGGACGACAAGGTCGTCGGCGTCGTGGCGAGCGACCTCGAGACGGGCCGGTCCTTCGAGGTCCGGGCCAAGCAGGTCATCAACGCCGCGGGTGTCTGGACCGACGAGGTGCAGCAGATGGTCGGTGGGCGTGGACAATTCCAGGTCCGCGCCTCCAAGGGCGTGCACCTGGTGGTGCCGCGCAATCGCATCAACAGTGCCACCGGCATCATCACGCGTACCGAGAAGAGTCTGCTGTTCGTCATCCCCTGGGGCAGTCACTGGATCATCGGGACCACCGATACCGACTGGAAGCTCGACCTGGCTCATCCGGCCGCGAGCCAGAGCGACATCGACTACATCCTGGGCCACGTGAACAAGTTGCTCGCCGATCCGCTGGATCGCACGGACGTCGTCGGCGTGTACGCGGGATTGCGTCCGTTGCTGTTCGGCGAATCCGATTCCACCAGCACTCTTTCGCGCGAGCATGCGGTGTCCAGCCCGGTACGCGGACTGACCGTCATCGCCGGTGGCAAGTACACCACCTACCGCGTGATGGCCAAGGATGCAGTCGATTCCGCGGTGCACGGGCTCGAGCGGACGGTACCGAAGTGCGTCACCGAGGACATTCCTCTCGTCGGTGCCGACGGTTACCTCGGTGCGTTCAACTCCCGCGCGCTGACGGCCGAACGCACCGGGATGCGCGTCTCACGCGTCGAGCATCTGCTCGGTCGGTACGGCACTCTGATGGGTGAGTTGTTGGATCTCATCGACGCCGATCCCGAGCTCGGTAAGCCTCTCGAGAATGCACCGGAGTACCTGAAGGCCGAGGCCGTCTATGCCGCGAGTCATGAAGGCGCGCGGCACCTCGAGGATATTCTGACGCGTCGTACCCGCATCTCCATCGAGGTTCCCGATCGCGGGGAGGCAGCGGCCGAGGAAGTGGCGCATCTCGTCGCACCGATCCTCGGGTGGGACGCGCAGCACGTCGCCGAGGAGATCGAGCACTACCGGCTTCGTGTTCTCGCAGAACGGGATTCGCAGGAGCAGCCCGATGACGACACTGCCGATGCAGCACGGCTCGGGGCACCGGACGTGCGCGCCGGGGTGAGCTGAACCGAGTAATGGCGGCGGTCCTCGTGAAGAGGACCGCCGCCATTACTTGTCGGTACCGGGTCAGCCCTGCAGCAACGTGAACGAATGCTCTCGGATCAGGATGGACGGGCCTCCGGCCTCGTATGCCTGGTCCGGGTCACTCGAGGTCGACTGAGTCCACGTGCCCTTCGGCAGGGTGAATTCCACGGTCCCGGGTGAGGCGTTGACCATCCACGCGAACGACGCATCTCCCTCGCCTGCGCGCATCAACACCAGGATGCTGTGCGCATTACCGTCCGACCAATCCTCGTCGGACAGCTTCTCGCCGTCGGCGCGGTAGAAGTCGACGGTGTCCGGGCCTGCTCCCTCTTCCTCGGAATCGCTGTCGTGGCGGAACCAGGTGGGACGCAGGGCCGGGTGCTCGGTGCGGAGCGCGATGAGATGGGTGGTGAAGTCGATGAGGTCCTGATCGGCTGTGCTCCAGTCGAACCAGGAGACCTCGTTGTCCTGGCAGTAGGCGTTGTTGTTGCCGTTCTGCGTTCGGCCGAGCTCGTCGCCGCCGAGGATCATCGGAACTCCGGCCGAGAGCAGCAGCGTGGCCAGGTGGTTACGTTGCTGGCGGGCCCGCAGCGCGTTGACGCCCTCGTCGTCGGTCGGGCCCTCGGCTCCGCAGCCCCACGAGCGGTTGTCGGACTCGCCGTCCTGGCTGTCCTCGCCGTTCTCCTCGTTGTGCTTGTCGTCGTAGGAATTCAAGTCGGCCAACGTGAAACCGTCGTGTGCGGTGATGAAGTTGACGCTGGCCAACGTGGGTCGACGGGTGCTCTCGTACACGTCAGGGCTGCCGGTGACGCGCTGAGCCAGTGCGGGAAGCGCACCGCCCTCGCCGCGCCAGAAGTCACGGACGTCGTCGCGGAACTTACCGTTCCACTCCGACCAGCGGGCCGGGAATCCGCCCACCTGATAGCCCTGGGTGTCCCATGGTTCGGCGATGAGCTTGACCGGGGCCAGCGTCGGGTCCTGATGCACCAGGCTCAGGAATGCGCTGTGCACGTCCAGATCCGAGTCCTGACGGGTCAATGTGCTCGCGAGGTCGAAGCGGAAGCCGTCCACGTGCATCTCGGTCACCCAGTAACGCAGCGAGTCCAGAATGAGTGCCAGGGCCGCGGGATGGCCGACGTTGAGACTGTTTCCGGTACCCGTGGTGTCGTAGTACGCGCTCCGGTCGTCGTCGACCAGTCGGTAGTGCGAGCCGTTGTCGATTCCCTTGAGCGAGAGCGTCGGTCCGAGATGGTTGCCCTCGGCGGTGTGGTTGTAGACGACGTCGAGAATGACCTCGATGCCGTTCTCGTGCATGGCCTTGACCAATGCCTTGAACTCGTCCACCTGGCCGCCGGTGTCCCCGCTGCTGCTGTATTCGTTGTGCGGCGCGAAGAAGCCGATGGAGTTGTATCCCCAGTAGTTCCGCCGCCCTTCCTCGAGCAGATGCGAATCCTGGACGAACTGGTGGATCGGCAGCAACTCCACCGCGGTGACCCCGATGCGCTTGAGATGCGCGATCGCGGCGGGGTGCGCCAGGCCGGCGTACGTTCCTCGAATATCCTCGGGTACATCGGGATTGGTGGCGGTGAATCCCTTCACATGCACCTCGTAGACGACCGTCTTGTCCAAGGGTGTGCGCGGTGACTCGTCGCCGGACCAATCGAAGTTCGACTGCACCGCAACGGAATACGGCATGTGAGGCCCCGAGTCCTCGTCGTTGCGGGTCTCCGGCTCGGCATGCAGATGCGAGAAGACCGACTCGTTCCAGTCGACCTGACCGGTGATGGCGGTTGCATACGGGTCGAGGAGCAACTTCGCCGAGTTGTGCCGCAGCCCCGACGCGGGATCCCACGGGCCGTCGACGCGCAGTCCGTAGCGGGCACCCGGCGTGACGTCGGGAACCAGATCGTGGAAGACGTGGCCGGTGAGCTGCGTCAAAGGCGTTGTACTGCGCTCTGTTCCGTCGTCGTTCAGGACGACCACGGACACCGAGTCCGCTGTTTCGGAGTAGACGGCAAGGTTGGCACCGTCGTTCGACAGACGCGAGACGCCCAAGGGGTACGGGAGACTTGATGAGGAGGGCATGCTCGGCCCAGTACCCCCGCGGCGGGTGAGCGAAACGCCTGCATACCGGTCGTTCGGCTATTATCGATGCCGAGATTGCGCCCGCCAGGTTCCAGCGGAACGCAGGTTACGAAGGACGAGGCGATGAATTCCCCACAACCCGAAGGCAGTCCCGCCCAGCTGGAGGAGCTGTTTCCGGGTGACAACGCCACCGACGCGCGGTTTCGTGAGCTGGATTGGACGGCGACCGATCTGGGACCGGTGGAGAGCTGGCCGCAGGAGTTGGTGACGGCCGTACGAACCGTCATGCCGTCGACGATCCCGATGCTGATCTGGTGGGGTCCGCAGCTGGTGCAGATCTTCAACCACACGTACACCGATTTCCTCGGGGCGAAGTTCCCGGACGCTGCGGGTCAGCGAGCCAGTGACTGTTGGTCCGAAATGTGGGACTACGTCGGCGGATTGTGCACGCAGGTGATCGATGACCGGAAGCCGGTTCACGGTGTTCGGCAGATGTTCCTGATGAATCGTCACGGCTACCCCGAGGAGACGTACTGGACTTTCTCGTACAGCCCGATCTTCGGAGCGGGCCGTACGGTACTCGGCGTGTTCGTCGCGACGACCGAGGTGACCATGCAGGTGATCGGCGAACGCCGGATGCGTGCGTTGCTCGCCCTGGGGTCGCTGACCGGTGACGACATCGGCGGTCCCGTGGGGATCTGCCGGCGCGCCGTCGAGGCATTGGGCAACGAGGCACGTGAGTTCCCCCTCGTGGCGGCCTACCTGCGCCGCGGGTTGTCCGACGACGGAGAACTCGACCACATCGCGACGTCGGGTGCGGTCGGATGCGAAGCCGCAACCTGGGACCTCGCACACGTCGTCGACGTCTCGGACGGACGGCTGATCCGTTCGACCGTCGACGTCGACGGGGCCGTCGCGAGCGCTGTGGTCGTTCCGTTGGCCCTGGCAGGATCGGTTCGGCCCGTCGGAGCCCTGCTGATCGGAGTCGACGAATACCTCGCTCAGGACGACTCCGTCGAGTCCTTCCTCGTCGCGGTGGCCGAGCGAGTGTCGACCGCACTGACCGCCTCGCACGCCTTCGAGATGGAGAGACGACGCGTTGCGGCACTGGCGGAGGCCGACGAAGCGAAGACGCGTCTGCTCGAGAACGTCGGACACGAGTTCCGCACTCCCTTGACCTTGCTCACCGGTCCGCTGGATGCGGTACGGGGGAGTGTGGCGTCGACGCTGACGGAGTCCGACCGAGAGTCCCTCGATGTCGTTCACCGTGCGTCGATGCGACTGCGCAGGCTCGTCGACGATCTGTTGGACGTGGTCAGCGCGGATGCCGGTCAACTCGTCGCGCATCCCGAGCCGACCGACCTCGCCGCGGTGACGCGCGATTGCGTGTCCATGTTCGCGTCGGTCGCCTCGGATCGAGGACTCGAGCTCGTCTCCGACGCAGGGGAGGACGTGGTCGTCCTGATCGACTGCGAGATGTGGTCGAAGATCGTGTTCAATCTTGTCGCGAACGCCGTGAAGTACACCCCGTCCGGTCGGATCTCCGTACGACTGAGGGGCGACACCGACACCGTTCGCCTCGTCGTGGCCGATACCGGGCTCGGCATCCCCGCCGACGATCTGCCGCGCATCTTCGAGCGGTTCCACCGCGTCGAACGATCCGGCGCACACAGTATCGAAGGCTCCGGCATCGGGCTGGCCCTCGTATCGGACCTTCTCACCGCCCTCGGCGGGCGTATCGACGTCGACAGCGAGGTGGGCCGCGGCAGTGTCTTCACCGTTGTGGTGCCGCGCCTACCGGTGGAGGCCGCCGCAGCCGTCGAGCGGCCCGCAGCCGCTGCCGATTCGGTGTCGGCGATCTTCGCCTCGAACGACTCGACGACGGTGACCGCCGACCGAGCGGACATCCTGCTCGTCGAAGACAACGTCGACTTGCGCAACTATCTCGTGCGCCTACTGATCGCCGAGGGCTGGTCCGTCACGACCGCGGGCGACATCGAGACCGCACTCGACAGCGCCCGATCGACGAAGCCGGGGCTCGTACTGTCCGATGTGATGCTTCCCGGTCGCAGCGGTCTGGAACTGGTGGACGAGATCCGCAGCGACGACGACCTGCAGCGGGTGCCGGTGATCCTGCTGACCGCCCGAGCGGGAACCGACTTCGTGCTCGACGGCCTCGGGCGCGGTGCCGAGGACTACATCGTCAAACCGTTCCACGACCGCGAGCTGGTGGCCCGCGTTCGAGTGCACCTCGAACTGTCCCGCATGCGCGAGCAGTTGCTCGAAGAAAGCGACAACCAGGCCGCGACACTGCGCAGTGCCCTCGACACCCGTGCGGCCATCGGCCGTGCCGTCGGAATCCTGATGTCGGTGTACCGCATCGACGCCGATGCGGCCTTCGCGCAACTGACCGAACTGTCGCAGAACTCGAACCGCAAAACTCGCGACCTGGCAACCATGATCGCCGACGACTTCACCGCTGGGCTCGGCCGCGAAGGTCAGTGATTGCGGCGGTAGTTCTCGCGTTCCCGTTCGAGTTCGGCCGTTTTCTTCTCGCTCTTCAGGTCTGCCGGTAGCCCGTGGATCTCGAGGCGTCGGGCGCGGTTCTGGTCCATGTACGCCGCCGTGTAGAACAGCGCGAGCAGCAGGCTGAGCAGCACCATCGAGGCGCGCAGCCAGATCGCTCCTGGGAAGAGGACGAAGAATCCGATGAAGATCGGTAGGAACGGAATCATCGACCGCAGGATGTGACGCGGCGTTGCTCCCGGCCCGACGAGATCGTGTCGAACCCAGTCCTGCATGGAATCGGGGAGTTTGCGGCCGAGGACGGCGTAGCCCAGCCATTGGCCGAAGCGGGGACGGGTGCGGGTCGGGCGAGTGTTCACGACAGTGCTCCTGCTGCGATGGCCGCGTCGTTGACGCGGGTGAGGACGCGTCGCAGTTCGTCGAGCTCGGCGAGTGACGCGCCGAGCTTCGCCACGACGGCGGGTGGGATCTTCTCGGCCTTCTTGCGGAGCGCGGCCCCGGCCGGAGTGAGCGCGACGAGCAGAACGCGCTCGTCCTCGGCGCTTCGATTACGGGTGAGCAACCCCATCGACTCCAGACGCTTGAGAAGCGGCGAGAGGGTGGGCGAGTCGAGCTGCAGTGCCGATCCGATGGCTTTGACCGACATCGGCGACTCGCCCCACAACGCCAGCATCACCAGATACTGCGGATGCGTCAGTCCCATCGGCTCGAGCAGTGGCCGATACACCGACAGCACGGCACGGTTGGCGACGGCGAGCGCAAAGCAGACCTGGCGATCGAGCGCGAGTGGATCTTCGGTGGTCGTCACGCCGTCGAGGCTACCAGAAATACTTAGTGCACTAACCATTAGTGGACGACTTGATATCCAAACTGAGAACTCGATGCCCGAAAGATGTTGCGAAAAGGGGCGAATGCTCGTGCGGTGATGTGTTGTCAGAGTCCCGGTCGGTCCGAATCGAATGAGTTCTCGTTCGGCGTTTCATCCGGTCGGTTGCTGTGCAATGCTCCATGCACTTCGCCATTTCTTTGTGACAAATCCCGCCCTGTGACAAATCCCGAGAGGATCGCCATGCGTCGTCGACGCATCTTCACCCCGTTCGTCGTCGCCGCAATGCTGTCCGTGTCCTCGGTCGGCGTCGCGACGGCCGATCCCGTCGAGCCTGTGGCTCGGATCGTCGACACATCGATCGCGTCCGACACCCTACGAACTCTGAGCGTGGAATCGCCCGCGATGGGGGCCGTCGTCGAGGTCCAGGTGCTCACTCCGGCAGTGAAGACCGGATCCCGGCCGACGCTGTACATGCTCAGCGGTATCGGCGAAGAGGACCCTGACAACAGCATGTGGCTCCGCAAGGGCGGAGCGGCCGAATTCTTCGCCGACAAGAACGTCAACGTCGTGCTGCCTCTGGCCGGCCCCGGCAGCTTCTACACCGACTGGCAGCGCGACGACCCGAAGCTGGGTCGATACCAGTGGGAGACGTTCCTGACCCAGGAGCTGCCGCCGCTGATCGACGCAGCCGTGGACGGCAACGGACGCAACGCGATCGCCGGACTGTCGATGGGCGCGCAGTCGGCCATGATGCTGGCTGCACGTAACCCGGATGTCTACTCCGGGGTGGCGTCGTACAGCGGTTGTTTCGCCTCCTCGGAGCCCATGGGGCAGGCGAGTATCCGCGCGATCGTCGGAGCATTCGGCGGAAACGCCGACAACATGTGGGGTGGCCCGCTCGATCCCGCCTGGGCACAACATGATTCGGTGGTCAACGCCGAAAGTCTGCGCGGCACCGACGTGTACGTGTCGGTGGGAACGGGAGCGCCAGGGCCGCACGAGAGCTTCGACAGCGCGTCGGCACTCGACGTGGTGGTGGTCGGTGGTCTCATCGAGGTGGGCGCGAACTACTGCACCCATCGACTTGCGGATCGACTCGGCCAGTTGAACATCCCCGCCACGTTCGACTTCACCGAGACCGGAACCCACTCGTGGCCCTACTGGGTGGAGCAACTGCCCAAGAGCTGGCCTACGCTGGCGGGATCACTCGGGATCTGAGCTCACCCGCGGTTGGTATCGCGAAAGTCCTTGGGAGTGCAGCCGAAGCGGGCCCGGAAGGCGCGGCTGAAGTGGGCCGGGTCGGTGAATCCCCAGGACGCCGCCAGGGCTCCGATGGTCGTGCGGGAATTCTGGGGTTCGCACAGAGCGCGTTTGACGCCGTCGAGTCGCTGCATCCAGATCCACTCGCTCGCGGTACAGGGCTCACCGGCGAACGCTCGATGCACCGTACTCAGCGACAAGTGCAGGGACGCAGCCACTTCTGTCACGGTGAGGTCAGGATCCCGCAGCCGCGCGGTCATCGCACGTTTGATCTCACCGAGTCTCTCGGAGGCCGCATACGGTGCCGGCTTCTCGACCCCGGTGAGTCCGACCAGGCCTGCGACCAGGATGTACTCGACGCTCTGCGACACGGCCTCGGCCGAGGCGGTACTCATGTCGGCGTCGTCCATGATCGACGAGATCATGCTGACGAGCAGTTTCCCTGCTCCGTGTCGTCCCGACACCGCCCGCGCGGTCAACGAACCCGTATCCCGGACGAGCGTCCTCAGCGTCGCTCCGGGGAGCATCAGGACGTACTGGGAAAACGGGTCGTCGAAACGAAGACTGTACGGCCGGGTGGTGTCGTAGAGCGCGAAGTCTCCCGGTTGCAGGACCGCAGTTCGGTCGTCCTGGACGACGAACCCGGTCCCCGACGTCTGGACACTGACCAGGAAGTAGTCGTCACTGGTTCGGGAGATACCTGCAGGCGTTCGCAGCACGCTCTGAGCTGTCGCCGACACTCGCGACAACCCGAGAGTCGCAAGTCCGGTGGACTCGATATGCCCGGTGATGGCCGACGCGTTCTCGGGAATCGTGCACTCGAGATCGACGTACGTCCGACTCACCGCAGCGGTCCAGAAATCGACGCTGTCGGCCAGGTCGACGGAGTCGGTGCGCAGCGGATCGGCCATGTCAGGTACCTCCCGTCTCGTCACAGAGTAGAACGCTCCGCAGCGGTACGCAGCAGACCCGTGCGGTCGTGGCAGCCGAAGTACTCGAAGTACTGCTCGTCCGCCGCTGCCACGGTGACCTCGTGATAGAGCCTCAGCGACGCCGCGGGCCCCATCGTCGACAGATACTTCAGGGCAGCACCGAAGATCGCCACGTGCGTCGGATGCGACTCGGCCCACGCTTCGAGGTCGCGCAGACTGCGCCACCAACTCATCCCGAACGATTTGTCGGTATCGGTGCCGTCGTCGGTCACGACGGTCATGTACCGGTTGGCGAAGCAGCCGATGGCCAGTCCGTCGTCGCGGAGAAAGTCCATGCCGGCCCGCAACACCGGTTCGACGTCCCGCAGGTACATCTCTCGTTCGGATCCGGCCGTATCGGCCCAATCCTGCCCGGATCGGATGAGGCAGAGGTTCTCCTGCGGCACAATTGTGACTCTGTCGCCGTCGCGTACGACCTGAGGCTCCCCGCCGGGAGCAAGCGAGTCGCTCTGCGACAACGGGATTCGATCCCGTACCCCACCCCAGTAGGCATGCTCTTCGATGGTTCCACTGAGTGAATCCGTCAGAGTGGCAACACCTTCCATGCGGCCGGTGGAGGAGAAGAGCGTCTCGTAGCGGTCGACGGTCGGTCTGATGATTTCGACGAAGCGGCCTCTGACGCTCGTCCAGTGCCGACCGACGGAGTCGAACCAGCGATCGAACACTGCGACGTCGTCCCAGTAGCCGATGAACACCGTCGTGTCGATACCCTCCTCGTCGGTATAGCGCGCCCGGTCCGTTCGGGAAGGACCCTCGTCACCCCACGGGGAGGCGTCGGGCAGGCCCTGTATTCCGAAGTAGCCCATCACTACTCGCTCGGTGGATACCGGAAAGCGCGCGACGTACGACGGAAAGGGCGGCTGGTAGCCCTCGGGTGTTCGACGCGGACACGACCGTGGAACGACGAGATGGTCGGGGATCGCGGATTCGAGTTCAGACACGGGCTGCGTCCTCGTCGCGAGCGAGCTGTTCGGTGATCTCGAGACGTACCTCGGCGGCGACGTCCTCGGTGAAGTCGTACCGCGCGTTCGCGACAGGCTGCGCACCCGACACGACGCGGTCGCCGGGAGTCTTGTCGAGCCACAGTCTCGTCACGTCCGGACGCGAATAGTGGCCGGCCGGGTCGGCGGCCGCCTTGGCGATCGAAATGAGGCTGGTGTCGATATCGGCGTAGACGATGCCTTCGGCGTCGGGTGCGAGTGGCTCGTGCATCAGTTGGCCGTCGGGCGCGAAGATGCGGGCATGACCGCCGCCTGCGGTGAGCATCGCGCGCTTGGCGTCATCGGTGCACATGATGTCGATCATCTCGGGGGAGACGGTCGCGCAGGGGCTGATGACGAAGCAGCCGCCTTCGACGGCGTAGATGCGGCTGGCAGCGGTGTTGACCTCGGGCCCGAGGGCGTAGGCCGCGCCGGTGTAGAGCGAGAAGCTGGGCCAGGCTCCGATGTGCACCTGCTCGTTCTGGGCGTACATCGCGTACTTCGACAACGGTTGCAGGTGCTCCCAGCAGCACAGTGCGCCGACGCGTCCGAGGTCGGTGTCGTATACCGACAGGTCGGAGCCGTCACCTTCGCCGTACACGGTGCGTTCGACGTGCGTCGGCTTGAGCTTGCGGCGCATCGCGACGGTCTTGCCCTCGGCGTCGATGATCCACTGGGCGATGTAGAGACTGGCCTTGTATCGCTCGCTCAGGCCCATCACGACCATGATGTGATTGTCCTTGGCGGCCTGCGCAATTCGAGCTGCCTGGGGTGTTCCGTACTCCAGTGAGTTGTCGAAGTAGCGCTGCGTGAACTGAAAACCCCATGCCGGTGCGTCGAGCCAGATGTACCAGGGATAGCCGGGCAGGTAGGTCTCGGGAAACGCGATGAGCTCGGCTCCGGCGCGGGACGCGTCCTCGATCAGGCCGATGGCCTTGTCGATCGACGCGTCGAGATCGAGAAATACCGGCGCGGCCTGGACTGCTGCGGCGCGAAACTGGTGGTGTGTCATTGCGGGCCTTTCGTGTGGGAGGGCACCAGTTTTGCCTGCTGAGAGGCCGATGGATGGCCTCGATGTGTCGGAATAATTGACTCTCCGTCGCACGCCAGGGCGGCGAAACACGGCGGTAACCGGGGCCCGGTGTGTCGACACATATTCGTCATCCCGGCCCGCTGGCTCGGGGCTGAGGACGGTGCGCATCTGCCGCACAATGTGTGCGCGATCACACAAGACCTTCTCGCCTGTCCGGGCGCAGTCTGGACCGGACACGCCACAGGTGCCGCTATCGGCACCCGAGAAGGAGCCAACAAACATGACTGCAGTCCAGGAATCGGCCGCACCGACGTTGCCGACCGACACCGCCACCGAGCTCTACATCGCGGGGCAGTGGCACGGCGCTTCCGACGGAGGCACGTTCACCGACATCAACCCCACGACGGAACAGACACTGGCCGAGGTTGCGGCGGCCACCGCGTCGGATGTCGATGCAGCGGTGCGTGCCGCCCGTGCCCAGCTCGGTGGCGAGTGGGGCGCGACTCCCGGAGCAGTGCGCGGGAAGCTGCTCAATCGGATTGCCGATCTCATCGAACGTGACGGGGACCTGCTGGCGCGGCTAGAGGCTCTCGATGTGGGCAAGCCCGTGGGCCAACCGGCCATGCTCGACATTCCCAATGCTGCAGCCACGTTCCGGCATTTTGCCGGCTGGGCCGACAAGATCACCGGAAGTTCCATCCCCACTGCGGGATACTTCGGGCAGCCGACGCACTCGTACACCGTCCGTGAGCCGGTGGGCGTCATCGGCATGATCGTTCCCTGGAACACCCCGCTGATGATCGCCGCGTGGAAGCTCGCGCCCGCTCTGGCCGCCGGAAACACCGTGGTCGTCAAGCCGCCGGAGGACGCGCCACTGTCCATCCTGCATCTGGCTCGTCTGATCGACGAGGCGGGCGTACCTGCCGGAGTGGTCAATGTCGTTCCAGGACTGGGTGAAGTGACCGGAGACGCTTTGGTCGGGCATCCGGACGTCGACAAGATCAGCTTCACCGGCAGTCCTCGCGTCGGCAAGCTCATCGCCAAGAAGGCTGCCGATACGTTCAAGCGGACCACGCTCGAACTCGGTGGAAAGTCCCCGCAGATCATTCTCGAGGACGCGGATCTCGAGGCGGCGATCAACGGAACCGCGATGGGACTGTTCTTCAACCAGGGCCAGGTGTGTGCTGCCGGAACCCGAGTGCTCGTGCATCGCTCGCTGTACTCGCAGGTGGTGGATGGTTTGGCCGCTGCGGCGTCGGCTCAAGTCCTGGGTGATCCGTTCGATCCGTCGACGACGATGGGCGCACTGGTCAATGCCACCCAACGCGACAGTGTCCTCGGGTACATCCAGGCCGGACGCGACGGCGGAGCACGGGTGGCGGCGGGTGGCGGGCGGCCCGACGGCGCAGGGTATTTCGTCGAGCCGACGATCTTCGCCGACGCCGACAACAACATGAAGATCGCGCAGGAGGAGATCTTCGGGCCCGTCGGAACGGTGATTCCGTTCGACACCGCCGACGAGGCCATCGCCATCGCCAACGGCACGGTGTACGGGCTGGCCGCCTCGATCTGGACCCGCGACGTGTCGAGGGCGCACACGCTGGCCGCGCAGGTTCGTTCCGGTGCGGTGTGGGTGAATGGTTGGGCGGCAATCGATCCCGCGCTCCCCTGGGGTGGCATGAAATCCAGTGGCACGGGCCGTGAACTCGGGTGGGCCGGTATCGAGGCCAACACCGAGGAGAAAGTCGTCACGATCGTTCTGTAGAGCTCACGCAGGTGAGCGGGAGTGGAGCCTGCGGAACGACCCCAGATGAGCGGGAGTGGAGCCTGCGGAACGACCCCGGTGAGCGGAACTTCGACCCCTGCTACGAGGTTCCGCTCACCTGGGGTAACGCGGTGTTTACCGACGGAGGCGCGATTCGTAACGAGCAGGTCGCAAGATTTAGTTCAACGGGCGTAGAAACAACGTCCGAACGGATCGGAAGGCGATGATGACGATGCCCGAACCCTAGGTCCGAGCAGGGAGCCGCTACCGTAGGGCTGTGCCGAAGCTCGTGGATCACGACGAACGCCGCCGCGCGATCACCGCGGCAACCTGGCGTTTGATCGCTGCCAAGGGGATCGATGCCGCGAACATGCGGGACATCGCGACCGAGGCGGGATACACGAACGGTGCGCTGAGCCACTACTTCGCGGGCAAGGACGAGATACTTCGCACCGCATTCGAGCACGTCTTCGAGGCAACGAACCGCCGCATCGACGAAGCGCTCGGCGATGCAACGGGATTCGATGCCCTCCGCATCTTCTGTCGAGAAGTGATGCCGACGACCGACGAGACTCTGCTCGAGGCGAGAATTGCAGTCTCGTTGTGGCAGCGCGCGATGTACGACGAGCACATGGACGACACCAACCGTCGATCCCTGGTCTCGTGGCGGGCGCGGATGGCGGAGTTTCTCGAGCAGGCTCGCGAGGAAGGTGACGCCGGCGACTTCGACGTCGATCTCGCCGTCGAAACGTTGCTCAACATGATGATGGGCATGCAGATTCTCGGCGTGCTCACCCCCGACGACACCACTGCCGAGCGGCAGTTCGAGATGCTCGACCGGTTCATAGCTCAGCTGTAGCCACCCTGCGGGCGGACGACTCGTGTTCTCTCGCATGTCTTCTTTATTCAACGTATGTAGAACCAACACCCGACCTCGAGGATGACTCATGCCAACCCTTACGCCCCACGCAATCGACCACACCTTGTCGTTACCCACCGAAGACGAGATCGCACAGGTTCGAGGCATCGTCGACGCCGCTGGATTCGTCACTGCCGCAACCCGGTTCGTCTACGTCGGACTGGACGAACCGGACAAGGCCGAGCTGTATGTCGCGGAACCGACCACCCGACGCACCTTCCGGGTGCTGTTGCACGACATTTCGACACCCGACGCCGTCGACCTTCTCGTGTCCCTCGACGAGCACCAGGTGATCGGCTCCACCCGGCTCGACGCGATCCGTGACGGCCAGATGCCGGTGCTCGACGAGGAATTCGAGCTCGTCGAGAGTGTGCTCTCCACCGACCCGGACTGGCTTGCCGCACTGGCCGCGCGCGGACTGGACGTAGCCGACGTTCGAGTGGCTCCCCTGTCGGCAGGCGTATTCGACTACCCGGGCGAGCATGGTCGACGCATACTGCGCGGCTTGGCTTTTCGGCAGGATTACCCCGCCGATCACGCGTGGGCGCATCCCATCGACGGACTGGTCGCCTTCGTGGACGTGATGAATCGGACGGTGGACAAGGTTGTCGACCTGGGTGTGGTTCCCATCCCGGAGGAGTCGGGCAACTTCGACGATCTGTCCGTCACCGGCCCGTTGCGCAGCACGCAGAAGCCCATCGAGATCACCCAGCCCGACGGTCCGAGCTTCACGGTGCGGGGCAATCGCGTCGACTGGGAGAAGTGGTCCTTCCGAGTCGGCTTCGATGTGCGAGAAGGTCTGGTACTGCACCAGATCGGGTTCGAGGACGCCGGTACCGTCCGGCCGATCGTCCACCGCGCTTCGATCGCCGAAATGGTTGTCCCCTATGGCGATCCATCGCCCGTTCGGTCCTGGCAGAACTACTTCGATACCGGTGAGTACCTGGTGGGACGGTACGCGAACTCACTCGAACTCGGCTGCGACTGCGTCGGCGACATCACGTACTTCGACGCCGTGATCGCCGACGAATTCGGCAATCCGAAAACGCTGACCAACGCCGTGTGCATGCACGAAGAGGATTTCGGGGTGCTGTGGAAGCACACCGATCTGTGGTCGGGCTCGCACGAGACCCGTCGTCAGCGCCGACTCGTGATCTCCTTCTTCACCACCATCGGCAACTACGACTACGGGTTCTTCTGGTATCTCTACCTCGACGGCACCATCGAATTCGAGGTCAAGGCAACGGGAATCGTGTTCACGTCGGGGCATCCCGGTGGTGACTACCCGTACGCGACGCAGATCGCCCCTGGACTCGGAGCGCCGTGCCATCAGCACCTGTTCAGTGCGCGACTCGACATGATGGTCGACGGTATCGGCAACTCCGTCGAGGAGATCGAGACTCGCCGAGTGCCGATGGGACCGGACAACCTGCACGGCAACGCCTTTGCTTTGCAACACACCCCACTGGCCACGGAATCCGAGGCACAACGCATCGCCGACGGCACGGTGGGCCGCGTCTGGCATGTCCACAATCCGACCTCGCTGAGCCGGCTCGGAAAGCCCGTCGGATACACGCTGCACCCCGAGGGTCAGCCGCTGCTGCTGGCCGATGACAACTCGTCGATTGCGCGACGGGCCACGTTCGCCACCAAGCATCTGTGGGTGACGCAGTTCGACCGGAGCGAACGTTATGCCGCAGGCGATTTCGTCAATCAGCACCACGGTGGAGCCGGTCTGCCCGAGTTCGTGCGAGCAGACCGTAGCCTCATCGACGAGGACATCGTGCTGTGGCACACGTTCGGGCTCACGCACTTCCCGAGGCCGGAGGACTGGCCGATCATGCCGGTGGACTACACCGGCTTCAAACTGAAGCCTGCAGGATTCTTCGATCGCAACCCCACCCTCGATGTGCCGAGAACGACCTCTGCGCACTGTGCCGTCTCGAGCTGCGCGGGCGGTGAGCAGAGTGTCTGATAGCCAATCGAATTCGACGGCCGGTGCGCTACGCGGTTCCATCGGCGTCGTCGGGATCGTATTCCTGGTCATCGCCGCTGCAGCGCCGCTGACCGCCATCGGTGGGGCCCTGCCGGTCATGATCGCGACAGGCAACGGAGCAGGTGCTCCGCTCGCCTACATCGTCGCGGCGATCGTCCTGCTGATCTTCAGCGTCGGCTACGCGGCCATGAGCCGTCACATGGTGGACACCGGTGCGTTCTACGCCTACGTGGAGAAGGGGCTCGGGAGAACCATGGGCCTCGGCGCTGCGGGTCTGGCGCTGCTGACGTACACCGCCATTCAAGCGGGCATCTACGGCCTTGCTGCATCGACCGTCGACAGCCTGGTCGTGAAGTACGGCGGACCCGACCTGCCGTGGTGGTTGTGGGCGCTCGGTCTCGTCGCGATCGTGGCGCTGCTCGGCTACCGCAGCATCGATCTCGGTGCCAAGGTGCTCGGGGTCCTGCTGGTGCTGGAGATCGGCATCATCGTGATCCTGTCGATCGCGGTGTTCGTCCAAGGCGGTGCCGCCGGTATCGACGTCGAATCGTTCACGCCCTCGGCCTTCTTCAGCGGATCACCTGGAATCGCCCTGATGTTCGCCATCGCGTCCTTCATCGGGTTCGAGGCCACCGCGATCTACGGCGAGGAGGCGCGTAACCCCACGCGGACCGTTCCGATCGCGACCTACGCCGCTGTTGTGACCATCGGACTGGTGTACGCGGTGTCGAGTTGGGCCGTCGTTCTCGCTTTCGGCAGTGCATCCGTCGCGCAGGCCGCTGCCGACGACACGGCGGGATTGACCTTCGCCGCTGCCGCGCAGTACCTGGGCCCGATGTCGGCGGACATCATGGAAATCATGTTGGTCACCAGTCTCTTCGCCGCCCTGCTCGCGTTCCACAACGCAATCGGACGATACGTATTCGCACTGGCCCGAAAGGGCGTCGCCCCGTCGATGTTGGCACGCACTCACTCTCGGCACGGGTCCCCGCACATGGGATCACTGTTCCAGACCGCCTCGGCAGGAGTGGTTCTCATGCTCTTCGCGGCAGCAGGCGCAGATCCGGTGCTGGAACTGTTCACCTGGATGTCCGGACTGGCCACCGTGAGCATCCTGGTTCTGATGATCCTCACGGGCGGCGCGATCATCGCGTTCTTCCGTCGATCGACCGTGGATAGACGCACCTGGCACACCGTCGTCGCCCCGGCACTCGGAACCCTGGGATTGGTGGCGATTCTGAGTCTCGTGCTGGACAATTTCACGCTGCTGATCGGTGGTTCGGGAGTGCTCGCTGCCCTTCTGTTGATCGTCGTCGTGGCATTCTTCGTGGGAGGAACAGTGACGGCACGAGCGACTCGGAGTCGAACTCTCGAGACGACGGAGGTCTGACACCGATGGTCATGACGGTGCTGATGGCGCTCGGTGCAGTGGGTGCTGTTCTCCCGCTGCTCGGACGTGGCAAGCACACGGGGCGGGTGCGGTGGGCTCACCTGTGCATGGGCACCGTCATGGCAGCCATGGTGGCCTTCGGTACCGACCCATCCATGGCGCTGATATCGATACTCGCTCTAGTTGCGGCTGCCGTACACGTCACCGCGGACCGGCCGAACAGAACCCGATCGATTCCATGCGCGGTGGACCTGACTTGCATGGCCGTGCTGCTGATGATGCTGCCGCCCATGCACTCCCACGCGGAATCGCAGGCGACGACGCGGCACCGGCACGGCGTCGAGGCCGATCCGAGGATCATCGCCGCGCTGCTCCTGGTGGGGTGGATGGCCGTGACGATCCATTTGCTGCGCACGAACCCGCCTGGACTGCGAGTGACCGCTGGTTCCGCACTGATGATCCTGGGAATGGCACCGATGGCCTTCTGACCCAGCTTGCTCATGGTGGTGCGCATCTGACCCACAATGTGTGCGCGCAGTCACAAGTATGTGTTCGCGGACTCGGCCACTGTTGTGTCGACGGTCACAACAGAAAGAAGTAGCGCATGTCGACGGATTACATCGTAGTGGGAGCAGGATCAGCAGGAAGCGTCCTCGCCAGGAGGCTTCTCGACGCAGGACACACCGTGCACGTGATCGAGGCCGGTCCCGTGGACACCGACCCGGCGATTCACTCCCCGCAGGGCTGGCCGACGCTGTTGGGCGGCTCGCAGGACTGGGGACTGTTCACCACCCCGCAGAAGCACGCCAACGATCGGCGTATCTTCTGGCCGCGCGGACGCGTACTCGGCGGCAGCTCGTCCCTCAACGGAATGATCTACGTGCGAGGGCATTCCAGCGACTACGACGGGTGGGCGTCCATCACCGGTGACGCCGGGTGGGCCTGGGAGAGCGTGCTGCCTCTGTTCAAGCGTTCGGAGTCGCACGAGCTCGGTGCCAACGAGTTCCACGGCGGCGACGGGCCACTGCCGGTGTCCATCATGGGTACCCCGCATCCGCTGGCGGCTGCCTTCGTCGACGCGGCAGTCGAACACGGCCACAAGCTGATCGACGACTTCAACGCCGACGAGATGGTGGGTGCCGGCTACAACCACACCACCACCCGCGACGGCGAGCGGATGAGCGCGTGGAAGAGTTTCGTCGGCCCGGTGCTGAACAATCCCGATCTGACCGTCACCACCGGGGCGCTCGTGCACAAGGTGGTGCTCGAGAACGGTCGAGCTGTGGGAATCGAGTTCAGCCGCGGCGATACCGAGCCGCAGCGTGCGTTCGCCGACCACGAGGTGATCCTGTGTGGTGGCGCACTGGGCTCTCCGAAGGCATTGCTGCTCAGTGGAATCGGGCCAACAGCGCACCTCGCAGCACTCGGAATCGACACGGTCGTCGACCTGCCGGGCGTCGGCGAGAACCTGCACGACCATTTGTTGCTGAGCAACATCTACGAGTCACTCGAGCCGCTCGCCGCCGGCACCAACAACCTGCTCGAAGCGCAGTTGTATGCCCGCAGTACCGGATGGGCAGGCGCTGCACCGGATCTGCAGCCCCTGTTCATGCACATTCCGTACCCCGCCGACGGATATCCGGTGCCCGAGTACGGATACACCATTGCACCCGGCATCGTCGCTCCCCGCTCGCGGGGGACTCTGCGGTTGGCGTCCTCGGACCCCAGCGAACTGCCACTGGCGGATCCGAACATCCTGGCCGATCCGTACGACCTGGAGGCCATGGTCGACGCGGTCGAGATCTGCCGCGAGATCGGTGCCTCCGACGCGTTCGCGCCGTGGCGCAAGGCCGAGGTGGTCCCTGGACCGAGCGCGCGCACCCGCGACGACCTACGGGCCTACGTCCGACAGACCGCCGGTACGTACCACCACCAGGTCGGCACCTGCAAGATGGGAGCCGAGTCGGACGTCGATGCCGTTGTCGGAGCAGACCTTCGGGTCCGCGGTGTCGAGGGGCTACGGGTCGCGGACGCGTCGATCATGCCCACGGTGCCGTCGGGCAACACCAACGCGCCATCCATCATGGTGGGAGAGAGGGCCTCGGATCTGATCCTGGGAAGCTAGGGGACCGGACAGGCTTGTTGCACCCGCGAAACGTGGAGGTGACGTCACCGAAGTGCAGTGACGTCACCATGGATGGTGCATGCCTCGTGCGGAGGTCATCGGTATTCGAGCGGAGTCGACATGGTCGTGCACGATTTGTCCACCCACCGTCGAAGCGATCGATTCGAGGTGTGGCGGGAGGTGATCTGCCGTGAGTTCACTCCGCTCACACCCGAGACCGAGTCGATCGTCGACGGCGGTTTCGATGCCCGCGTCGAATTGAGGCCACTCGGGTCGACCAATCGCGCCGTGCTCGAGTCCGTAGGGCAACGCATCGCGCACGGAGAGAAGGAAGTAGCGCACACCGGTGAGGGTGTCTACTTCGTGAATGTCCAATTGGCCGGTACCTGTCGGGTTCGCACGGAATCTGCAGGTGCCGTCAATGTCGTGCCCGGTCAATTCACCGTTGTGGACACCACTCGTCCGTACTGGTTCGACTACGAGGGTCCCTGGCGCGTCATGTCCTACCAGGTCCCGCGCAGCTGCCTGGCGCAGTCGGGCCTACCGCAGGCACCGACGATCGGACGTCCGCTGGATACGTGTGCGGGTACCGGCCTGGCACTGACGTCGATAATGAAAGCTCTGTGGGAGCTCGCCCCGGACGAGTCGACGTCGTCAGGCATACATCTCGAGCGCGCTTTCTATGCCACCGTTGCGGCAGTTCTCGGTGAAACGTGGGGGACTGCCGCAGACTCGTCGAGCGCGATCACAGCGGCGGCGACCGAATACATCCGCACGCATCTGGGTGACCCCGAGTTGTCCGTTTCGGTTGTCGCGCGCGCGTTGTCGGTGTCGCCGCGGACCGTCCATTACGCCTTTTCCAAGGGAGCGTCGTTTGCCACGGTGTTGCGTGAGCACCGACTGGCTGCAATCGCCGTTGTGCTGAGAGACCCGAACAACGCGGCCGGTATCTCGCGCATTGCGATTCGCCACGGCATGGTCGATGCGAGCTCGTTCAGTAGGGCCTTCCGACAGCAGTACTCGATGTCTGCACGCGACTATCGGGCACAGGCGCGCTGCTCGGCGTGAGGACCCGGGGACGTTGCGCACACAGCACAGAGTCTTGCGCTGCGCAGCAAGACCATCGGAGTGCTCCGGCGGTGAAATGGGAGTCTGCAACTCGCCGACTGGAAGAGGACGCCCCATGCCCATCAGTTTCGATCTCAGCGACCAGCAGGAAGCACTGAAGAAGGGCGCGCGTCAGTTCGCCGACACCTATCTCCACGACCTGTCCGCACAGGTGCGATCCACGCCGGACCCACTCGAACGCGCTCTGTTGGCCCGACCGGTATTCGAGAAAGCGGTGGAAGCGGGATTTCTGAAAGGCTTGATTCCGATTCCGTTCGGTGGACTCGCCTCGAGCGGTGTGGACGCAGCGCTGTTCGTCGAAGAATTCGCCTCTGCCAGTCCAGATTTCACGATCAGTCTGGCGGGTCCCCTGATAGCTCTGGCTCCGGTGTACGAGGCCGGGACCCCGGAGCAGATCGCCCGTTTCGTCGCGCCGTTCCTGGTCGACGCCGGCAGCCCGGTGGCTGCCATGGCGTACAGCGAACCCGGTGGCAGTGCCAATTTCGACGCGCCGCCGCCTGCCGAAGGGACCCGGACAACCGCAATTCTCGACGGCGATCACTGGGTTCTCGACGGCGAGAAGGTCTGGGCGTCACATCTGGGAGGGTGGGACGGATCGGGACCCGACATCATGACGGTCGTGTGTCGGACTCCCGGTGGCGTCTCGATCATCGTCGTCGAGCGCGAACAGCTCGCGACCGGTTTCTCGGTGGAAGAGGTGTACGACCTACCCGGCCTCAAGGGGTGCCTGACCTCACGCGTCAGATTCGACAACGTCCGCGTCCCGAACTCCAACCTGATCGGGAAGGAAGGGCAGGGAGTGCAACTGACTCGCAACGCATTCTTGGCGAGCGGTGCATCGATCGGAACGTTCTCCGTCGCCGCCATGCGCCAGGCCTTCGCTGCGGCATTTGCGTTCGCCACGTCGGAGAAGAGGGGCGGGCCGGTGCCGATCATCGACCATCAAGCGGTCGCCGACGTGCTCACCGACGCGAAAGGCAAGATCGAAGCGGTTCGACTGCTGTCGTGGCGCGCGCTCGACGCAGTGATGTCACAACATCCGAGCGCACTCGAAATGGCTTTGCACGCCAAGATCTTCGGATCCGAGACCGCGGTCGCGGTCATCAACGACCTGGTCAAGATCGTCGGTGTCGAGGCGTACAACCCGAGCTTCCCGATACTGCGGTATCTGGCGGACGCCACTGCGTACCCGATCATCGAGGGCAGTAATACCGGTGTACGTCGTCGGCAGATGCACGACGTGATGCGAACTGTTGGATGGGACCCACTCGCTGCGTCCGGGATGGCGTGAGGGCTCCCGCTCACCCGGCGCGATACGCGCGCGGCGACATGCCGTAGGTCTCCTTGAACAGTTTCGAGAAGTTGGAGGAATCGATCAAACCGTGACGCGCGCAGATGGTTCCGATACTGTCTGCGGCGAAACGGGGGTCGCGGAGATCGCGGTGGCACCGATCGAGTCTCCTGGATCTGATCCAGCCCGCCACCGTGCGACCGTCGGCCTCGAAGAGTTTCTGCAGGTATCGTACCGAGATGTGCAGTCGCGCAGCGAGAGTGGCGGTGGAGAGCGTCGGATCGTCGAGATGTGACTCGACGAGGCTCTTGGCCTCGAGCAGCAGCGTGGAACCCGGTGCGTAGTCGGGTGCAGCATCGTCGAGGGCGGCGCACAGCAGATCGAGTACCGCGTTCTCGAGCATCGGTGCCGTCGGCAGTGTTCCGTCGACGGTGGTGCGGCGCAGCCCGTGCAGGAACGGCGACACCAGCGCGCCCACACCGTGATCGCCGTCGATTCGACGGGCGGCGACGGTCGTCAACTCGCGAGAGGCCAGGTGCAGTGCCTCGCGTGGGAACATCACCACGAACATCGCGAAGTCCCCGGCGAAATGCAGATCGTACGGCGCGCTGGTGTCGTACACCGCGAAGTCGCCCGGATGCAGTACGGCCTCGCGATCGTTCTGCACGATCGTCCCGGATCCGCTCAGCTGAAGGCCGACCTTGATCAAGCCGGGATCGGCACGCTTGATGGTGGCACGAGTGCGCCGGACATCGACCTCACGGCCCGCAACCTCACTCAGTTGCAGCGATCCCAGAGTCGACGACACCAGAGTGCCCTCGAACGACGACGGCCCGGTGGACACAGCGTCGAGCGGCACGAACGCCGTGGAGACGTTCTCGCGCCAGTGCTCGAAATCCTGTGCCACCGGGCTCATGTCATACGGCCGGGCGGTTGTCGATCAGCCTGCGGGCCTTGCCGATGGACCGTTCGAGGGCGGCCGGTGCCACGACGTCGACTCCGACGCTGACGCCGATGCGATCCTTGACGAGCTTCTTCAGCGTTGCCGCCGCCATCGGATGCGTGTCGAGCGCGGCGTCGGGGCGGGCCTCGACGAGGACGGTCAGGGTGTCCATGCGTCCGGCGCGTTCGAGCACGCACTGGAACTGCGGAGCGAGGGCGGGAACGGTGAGAATCAGCTCCTCGATCTGAGTCGGGAAGAGATTGACGCCACGCAGAATGATCATGTCGTCGGTGCGGCCGGTGACCTTCTGCATCCGACGCATCGTGCGAGCCGTACCTGGCAGCAGTCGCGTCAGATCGCGGGTGCGGTACCGGATGATCGGCATCGCCTCCTTGGACAAGGACGTGAACACCAATTCACCCTCCTCGCCGTCGGGCAGAACCTCGCCGGTCACCGGGTCGATGACCTCCGGGTAGAAATGATCCTCCCAGATGTGGAGTCCGTCCTTGGTTTCGACGCATTCCATCGCGACGCCCGGGCCCATCACCTCGGACAGGCCGTAGATGTCGACGGCGTCCATGTCGAGAGTCTTCTCGATCTCCTTGCGCATCTCCTCGGTCCAGGGTTCCGCGCCGAAGACGCCGGTCTTCAGCGAGGTCTTGGCCGGGTCGATGCCCTTCTTGACCATCGCGTCCACGATCGTGAGCATGTACGACGGTGTCACCATGATGGCGTCGGGCTCGAAGTCCTCGATCAGCTGGATCTGACGATCGGTCATGCCACCGGACATCGGAATCACTGTGCAGCCCAGGCGTTCTGCACCGTAGTGTGCGCCGAGACCGCCGGTGAAGAGGCCGTAGCCGTAGGCGACGTGCACCTTGTCCGACGGCTTGACGCCACCGGCCCGGAGACTGCGGGCGATCAGGTCGGCCCAGTTGCTGATGTCGTTCGCGGTGTAGCCGACGACCGTGGCTTTGCCGGTTGTTCCCGAGGACGCGTGGATGCGCGAAACCTTGTCCTGCGGCACCGCGAACATCCCGAACGGGTAGTTCTCGCGTAGATCCTTCTTGGCGGTGAAGGGGAACTTCGCGAGATCCGACAGATCCTTCAGATCGGTCGGGTGTACACCGGCGTCGTCGAAGGCCTTCTTGTAATGAGCAACGTTGTCGTACGCATGCTGCAGCGACCACTGCAGGCGCTCCAGCTGAAGGGTGGATATCCGGTCCCGAGAGGCGAACTCGATGTCGGGGGTGTCGGTGGGGGTGGACAGCACACTGGTCATGAGGGTTCTCTCGGTCTCAGGCGTCGAAGTCGACGGTCACGGTGTCGCTGACGGGGAAGGTCTGGCAGGTGAGCACGAAGCCGGCGTCGACTTCGTTGTCCTCGAGCGCGTAGTTGCGGCGCATGTCGACCTCGCCGAAGGTGACCTTCGCGCGGCAGGTGCCACACACGCCGCCCTTGCACGCGAAGGGGAGATCGGAGCGCAGCTGCTCGGCCGAATCGAGGATCGACTCGTCCTGAGGCAGTGCACCTTTCACCTCACGTCCGTCGAGGATGATCGTGACCTCACTGCTGGGCCCGGTGATGCCGGGCTCGCGGTGCTTCTCCTGCGGCGGGGGCACGTCGTCGACATAGAACAGCTCGGCGTGGATGCTGGTCTTCGCCACACCGAGGTCTCCGAGGACCTGTTGGGCATCGGTGACCATCCCGAACGGGCCACACAACCAGAAATGATCGATATCCGGTGTGGCGACGACGGTGTCGAGTATCTCGCGCAGTCGTTCGGCGTCGAGTCTTCCGCTGAACAGTTCGACCTCGCGCGGCTCCCTGGACAGGACGTGAATGACGTCGAACCGGCTGCCGTACTGGTCCTTCAGGTCCGCGATCTCCTCGGCGAACATCACCGTTCGCGTCCGCCGATTACCGTACAGCAGAACCACTTCGGCGTCGGGGTTGGTCAGGACCGAGGCTGCAATCGACAGCATCGGGGTGATGCCCGAGCCGGCCGCGATGAGAACGTGCCTGCCGGCCGTAGCCGGATCCGCGTGGAAATTGCCGGTGGGGCCCTGGACGTCGATACGGTCGCCGGCCTTGACCTCGTGGACGAGCCACGAGGAGAACAGGCCGTCGGAGACCTCACGGACGCCGACCCGGGGACGCGCGCCGGCCGGGGCGCAGATCGAATAAGAGCGACGGTGCTCGATACCGTCGACGGTCCGGCTGAGCATCAGCGACTGACCCGGCTTGAAATCGAACTCCGCACGCAGCTCATCGGGCACATCGAACGTGACGGCGACGGCGTCGTCGCAGAGCGATTCGACGTCGGCGACGGTCAACGTGTGGAAGGGCTTGTTGCGCAGGTTCTTCAGTTCCGGCTCGGCAGTGACGGTCATCAGATTTCCTTCACGTGGTCGAAGGGTTCGAGGCAGTCGTCGCACCGATACTGGGCTTTGCACAGCGTTGCGCCGAATTCGGATGTGAGGCGGGTGTTTGCGGAACCGCACCGAGGGCAGTCGATTCGGCGCGGCTTCACGGTCAGGGTCAACGGAACCGGGCCGGAGGTACGAGCAGGAGCCGGTCCCGGTGTGGAGTAACCGGTCTCGCGAAGTTTGCGCAGGCCCTCCTCGGAGATCCAGTCGGTGCTCCATGCGGGGGAGAGGCTGGTGACGATCTCGACATCCGCGTAGCCGTGATCCTGGAGCTTGTGGGCGATGTCGTCGCGCATCGTCGCCATCGCGGGGCAGCCGGAGTACGTCGGGGTGATGGTGACGAGCACACTGCCGTTCTCGCGTACTTCGACGTCGCGCAGGACGCCGAGATCGTCGAGAGTGAGCAGTGGCATCTCGGGATCCATGACGGTCGCGGCGATCTCGCGTGCGGTTTTCTCGAGTGTGGTCACCAGACCCCCTCCGGATGCGCTCTCGCCACGACCTGCATCTCGGCGATCAGCGGCCCGAACGCTTCGGTGTGGATTCCGCGCCGGCCCCCGCGGCCACCGATGGTGCCCACGGACTTGCCCTCGGGGGCGTCCAGCTCTGCGGCGTGAAGTACGTGCGCCAGAACGGAATCGAACTCCTCGCGCACGTCACGGGGATCGACGGCGACACCGACCCCAGCCAGCGCGATTTCCTCGTCCGTCGGGACGAACAGTTCGGAGACGTACGGCCAGATTCGCGTCACGGCCTCGCGGACACGTCGCTTCGATTCATCGGTTCCGCAACCCAGGGTGACGACCCAGCGAGCCGCGTAATCACGGTGGTAGGTCAGCTCTTTGACGCCCTTGCTCGCAACCGCGGCGAGAACGGGATCCCGGGATTCCTGCAGGCGAGTGAAGACGGCGAGCCGCCACGTCGAGAACACCAGCAGGCGAACCTGGGATTTCGCGAAGTCTCCATTGTCGAGCTCGGTGAGTCGCACGTTCCGGAAGTCGGCGTCGTCGCGGAAGAACGCGAGAGCATCTTCCGACGGTGCGGGCGAGGTGTCCGAGATGAACGGCACGACCGTCGGGTCGGCTTTGGCGGCGCGGGCCAGCAGTAGCCGGGCCTGGCCGAGGAGATCGAGGCCGACGTTGGCCAGTGCCACTTCTTCTTCGAGTTCCGGTGCGCGGGTGCTCCACTCGGCGAGGCGCTGTGAGCTGATCAGCGCATCGTCGCCGAGCATGAGGCAGTACGCGGCAAGAGCTTTCAGGTCGACGTCGTCGGGAACGGTGGTGTCGACTCCGGCGAGCGGGTCGTCGAAGCTCGTCCCGAATGCCCACTGCCCGTGCGAGTCCTCGTCGACGAGGCCCTCGTAGGCGCTGTCGTGATCAGTCATGAGTGCTTGTCCTCTTGAAGTGTGGGTCTCACATGTGGGGAACGTTGTCGGGGATCTCGTAGAACGTCGGGTGGCGGTAGACCTTGTCGCCACTCGGTGCGAAGAACGGATCCTTCTCCGACGGCGACGATGCGACGATCGAGTTGGACGGAACGACCCAGATGCCGACGCCTTCGTTGCGTCGGGTGTAGACGTCGCGAGCATGCCGCAGCGCCATGTGGTCGTCGGCAGCGTGGAGCGATCCGACGTGTACGTGGTTCAGGCCGCGCTTGCCGCGCAGGAACACCTCGTACAGGGGCCAATCTGCCTTGACGGCTTCCCTTTTCGGCTCGACCGGAACACCCTCGGTGGGCACCGCTCCGTGGCCGCCCTCGGCGGTGAATTCGGTCATGATGCTGCGTTCCTTTCGGCGAATGCGGTTGCGGCCTCACGGACCCAGGCACCGCCGTCGTGAGCCGCGCGCCGGTTCGCGATGCGCTCGACGTTGGAGGCACCGTTGCCCTTGATCACCTGCATGAACTCGGACCAGTCGGGCTCGCCGAAATCGTGCGACTTGCGCTCCTCGTTCCACTTCAGGTCCGGGTCGGGGAACGTGACTCCGAGAGCCTTCGCCTGCGGGATGGACATGTCGACGAAGCGTTGGCGCAGTTCGTCGTTGGTGTGGCGCTTGATGCCCCACTTCATCGACTGCTCGGTGTTGGGGGACTCGTCGTCCGGCGGGCCGAACATCATCAGAGCCGGCCACCACCAGCGGTTGACCGATTCCTGAACCATGGCGCGCTGTTCGTCGGTGCCGCGCATCATCGTGGCGAGCAGTTCGTAGCCCTGGCGCTGGTGGAACGATTCTTCCTTGCAGACCCGGATCATCGCGCGTGCGTACGGACCGAAGCTGCTGCGGCACAGGGGAACCTGGTTACAGATCGCCGCACCGTCGACCAGCCAGCCGATGGTGCCCACGTCGGCGTACGTCAGGGTGGGGTAGTTGAAGATCGAGGAGTACTTCTGCTTGCCCTCGATGAGCTTGACCGTCAGGTCGGCGCGGTCCGCTCCGAGCGTTTCCGCGGCGGAGTAGAGGTAGAGACCGTGACCGGCCTCGTCCTGCACCTTGGCCATCAGGATGGCCTTGCGGCGCAGCGACGGCGCGCGGGTGAGCCAGTTGCCCTCCGGCTGCATTCCGATGATCTCGGAGTGCGCATGCTGAGCGATCTGGCGAATGAGCGACTTGCGGTAGCCGTCGGGCATCCAGTCACGAGGCTCGACGCGCTGCTCGTGGGCGATGGTCTCGTCGAACCCGTCCTGCAGCGTCTCGGCGGACAGGGTGTTTGACGTGGTCATAAGTCCTACTTTCATTACCGAATGATCGGTTGGTAACCAGTATGCCTCGAGTGCAGCTCCGCGCACAAGAGCGGCTGCGCCGCACGAGCGCGGAACCTCGTAGCAGGGGGCGAGTTTGCGTTCACATGGGTCGTTCCGCAGGCTCCACTCCCGCTCACATGGGTCGTTCCGCAGGCTCCACTCCAGCTCACATGCCGAGGAAGGAGGCTCTCGTCTTGTTCAGGAACGCGTCGACGGCGGCCTTGTGGTCCTGCGTCTGTCCCAGAGCCGTTTGTGCCTGTGCCTCGCGGTCCAAGGCGTCGGACAGTCCGGATCGAGCGATCAGAGACTTGACCTGCCGGTAGGCCTGCGTGGGCCCGGCAGCGAGGGAGGTCGCCAGCGTGTGCGCGGTCTCGAGTACGTCCCCGTCCTCGACGACGCGATGCACCAGACCCCAGTCGAGAGCCTGCGCGGCAGTGACTCTGTCGCCGAGCAGCATCAGGCCCGCGGCTCGGCTCGATCCCAGTGCCTCGACCAACGTGTAGCTCAATCCCGAGTCGCTGGCCAAGCCGATGCCGGTGAATGCCGTCGCGAACGACGACTTGGTACCGGCCACTCGGATGTCCCCGGCCAGTGCGATCCCGAGGCCTGCGCCGACGCATGCGCCGGGGATCGCGACGACGATCGGAACCTCGAGGGCAGCGAGTCCTCGAATCACCGGGTTGTAGTGCTCGCCGACGGTGTCCATCGCCGTGGCCGGATCGGCTTCGAGCGCCGTGACGTGCTCGCCGAGATCCTGGCCGACACAGAAGTTCTTGCCCTCGGCGGTGATCAGCACGGCGCGCACCTCGGGTGCAGCGGCACTCTGAACGGCCTCCGCCAACGCGACCTTCGTCGCGACGTCGAGGGCGTTGTGCGCCTCGGGGCGAGCGAGGGTGATGGTCGCCAAGCCGTCGGCGACGTCGAACCGTACTGTCATGCGTTCGTCCAATCGTGGAAGCCGCGACCGGACTTGCGTCCGATGTCGCCGCGAGCAACCATGTCTCGCAACAACTGCGGGGGAGTGAACCTGTCGCCGAGGGTCGACGCCAGGTGTTCTGCGATGGCGAGCCGAACGTCCAACCCGACGAGGTCGGTCGAACGCAACGGACCCATCGGGTGCTTGTAGCCGAGTTCCATGGCGCGATCGATGGATTCGGCGTCGGCGACGCCTTCCTCCAGCATCCGAATGGCTTCGAGCCCGAGGCAGACGCCGAGCCGCGAGGTAGCGAAGCCGGGGGAGTCGTTGACGAGCACCTCGGTCTTGCCCAGGAGCGACACCCACTGCTGTACTCGCTGCACCACGTCCGCGGAGGTGGCAGGCGCGCGCACGATCTCGACGAGAGTCGACGCCGGAACCGGGTTGAAGAAGTGCATCCCGATGAAGCGACTCGGATCACTGAGTGCTGCGCCGAGTTCGGCGATGGAGATCGAGCTCGTGTTCGACGCGATGACCGTGTTTTCGGATGCGACTTTGTCTATCAGAGCCAACACCTCGACCTTGAGCGCCGGAATCTCGGGAACCGCTTCGACAATCAAGTCGAGATCGTCCGGGAGATCCGCGGGCCCGGCGACGGTGGAGACCCGGGTGAGAATCGCAGCGGGATCCTCGCTGAGTTTGCCGCGCTCGTGCGCCCGGTCGAGTCCGGTCGAGACTCGGCCGAGGGCTGCTTGTTGGTCGGCGGCTTCGGCAATGACGACGGTGGAACCGAGGGCCGCGAACACCTGCGCGATACCTGCACCCATGCGGCCGCCACCGACGACGGCCACGTTAGAGGGAACTGTCATTTCTTCTTCTCCAGAAATGCCGTCATTCGGCGTTGTTTGTCTTCGGTCTCGAACAGAACGGCCTGCGCGATGTCGTCGGCCCACGGGTGTGAACCGGGCGCATCGAGAATCTTCTTGGTCAGCTTCAGTGCCAGCGGTGCTTGCTTGGCAATGCGATCCGCGAGGGAATGCGCTGCGGCCAAGGGCTCGTCGACGACGTCCAGCACCAGGCCGGAGCGGAGTGCCACCTCTGCGTCGAGCATCCGGCCACCGAGGAGTACCTGCTTGGCGACGGACACTCCCACCAGTGTCGGTAACCGGTAGCTGGCTCCGGCGGCAGCCATGATGCCCAGCCCTGGTTCGGGATTGCCGAACACGGCCGTCGGCGACGCGACACGGATGTCGCAGGCGTAGGACAGCTCGGCTCCGCCCCCGAGGGCGTAGCCGCGCACCGCAGCGATGGTCGGCAGGGGCAGTGCGGCGATGCGGTCGAACAGGTTTCGGTTGATGCCGCGCAATGCGTCGTCGCGGGTGCGGGCACGCAATTGATTGATGTCGGCACCCCCGGCGAAATGCTCGCCCGCTCCGGTCAGGATGACGATCTTGGGATCCTGCTCTACGAGCGCGCACAACTCGTGCAACTCACCGATCATCTCGGAATCTATTGCGTTGCGCTGCTTCTCGCGATTCAGGGTGACAACAACGCGGTCCGTCAGCTCCTCCACGACAAGTGTGTTCACGGTGCCTCGATCAACATCGACACGCCTTGCCCGACGCCGACGCAGAGCGTCGCGAGCCCGCGGGACGCCTTCTCACGTTCCATGCGGCCCAACAGCGTCAACAGGATTCGGGCACCCGACGAGCCGAGGGGGTGGCCGAGTGCGATGGCCCCGCCGTCGGCATTGACGATGTCCTCGTTCAGGTTCAACTGGCGGATGACGCCGAGTGACTGCGCTGCGAAGGCCTCGTTGAGCTCGACGGCACCGAGGTCGTCGGCAGACCACCCGGCGCGAGCGAGTGCCTTCTGTGTGGATGGCACCGGCCCGAGTCCCATGATGTGCGGTGCGATGCCTGCGCTCGCACTGGTGACGATGCGGCCCCGTACCTCGAGGCCGTACTTGTTCACGGCCTCCTCGGAGGCCACGACCAGCGCCGACGCACCGTCGGTGAACGGTGAGGACGTTCCGGCGGTGACGATGCCGTTCTTGCGGAACACGGTCTTCAGCGTGCCGAGCTTCTCGGGTGTGGTTCCGCGTCGCGGTGTCTCGTCCTCGGTGACCTCGCCGTTCTTGGTCGTGACGGGCACGATCTCATCGGCGAAGCGTCCGGCATCCTGGGCGGCGATGGCACGCTGCTGACTGCGGAATGCGAAGGCATCGGACTCCTCGCGGGTGATGCCCTCGCTGAGCGCGACCTCCTCGGCGGTTTCGCCCATCGACAGAGTGATCTTGGGATCGCTCCCCGCGTCGTGCGCGGCGAAGGTCGGATTGGTGAAGCGCCAGCCGAGGGAGGTATCGAAGAGCTCGCCCGGCTTGGCCCACGCGGTTCCTGGCTTGGCCATGACCCAGGGCGCGCGGGTCATCGACTCGACGCCACCGGCGACGATGATGTCAGCCTCGCCGCTACGAATGGTGCTCGCGGCGTTGGCCACTGCCGTCAGTCCGCTCGCGCACAGGCGATTGACGGTGTAACCCGGCACCGTGTGGGGGAGTCCTGCGAGCAGAACCGCCATTCTCGCTACGTCTCGATTGTCCTCGCCTGCCTGGTTCGCGGCGCCCAGAATCACTTCATCGATCCGGTCGACGGGCACACCCGCTCGTCGGACCGCCTCGGCGACGACCAGCCCGGCCAGGTCGTCGGGACGCACCGAGGCAAGGGCTCCGCCATAGCGTCCGTGCGGGGTGCGTGCGCCGGCAACGAGAAATACTTCGCCCACTGGAGATCTCCTTCGTACGGTTGCGTCATTAATAACCGAACATTCGGTCGTTTGGCAAGGTTTGCTGCCCACGGTGCTGTGGAATCGGGCGTCGACTGAGAAGATGTGGCAATGACAACCGCACGCGCGCCGCGCAAGACCGGACAGCCAGGGCGGCCGGGATACGACCTGGACTCGCTCTTGGCCGTGGCGGTCAAGGTCTTCAACGACCGTGGATACGACGGAACCAGCATGGAGGTTCTGGCGAAGCGGCTCGGCATCACCAAGTCCTCGATCTATCACCACGTGTCCGGCAAGTCCGAGTTGCTCGAACTCGCGCTGTCGCGGGCTCTCAATGCCCTGTTCGCCGTCACGACCGAGGATCGGGCCACGACCGGGCGATACATCGACCGCCTCGAATACCTGGTGCGACGCAGCGTGGACATCCTGTGCGCGGAACTGCCCTACGTGACGCTGCTGCTCCGCGTGCGAGGCAACACCGACGTCGAGCGCCGGGCCCTCGCGCGTCGACGCGAATTCGACTCTTTCGTCACCGGGCTCGTGGTGGCCGCGGCCGAAGAAGGCGACCTGCGTCCCGGTGTCGACCCGGCGCTGGCGTCGAAGCTGGTGTTCGGCACGGTCAACTCGCTCATCGAGTGGTACCGCCCGCGCACCGGCGGATCCGTCGAGGAATTGGCCGACGCGGTGGTAGCGCTGACCTTCGACGGGTTGCGTCGCACGTAGCAGAACAAGTCTTGACATCTCGGCGTTCGACGGCGATGGTAATTACCGACCGAACGTACGGTGAGATGGAGGCGTTGTGAGCAGACTTCTGGAAAGCTATGCCCAGGGCACGTGGTATTCCGCAACCGATGAGGGAGCACCGCTGCTGAGCGCCGTCGACGGCAGCGAGATCGCCCGGGTGTCGTCCAGCGGTCTGGATGTCGCAGGCATGGTGGACTACGCCCGCACCGTCGGAGGGCCCGCGCTCGCGGCACTGACGTTCCACGAACGCGCTGCGCTGCTCAAGCAGTTGGGCCTGACACTGCTGGCCGGCAAGGAGGAGTTCTACCAACTCTCCCGGCACACCGGAGCCACCACCCGCGATTCCGGCGTCGACATCGACGGCGGTTTCGGCACCGTCCTGAGCTACGCGAGCAAGGCCCGACGCGAACTCCCCAACGAGACGGTCTATCTCGACGGTGCGATCGAGCAACTCGGTAAGAAGGGCACCTTCCTCGGTCAGCACATCTACACCTCGCGGCGCGGTGTCGCGGTGCAGATCAATGCGTTCAACTTCCCCGTCTGGGGCTTCCTCGAGAAGCTGGCCCCCGCGTTCATCGCGGGAGTGCCGTCGATCGTCAAGCCCGCCAGCCAAACTGCATATCTCACCGAGCTGGTGTTCCGACGGATCATCGAGTCGGGGTTGCTGCCCGAGGGTTCGGTGCAGCTGCTGTGTGGCAGCGCCCGAGGAGTGCTCGACCACCTCGGCGGCCAGGACTCGGTGGCCTTCACCGGATCCGCCGATACCGCAGCGACCCTGCGCTCACACCCCAACGTCGTCGGCGAGGGACTGCACTTCACGGCCGAGGCGGATTCTCTCAATGCGTCCATTTTGGGTTCGGATGTGGCACAGAGCGATCCAGAGTTCGATCTCTTCGTCAAGGGTGTCTTCACCGAGATGACGTCGAAGGCCGGTCAGAAGTGCACGGCGATCCGGCGCGTGCTGGTTCCGCAGGACTCGGTCGAGCCCGTCATCGAGGCGCTGAAGGCGAAGCTGGAGAAGGTCGTCGTCGGTGATCCGGCCGACGAGGGCGTCACCATGGGTGCGCTCGCCAGCATCGATCAGCGCGACGAGGTGCTCAAATCCATTCGTGGACTGACCAAGTCGGCAACGGTCGTCTTCGGTGATCCGGACGCCGTGGATTCGCGGCCCGGCGCGTTCATGGCACCGGTGCTGCTGAAGGCCGGCGACAAGACCGCATCCGAACCGCACGAGATCGAGGCGTTCGGGCCGGTCTCGACCGTCATCGGTTACGACAGCACCGCAGACCTGCTCGATCTCGTAGCCCGCGGAAAGGGCTCCCTGGTTGCATCTCTGGTAACCAAGGACTCGGCCATCGCGCGCGAGATCGTGCTGGGCAGCGCGCCGTACCACGGACGCATCCTGGTCCTGAACTCCGAGGACGCCAAGGAATCGACCGGCCACGGCTCGCCGTTGCCGGTACTGGTGCACGGTGGACCCGGCCGCGCAGGCGGTGGTGAAGAACTCGGCGGTATCCGCGGCGTGCTGCACCACATGCAGCGCACCGCAATTCAGGGAACCCCGGACGTTCTGACGGCCATTGGCAACAAGTGGGTCGCCGGGGCGAAGCAGACGACCGGCGACGTCCACCCGTTCCGAAAGAACCTCGGCGAGTTGAAGCTGGGCGACACCATCATCGGTGGACCCCGACAGGTCACCCGCGCCGACATCGATCACTTCGCCGAGTTCACCGGCGATACCTTCTATGCGCACACCGATCCCGAAGCGGCAGCGGCCAATCCGCTGTTCGGCGGCATCGTGGCGCACGGCTACCTGGTGGTCTCGCTTGCCGCAGGGCTGTTCGTCGACCCCGCACCGGGCCCCGTCCTGGCGAACTTCGGCGTCGACAGTCTGCGTTTCCTGACGCCCGTCAAGGCCGAGGATTCGTTGACGGTAACGTTGACGGCCAGCTCATCACCCCTCGTCAGAGCGCCGACTACGGCGAGGTGCGATGGGACGCAGTGGTCGTCAACCAGGACGGCGATCCCGTAGCGACGTACGACGTGCTCACTCTCGTCGCGAAGCCCGAGGCTGCATCATGAGCGTACGAGTGGCCGTCTGTTACGGAATGCCCGAGGATCCTGCCGCATTCGATCGTCACTACGCCGAGGTGCACGTGCCCCTCGCGCGTGCAGTCCCCGGACTGGTCGACTTCACCTGGGGCACGCTCGACTCGCTCGACGATTCACCACCGCCGTACTACGCGATCGCCAGCCTGTACTTCGCGGACGAGGCATCGCTGAAGACCGGACTGGCCTCGCCCGAGATGAAGGCCGCAGGCAAGGATCTTCGCAACTTCGCGACCGGAGGCGTCACGATGTTCACCCAGAACGAGCAGTCGGTGTTGGAGCCGTGACAGATTCGATGATCGCGCGAGAGATGTTCGAGGTCGACGCCGCGTCCCGCAAGCTCGGCATCGAACTGATCGAGTTGTCACCTGGCCACGCGCGGATGTCGATGGTCGTGACCGAGGACATGGTCAACGGCTATGCCATCACCCACGGCGGCTACGTGTTCCTGTTGGCGGACACCACGTTCGCGATGGCCTGCAACTCGCACGAGGACTCGGCCGTCGCGGCCCGCTGTGACATCCGCTATCTCCGTCCGACGAAGACCGGCGACGTCCTGGTCGCAGACGCCGTCGAACGGGCGAGGTTCGGCCGCAACGGTCTGTACGACGTGTCGGTGACCTGTCGAGACGAGCTGATCGCCGAATTCCGAGGGGACAGTCGCACCATAGCGCGCTGAGGGTGCAGCACATGAAAGTACTGTGAATCGGTGACCACTGCAGACCTCTCGGCACTGGCAGACGCAACTGCCACGGCAGTGGGCGGTGCAGTGTCGGTGATGGATCCGCAGGGCTACGTCGTTGCATATTCATCCGTTCCAGGGCAGCCGATCGACGACGTGCGGCGCGACGGGATTCTGGGCAAGCAGGTCCCGGCCCGCTACATGGTGCACCACATCGATCCGCTCTTTCGGGGAAGTTCGACGGTCCATGTGGTCGACGTTCCTGGCGCGCTACCGCGACTGGCGGTGGCCGTCTCGGTGGACGGTGAGTACCTCGGCTCGATCTGGTGCATCGTCTCCACTGCTCCGTCCGGCCCACCCGACCGCGGCGCGGTCACCGCATTGACTCGCGCAGCCGCTGCCGCGGTGCCACTGCTCCTCGCTCGACGTCGTCCGGCCGAGCCTGGTAACCCCAGGGCACGTGCGTTGTTGACCGATCCCGCCGTCGTCACCTCGCCCGGTAGCCGCTTCGCGGTAGTGGCAGCGAAGGTGGACTCTGCGCAACCGGAGACCCTGCTCGTGCAGCTCGGGGGTCTGTTGGAACTCACGTTCGGCGGTGATACGGATTCCGGGTTCGTCGTCGACGATCACGTCGTGTTCTTCGTCGTGGCGAGGGACGACGACGGTGGTGTCGCCGAGGAAGCCGAGGGCGTCCGACGGCGGGCGGAGGTGGCATTCGGTGTGCCGGTGACATTCGCCGTCGGCGGGTCGCATGCTCGGCCTGCGGTGGCGCGTAGCCACGCGCACTGGGTGCTGGATGCGATCGAGAAGGGTTCGCACACCACGACATTCGAGGAGAGCAGGATACCCGTCACCCTGAACAGGGCGACCGGCGCGCTCTCGGACGTGCCGCTGGCGATTCCGGCCGTCGAACGGATGCTCTCGTACGACGCCGCCGAAGGTACCGACTACGGTACGACGGTACTGGCGCTACTCGCGCACGAATCCAACGTCGCCGCAGCGTCGGCATCGCTGTATCTGCACGCCAACACCTTTCGCTACCGGCTACGTCGGACGAAGGAACTCTTCGATCTCGATCTCGATGATCCCGATACCCGATTGCTCGTGTGGATGTCGCTCCGGCTCAGGGCCGGGCGGTGAGGACCTTGCCTGGATTGAGCAGATAGTTCGGGTCCAGTAATTCCTTGATGCCACGCTGCAGTTCGGCTGCGACGGGATCGAGTTCGGTCTCGAGTAGATCGCGTTTGAGCAGGCCGACGCCGTGCTCACCGGTGATGGTCCCGCCGAGCGAGAGAGCGAATGCTGCGATCTCGTCGAACGCGCTGTGTGCCTTGGCCAACGATGACGGGTCGACGGGGTCGACGATGACCGTCGGATGGATGTTCCCATCACCGGCGTGGCCGACGACTCCGATGACGATACCCAACCGGTCTGCCACCCGACCCACCTCGTCGATCATCGTGGCGAGTTGTGAAATAGGAACGGACACATCGTCGACCAACGGCGATCCGAGACGCTCGAGTGCCGGGTACGCCAGTCGACGGGCCTGCACGAGCTGCTCCGACTCGACCTCGTCCTCGGCAACGGCCACATCGATCGCACCGGATTCGGTACACAGCGCAGCGATAGCCTCGAGCTCCTCCACAGCGCCTGCGCCGATGTCGGATTGGGCGATCAGCACGGCCGCGGCATCGGTGCCGAAGTCCATCCGGGCGTAGGCGTCGATCGCGGCGATGGTGGTGCGGTCCAGCAGCTCGAACAGGCTCGGAGTGATGCCCGCTGCACGTATCCTCGACACTGCCTCTCCTGCGGCGACAGTGGACGGGAAGGTCGCAGCCATCGTGAGTGGTACGGCGCTGGGGAAATCGAGGCCGACGGTGGCCTCGGTGATGATGCCGAGCGTTCCCTCGGAGCCGACGAACAGCTCGGCCAGAGAGAGCCCGGCCACGCCTTTGACGGTGCGTCGACCGACGAAGGTCGCCCTGCCGTCGGCGAGTACGACACGTAGTCCACGCACGAATCGTGCTGTCACTCCGTACTTCACGCAGCACAGGCCGCCGGCGTTGGTGGCGATGTTGCCGCCGATCGTCGACGCCTCCCAGCTGGACGGGTCCGGCAGATACGTCAAACCCTGTTCGCGAGCAGCGTCTTTGAGTTCCTTGTTCGTCACGCCGGGTTGCACGACGGCCGTGCGGTTGACGACGTCCAACTCGACGATCTTGTTCATGCGTCGGGTATTGAGGGCAATGGCTCCGACGCTGGCGTTCGCTGCTCCGGCCAGGCCGGTCAATGCTCCCTGTGGCACAACAGGAATGCGGTGTGCCGAGGCGATCTCCATGATGGCCTGCACGTCCGATTCCGTGGTCGGCAATACCGCCACCAGTGGCAGGTCGGATTCGCACAGAGCTGCGGCGTCGTGCCGGTAACTGGCGAGAATGTCGGGGTCGGTCATCACGGCGTCGGCACCGAGGGCGCGAGCCAGTTCGTCGGTGACCGGAGAGTGCTGAGCGAGAGTCGACGTGGGTGCAGCCATGAGTTCGAGTATGACCGGCGTCACTACCGATGTCTGCGTCGTTTCGGACGAAGCGCGAGGCTTCGATCGGTAGTTTCCGACGAAGTGCGTCCATCGCCTTGTTATGTACGCAAGCACCTTGACAAACTACGGTGGCGCCGGTCACAGTAATTACCGACCGAATGGACGGTGAGTTTTATCCGGTTCTGCGCTTGCGCATAGTTGCCGTCCTTCACCCATCGCAACCCCGCCCCACCACTCCGAACTGCCGCTCGATGCCCGAGCGCCGGAGCCCGAACGAAACGAGATCGTCGATGACAACACAGGTCGAGACGCCCACCGGGGTGTCGCGTGAGCATCGCCGCGCCGCGATGGCCAGCATGGTCGGAACCACCGTCGAGTGGTACGACTTCTTCATCTACGCGCAGGCCGCGTCGCTGATCTTCGCTCAGCTGTTCTTCGCGCCCATGGGCTCGTCCGGACAGCTGGTCGCCTACGTCACCATCGGTATCAGCTTCGTCTTCCGTCCTCTCGGGGCCATCGTCGCCGGCTACTTCGGCGACAAGATCGGCCGCAAGAAGGTCCTCATCGCGACCCTCACCCTGATGGGTGCGGCCACCGTCGGAATGGGTCTGCTGCCCACATACGCGACAATCGGCATCTGGGCTCCGATCATCCTGATCGTGCTGCGCATCCTGCAGGGATTCTCCACCGGCGGTGAGTGGGGCGGCGCTGCGCTGATGGCCGTCGAGCACGCACCGAAGGGCAAGCGCGGAATCTACGGTGCCGCAACCCAGATGGGTGTTCCGCTCGGCATGCTCATCGCGGTCGGCACACTGGCGCTGTGCACCGGTCTGCTCAGTGAAGAGCAGTTCGAGGCCTGGGGCTGGCGCATCCCGTTCCTCATCAGCTTCGTGCTCATTCTCGTCGGTTTCTACATCCGACGCCGGGTCGAGGAGACTCCGGTATTCAAGGAGCTCTCGGAACGCAAGGAGCGCAACCACACTCCTGTTCGTGCACTGTGGCGTACCAACAAGAAGCAGGTCATGCTGGCCGCGCTGTCGTTCATCGGCACCAACGGCAACGGCTACATCATCGTCGGCGGATTCATCGTCGCGTACTCGACCCGTGAACACGGACTCGCTCGCGTGGATGTGTTGGTGGCGAGCTTGTTCGCAGCCATCGTCTGGGGCGTATTCACTCTGCTCGGCGCGCATCTGTCCGATCGCTACGCCCGCACCACCATCATGAACCTCGGAAACGCGGCAATGGTGCTGTGCGCCATCCCGTTCTTCCTGCTCGTCGACACCGGTGAGTTGCACTGGATCTACCTGGCCCTCGGGCTGTTTGCCGTCGGACTCGGACTGTCGTACGGACCGCAGCCGGCCCTGTACGCCGAGATGTTCCCGGCTGCAGTCCGATTCAGTGGTGCGTCCATCGGCTACGCGATCGGCACGGTGCTCGGTGGAGCCTTCGTTCCGACGATCTCCGAGGCATTGTTCAAGGGAACCGGCACCTCGATGTCGATCTCGATCTACCTGATGATGCTGGCCGCAATCTCGTTCATTGCGACCTCGCGAATCAAGAATCGCCGAGACGAGGATTTGAACGTCTGAGTTATCTGCTCGAAAGCCCCGAAGCCGCTGTGATTTCGGGGCTTTCGTCGTCTGTACGCAAGACCGGCCGCGACGCTGAACCCGTGCAGTGGATAAGACCGCATAAGCGCACGCAAAACCGCCGACTGCAATTCACGCCGACCGCTCGCGACCACCCTGTCTGAATTCGCTTGCGCTCTGTTCGGACCGACGAGGCATTTGGCGTCGACGATCGGCGCGGATCGCTGCGATGACCAGAGCGACTGTTGCGGCGACAACACACAGCCAGCTGAGCCAGAGCAGACCGCCCATCGAGGTGGTCACGGCCGCACCCCCGAATACGACCGCGCCCGCGACAAGACGGTTGACGTGACGTGTTCCCGGTTGCCGGACGACGCCTGCGATGAGAACGAGCCCCATGACGGTGAGAGTTAAGCCAACGATGATGTAGACGTGCGGCCGGTCGCTTCGAGTTGTCAGAAAGATCAGTTCGTCCGGGTTGGCCATCTGGAAGACGGTCACCGCTACGCCCGTCGCAACAGCGATCCCACAGATCGTGCACGCGTTACGAACCGCTCTCCCGCTTCGCAGCCACACAGCCACGCCCGCGAAGGGCATCACCCACACGGCCAACGCGAGGTGGACCGGCCACAGCTCAGACGGTGCGACCGAGGCCGCAGGCTCGTACAGACTTCGGTCCGGAAGTATCCATGTCCCGATGAGCGTCAGCCAAGCGGCGGGGACGGTCCATGCAACCGCGGCCACCCATGACAGCACTCGCCGTTTGCCGACCATCGCCGCGACCGCCGACACTCCGACCCAGATCGCGATGTAGAACACGACCACGGCTTGTACCGTATCCACTCGTCTCCACGTCCCTCCTCCTGCAGTAGTCCGGTGTGTTGGCCCGCGCGTCTGGTTTCTCTGACACGGTCGCCGAAGATGAAGGTTCCGGTCAGGTCGTGCTCACATCCGAATCACGAACTTGTGGAGCAGCTGCTTTGCCCCAGTCCTCGAGTGCGGCAATTGCGCCACGCAAGGCGCGGCCTCTCTCGGTCAGGGCGTAGGCCCGAGTGTTGTGCCGAAGGGGGAGACGAGTCAACACGCCGGCCGCCTCCAGTTCGCGTAGCCGGGTAGCGAGCATGTTAGTCGGTACGCCCAGGTCGCGCTGCAGATCGCCATACCGCTGCGGCTCCTCGAGTAGCGGCTCGACAATGAGAAGCGCCCACCGTGCGCCGACGATGTCGAGGGCGTCGGAGAGGCCGCTCATTCGGCCGTATCGGTGTCCGGCTTCATCCAGAACGGCGAATAGTGGTATCCGTCGAGGTCGTCGAACTGACGTTGGTACATGAATGCGTAGTCATCGGTGTCTCCGATCCGTCCACCGGCAGCACCGGCACGCTCGATCAGCTCGTCGACTGCCTCTCGGCTGCCGAGGTCGAACGAGACCGTGACCTTCGACGGGGTGTCGGGTCCGCCGATCAGCTCCTCGGTACCACCCACGCTCGCATACATCTCGCGGCTGCCGAGCATGACGTACTGCCCTGGCGTGATGGCGAAGCACGACACGTTGTGGTCGGACATCTCGGTGTCGAGGGTCCAACCGAGCGCCGTGTAAAAGGCGGTCGCGCGCTCGACGTTCTCGACGGGGCAGGTGATGAACAGGCTCATGGACTCATGCTTGGAAAATGCAAGTGCCGAGTCAAAGCCTGTGCTCGCCGACCGTTCCTGCAGCTCACGAGCGCTCGATGGAGAAACTTCCTCCATCAGTGCCGAGCGTGGCATCCATCGCTGTGCACGGTTACTTGTGAGGCCAGTCACGCGTTGCTATTCTTCTCATAAATCAGTAATTAAATTCTCACTGAATGAGAACGCTCAGTGACAATCGAATGAGCCTTCGCTGTTTGACTCGACAGCGCAGGCGCGTGCGACAAGCGAAGCAGGAGAACAGTGACTCGATACGACATTGCCGTCATCCCCGGCGACGGAATCGGAACCGAAGTGGTGGATGCTGCCCTGACCGTCCTGAAAAAATGTGAAGCGCGCTACGGGCTGGAGATGGAATTCGCATTTCATGACTTCAGTGCAGATCTGTACCGCCGCACGGGGCGCAGGATCACCGAGGCGGACATGGACGAGATAGGAAAGTCCGACGCCGTGTTGTTCGGCGCGATGGGCCTACCCGACGTCCGTGATCCCGAAGGGCTCGAGCTCGGCGCTCAGGTCGAAATGCGCGCGCACTACGGACTTTTCTCGAGTCTCCGGCCGGTTCGGCTGTTCCGAGGAGTCGATAGTGCTGTGAAGGCGGAACACATCGACATGCTCGTGATCCGCGAGACGACCGAGGGCATGTTCGCCGGATTGGCCGACGTGCACGAGCCCAGCGACGAGCAGGCGAGCGATCGGATGACGATCACCCGGGCCAATTGCGAGAGGCTCTTCGCAATGGCCTTCGGGCAGGCGCGGGAACGACGCAAGAGGGGAACGCCGGGGCACGTGACGTTGCTGCACAAGTCGAATGCCCTGCGCAGCAATGTCCTCATGGAGAGAGTCTTCGACGAGGTTGCAGCGAAGAACCCCGACATCGGGAGCGCAAAGCTCTACATCGATGCGGGATCCATGCTCATGGTCACCAACCCCGAGCGCTTCGACGTCGTGGTCACCGAAAACATTTTCGGCGATATCGTGTCCGAGATCGCAGCAGGTCTCGTCGGAGGTCTCGGTGTCGCGCCGTCGGCCGATGTCAGTTCGGAGCGCGGAGTATTCCAGCCTTCGCACGGGAGCGCGCCCGATATCGCGGGCAAAGGCATAGCAAATCCGATCGCGATGATTCTCTCTGCCGCCATGATGCTGGAGTGGCTCGGCGAACGACGCGGAGACGATCGCTGCATCGCCGCCGCACGGGGTATCCAGGATGCTGTCGAGTCCGCGCTGGAGTCGGGCCCGCGGTCGCGTGATCTGGGCGGATCGGCAAGTACCCAAGATGTAGTGGAAGCGGTCGTCGACGCTCTGCCGGCCTGATCCAATGCGGCACCTCGCGTGCTGCGTAGAGATCGACGCGAACCGCGGATCGCGGTTCGACAACGAACACCGAAAGTGACGCCATGACAATGAAAATTTTGTTTGTCAATCCGTTGAAGGACTACATCGACCGAATCACCGAATCCGTTCCGGATGGATTCGAGGTCAAAATCATGTCTTTGGATTCCGACGTGTCCGAGATGTGCGAGGAAGCCGCTGATGCCGACTTCATCATCTCGGGCGTCGACGTTCCGGAGGACGTCTTCCGCGCAGCAAAGAACGTCAAGTTCATCCAGTACATGAGTTCCGGCTACGGACAACTCTCGCTCCCCGTATTGAACGAACTGGGTGTCCCGGTTGCGCAGATGAAGACGCACTCGATTTCCGTCGCTGAACATGCGCTCACGTTGATGTTGACGCTGCTCAGGCGAATTCCGGCGTCGATGGAGCTGATGCGAGACGGAAAGTGGCGCCAAGAGCTGGACGAGACCTCGTACTCGGAGCTGTACGGAAAGACCGTCGGAATCGTCGGTCTGGGAAATATCGGTCGGTGGGTGGGCAAGATAGTCCATCACGGGTTCGGAGCCAACGTCGTCTTCTACGACAACGCCGAAATACCCCTCACCGTTTCCGAACTCATCTCGGCTCGGCAGGTCTCACTGTCGGAACTGATGGCCGTATCGGATGTCGTCTGCCTCAGTGTCCCGTTGAACGAGGAATCGGATCGGATGATCGGCCGAGACGAACTGGCGATGATGAAACGCAGCGGGGTTCTCGTCAACGTCGGACGCGGCGAAGTCGTGGACGAGACCGCACTGATCGAATTCCTGCGTGATGGCCGCATCGCCGGTGCCGGCCTGGATGTGTACCAGAGCGAGCCGCTGGACCTATCGAGCGAATTGCTTCGGCTGGATCAGGTCGTGTGCACGCCGCATATGGCCGGAGTCGGCTGGGAGAACGTCCAGCGCAGAATCGAGACCGTGTGGCACAACTTCGATACGGTCCTTCGAGGTGGTATCCCCAGCGGAGTGATCACTACGGTCAAACGTGCGGCGGTCACCGTGGATGTGTGAAGTCAGACTCTGTACCTGACCGCCGACCAGCGGTTGGTAGTCGACAATGGTGTGTCCCCGGTTCAGTGGGGACACACCATTGTTGTCTGTCGACGCAGTCCAGTCGAGGCTCAGAAGTTTCCGCGTGCGGCCTGTTCGCGTTCGATGGCCTCGAACAATGCTTTGAAGTTGCCGAGTCCGAAACCGAGCGAGCCGTGGCGTTCGATCAACTCGAAGAAGACCGTGGGTCGGTCCACGAGGGGCTTGGTGAAGATCTGCAGCAGGTAGCCGTCTTCGTCACGGTCGACGAGAATTCCGCGCTTCTGTAGTTCCTCGATGGGTGCTCGAACTTCGCCGATACGCGCGCGGAGTTCCGGGTCCTCGTAGTAGCTGTCCGGGGTGGTGAGAAATTCGATTCCTTCGGCGCGGAGCTGGTCCACTGCGGTCAGGATGTCGTTCGTGGCCAATGCCAGGTGCTGTGCGCCGGGGCCCTGGTAGAAGTCGAGGTACTCGTCGATCTGGGATCGCTTCTTGGCGATCGCAGGCTCGTTGAGCGGGAACTTCACGCGATGGTTCCCGTTGGACACGACCTTGCTCATCAATGCCGAGTAGTCGGTGGCGATGTCCGCGCCGACGAACTCGGCCATGTTGGTGAAGCCCATGACCCGGTTGTAGAAGTCCACCCACTGATCCATCTTGCCCAGCTCGACGTTTCCGACCACATGATCGAGTGCCTGAAAGATGCGCTTGGGTGCGCCGTCTCGTTTGACGTAAGCAGATGTTCGCTCGATGTATCCGGGCAGATAGGGGCCGTTGTACCGCGAACGGTCGACGAGAGTGTGCTGGGTGTCCCCGTAGGTGGCGATGGTTGCCGATCGGACGGTTCCGTTGTCGTCGGACGCATCGTGCGGTTCGACGAGAACGGTTGCTCCCTGCGACCGGGCGTGGGCGATGCACTTGTCGACATCGGGGACTGCGAGCGAGATGTCGATAATTCCGTCACCGTGTTTCCGGTGGTGTTCGATCAATGAGCTCTGCGGGTCCACGGCACCTTTGATCACGAATCGCACTGCGCCGCTTTTCAATACGAAGGCATGATGGTCCCGGTTACCTGTCGACGGGCCGGAGTAGGCAACCAGTTCCATCCCGAATGCGGATTGGAAGAAGTGGGCGGTCTGCGTTGCATTACCGACGATCCACACCAGTCCGTCCCACCCGCTGACCGGGAAGGGGTCACGTGCGCCGTCGTATTCCACCAGCCCGACGAGCTGCTGGAGTTGCTCGAGGCCGAGGTCTGCGAGCTGCTCTTCGTTGGTGAGCGTTTGTTCGATGGACATGGATTGTGCTCCTATCGCTGGAAGGGCTGTCTGCGCGAGAGTGGATGGCCGGCCGGCGGCGGGACCGAGGCTGTGCACTCAGCAAACCCAACGATGCGGCGCTAGTCAATCAACACATCTCAAGCTAGGCAGTGTGTCTGGATCGACCGGTAAAGTGCCGTTGTAGCTATACGATGTGTCTAGAAAATGCGCGGAAGGGGACAGGCGATGGCGGCACGCGGTGCGGTGACTCTCGACGAGTTGGATTTCGCTTTGCTGACTGCGATGCATCATCACCCGCGCGCAGGCGCGCTGGAACTCTCTCGACTCGTGAATGTCGCTCGCGCGACGGTGCATTCGAGACTTCGGAGGCTGGAGAATGCGGGTGTCCTGGCCGGATACGAACCGCGGATCGGCCTCTCGGCCGCGGGCTTCGGGGTGCAAGCCTTCGTGACTCTCGAAATTGTGCAGGGTGCGTTGGATTCGGTCACATCGGAATTGGAATCGATCCCGGGTGTGCTGGAGGCTTTTGCGACGACCGGGGCCGGAGACGTGTTGTGCCGTATCGCTGCGGCATCCCACGACGGCCTACAAGCCACACTGATCGCCCTGAACAAGTCCGGCGTGGTGTCGAGGTCGACCAGCGTGATCGCTCTGTCGGAGATCATCTCGTTGCGAACACTGCCTCTCATCGCAACACTGAACACCGAGAAAGCAAGCAAGGCACCTGCTTTCCGGAAAGATGAACAGTAAGCGTGACACGAACCCTGACGGGCCACCGACATCGGACGTAAGTGCTGTGTCGGTGGCCACGTCGAGAATGATCCCGTCGAGGACGATCCAGCTGCCCCCAGATCAGCTGTGCGCGTGCAGCGGCCGACCCGACAGCACCATCATTGCTTCACCGAGTGCCTCGTTCTGGGTGGGGTGGGCATGGACGAAGCTGCCGACCTCGGACGGTAGTGCTTCCCATGCGACTGCGAGTTGGGCTTCGCCGATCAATTCGCCTACACGGTCGCCGACGAGGTGAACCCCGACGACAGGACCGTCGTCGCGTGCACGAATCACTTTGACACCGCCCGCTGTGGCCAGAATGCGGCTCTTGCCGTTGCCGCCGAGGTCGTAGACCACCGACGTCACCGTGCCGAACTTCTCCTCTGCGGCCTTCTCGGTGAGCCCCACCGACGCTACCTCGGGGTGCGAATACGTTACTCGCGGAACGACGTCGCCGTCGATGCGCGCGGGCGCGAGGCCGGCGATGTGCTCGGCGACGAATATGCCGTGCTGGAAACCGCGGTGTGCCAACTGATATCCCGCCACGATGTCGCCGACGGCATAGGTGCCGTCCGTAGTGGTGAGCAGGTTGTCGTCGACTGTGACGAAACCGCGTTCGGTGGCGATGCCCTGCTCGGCCAGGCCGAGACCGTCGGTGCGGGGTCCGCGGCCGACGGACACCAGCACCAGATCGGCCGTGAGGGTATCCCCGGACGACAGGGCCACCGAGACGTCGTCGGATGATTCGGTGACGGTCTCGACCTTGGTACCGGTACGAATGTCGATGCCGCGCTTGCGTAGTGCCTTGGTGAGCTGTTTCGAGGACCATTCGTCCTCACCCGGAACGATGCGATCGAGTGCCTCGACGACGGTGACCTTCGTACCGAACGATGCCCAGATGCTGGCGAATTCGATGCCGATCACACCGCCGCCGAGCACGACGACCGACTCGGGCACTCGATCCAGCGACAGTGCGCTGTCGCTGGTGAGCACCCGCGGCCCCAGTTCGATTCCCGGAATGGTGCGCGAATACGACCCGGTGGCGAGAACCAGCGAGCCTCCGGTGATGCGTCGACCCTCCACCTCGACGGTGCGAGGACCGACGACCTGGCCACGGCCCGAGACGATTTCGATACCCGGCCGCTTCAGCAGTCCCTGCAGACCTCCGTACAGGCCGGCGACCACGCTGCGCTGGTAGTCCAGTGCCGCGGGCATGTCCACCCCGGTCAGCGATGCGGTGACGCCGACATGCGCCGAGCCGCGAACTGCATCGGCGACCTCGGCGGTGTGCAGCAGCGCCTTGGTGGGGATGCATCCGCGGTGCAGACAGGTGCCGCCGAGCTTGTCTTCCTCGACCAGCGCGACCGAGAGGCCGAGTTGGTCGGCACGCAGCGCGCAGGAGTATCCACCGGAGCCGCCTCCGAGGATCAGAACATCGACGCCATGAGCGCTCATCGGACGGATCCCAATGCCACGACCGGGTTTTCGACATAGTCCGCCACCGTGCGCAAGAACCCGCCGGCCACCCCGCCGTCGCACACGCGGTGATCGAACGCCAACGACAGCTGCGCCACCTTGCGCACGGCCAATTGGCCGTCGACGACCCACGGGCGGTCGATGATGCGTCCGATGCCGAGAATCGCAGCCTCGGGATGGTTGATGATCGCGGCCGAGCCGTCGACCCCGAACACGCCGTAGTTGTTGAGGGTGAACGTTCCTCCGCTCAGGCGAGCTGCGGGGAGGGAACCGGTCCGTGCGAGCTCGGTCAACTCGGCCAGCCGTTCGGCGAGTTCCTTCAGATCTGCCTTGTCGGCCTGCGGCACAACCGGAACCATCAGTCCGCGATCGGTCTGGGCAGCAATGCCGAGCCCGATGTTCTCGTAGCGCAGGATCTCACCCGCAGCGGTATCGACGGTACTGTTGAGCTCCGGGAACTTCGCCAACGCGATCATCGTCAGCTTGGCGAGTACCGCCAGCAACGTCACCTTGACGCCGTCTATGGAGGCATCGAGGTCGCGGCGGGCCTGCAGCAGCGCCGTCGCATCGACGTCGACCCAGACGGTGGCCTCGGGAATCTCCGAACGACTACGAGAGAGCTTGTCTGCGATGGCTTTACGTATCCCGGTGATCGGGATTCGAGTGACTCCGTCGGTCGAGGACGCAACCGTAGGAACATTCGTCGACAAGGCGCGCTCGACGTCTGCACGAGTGATGACGCCGTGGCTGCCTTCTGTGTCGATACTGCCCAGATCGAGACCGCCCTGCAGCGCCATGCTCCGGACGATGGGGGAGAGCACCTTCGGTGCAGTGGCGTGGTTGAGTGCCGCAGGGGGCGCTTTTTCACTCCACTGTGGCGCAGCCGCACTCTGCCGCTGCGAAGCACGTTTGCGACGGCCGGTGGGACCGTGCCCCGTGCCGTAGCCGATCAGCACATTTCCCGAGCCGGCTCTTTCCTCTTCGCGGTACTGCTCGTGGGCGGCGGGAACGTCGGCGACGGCACCGCCGGTGATGCTGATCAGCGGCGCGCCGACCGCGAGTGACGTGCCCTCGGCCGCATGCAGTTCGCCGACGACGCCCTCGAACGGGCAGGGCACCTCCACGGACGCTTTCGCGGTCTCCACTTCGACGACGACCTGATCGATGGTGACGGTGTCGCCGGGCTTGACCTTCCACTCGACGATCTCGGCCTCGGTCAGTCCTTCACCGAGGTCGGGGAGCAGGAACACCTGCATGCTCATACTGTGACCGCCTTGCTGAGATCGGGGGCGTCGTTCCACTGCAGCCGGTCGATCGCGTCGAGTACGCGGTCTGCGGACGGCAGATGGAAGTGTTCGAGTTTCGGTGCGGGATATGGGATGTCGAGTCCGGAAACACGCAGTACCGGGGCATGCAGGTGATGGAAGCAGCGCTCGGAGACGCGCGAAGCGACTTCCGCGGCGACGCCTGCGAAGCCCTGCGCCTCCTGGACCACGATGCAGCGTCCCGTCTTACGTACCGAGGCCGCGACGGTCTCGTCGTCGAACGGATTGAGCGATCGCAGGTCGACGACCTCGACGCTACGGCCGTCCTCGGCCGCGAACTCCGCGGCCTGCATGGCCACGGACACCGTCGGTCCGTAGGCGAGAAGCGTGACGTCGGTGCCGGCCCGACGGACGACGGCCGTGCCGATCGGCTCGGTCTTGGTCAGCTCGATGTCGTCCTTGGAGAAGTACAGCCGCTTCGGTTCGAGGAAGATCACCGGATCGGGATCGGCGATGGCGTCGCGCATCAGGGAGTAGGCGTCGGCGACGGTGGACGGGGATACGACCTTCAGGCCCGGAGTGTGAGCGTAGTAGGCCTCGGACGAGTCGCAGTGGTGCTCGACGCCGCCGATGCCGCCGGCAAATGGAATCCGGATGACCATCGGTGCGGTCAGCGAGCCCCGAGTTCTGTTGCGCAGCTTGGCCACGTGGGAGACGATCTGCTCGAAGGCCGGGTAGGCGAACGCGTCGAACTGCATCTCGACGACGGGCTTGTAGCCCGACATCGCCATCCCGATCGCGAATCCGACGATGCCCGACTCGGCGAGCGGGGTGTCGAAGCAGCGGTCGTCGCCGAAGTCGCGGGTCAGTCCGTCGGTGACGCGGAAGACGCCGCCGAGAGTGCCGACATCCTCGCCGAACACGACGACCTTCTCGTCCTCGGTCAACGCATCGCGCAGGGCGGCGTTGAGGGCTCCGGCCATGGTCATCGTGGTCATGACAGTTCTCCTGCTGCGATCTCGGCGGCGATCTGATTGCGCTGTTCGATCAGACCGGGGGTGGGGGAGGAGTAGACGAACCGGAAGAGGTCCTCGGGGTCGACATCCTGCTCTGCGTTCATGCCTGCCCGAAGCGCTGCCGCATCCGCGTCAGCGGAGACGGTCATCTGCTCGCGGAGTTCGTCGGTGAGAACCCCCTGGGCACGCAGGTAGGAATCGAGGCGCGAGAGGGGATCTCGGGCCAGCCAGCCCTCGACCTCGTCGGCCTTGCGGTAGCGGGTGGCGTCGTCGGCGTTGGTGTGGGCGTCCATGCGGTAGGTGTGCGCCTCGACGACCACCGGTCCCTTGCCTGCGCGGACGTACTTCACGGCCTCGTCCATCACCGCCATCATCGCGACGGGGTCGTTGCCGTCGACCTGCTCGCTACCGATGCCGTAGCCCACGCCCTTGTGCGACAACGACGGCGCGGCGCTCTGGCGCGCCAGCGGAACGCTGATGGCGAATCCGTTGTTCTGGACCAGGAAGATGACCGGGGCGCGGAACACCGCTGCGAAGTTGAGAGCCTCGTGGAAGTCACCCTCGCTGGTGGCGCCGTCTCCGCAGAACGCGAGGGCGACGGTGTCGCGTCCCTGCTTGGACTCGGCGTATGCGAAGCCGGTCGCGTGCAACAACTGTGTTGCCAACGGTGTGCATTGGGGAGCGACCTTGTAGGCGGCCGGGTCGTAACCGCAGTGCCAGTAGCCGGCAAGCATGCCGAGCAGCTCCACCTGATCGACTCCACGCGCCGCGAGCGCCATCGAGTCGCGGTACGTCGGGAACATCCAGTCCTGCTCGTCCAGGCACAACGCAGCCGCGATCTGGCAGGCCTCCTGTCCGCGGGCCGACGGGTAGACCGCGAGGCGGCCCTGCTTGGTCAATGCTGTTGCCTGCTGGTCGAATCGGCGGCCGTGCACCATCGAGCCATACATTTCCAACAGGCGTTCGTCGGACGGCCGCGCATAGCGTGCGGCGCTGTCGACGCCCGTCCCGTCCGGTGCGAGATATTGCACGGGACGGTCGGCGGGCATGAACTGTTGGTAGGACGTTGCCGGAACCTTCTCGACGGTCGTCATGGCGCACTCTCCTGAAATTGGCTTGTAGGGCGATTCTGGCCGATAGCGTCATGTGGAATACCTAACGGCGTAAAATTGCAGACATATGGCTGCCGACGATGGATCAGAGTTGAAATATGTCCGATCGGGGCGGTGAACTGACGCAGAGGAGCGGACGAATGGACGAGGTCTCGAAGCGAGTGGAACTGGACGACACCGATCGCCGCATTCTCACCGAACTCACCGCCGACGGTCGGATCTCCATGCGGGTACTGGCAGATCGACTGAATCTCTCTCGTGCACATACCTATACGCGAGTGGACAGGCTCAAGGATGCGGGCGTCATCGAGCGGTTCACCGTGCAGGTCGACCACGCGGCATCCGGACTCGGGACCTCTGCATTCATCGCGCTGTCGATCCGTCAGGATTCCTGGCGCAGCGTGTCCGAGGGGTTGCGATCGATGGAGTTCGTCGACCATTTCAGTTTGCTCGGAGGGGATTTCGACGTGCTGGTGCTCATCAGGACTCCCGACAACGAGAGTCTGCGGCAAGTGGTGCTGGAGGGGCTGCAATCGCTCGACGGCGTTCGGGCGACCCGCACGTGGTTGATCTTCGACGAGGACCGAGGCGGTCTTGGGCGCACGAGGCCGGCCACCGAACGCTGATCGCCCGATCCGGTCGAGTCACGCACTACCGCCCAGACGCCGAAAGCCCCTGCCTACCAAACCTCTACTGAGTGAGGGGTCGGTGAGCAGGGGCTGTGCGATCGGGTCAGATGACCGAGGGGGCGACCACCGTCAGCAGCCACACCGTCGGTGGGGCGATGAGAACGACGAGTGCGCAGTACCCCATCATCTTTCGCTGGAACCGGGCCTTGTCGTCCACTCGGGCTTCCGCCAGAACCATGACCCCGTTGGTGGAGAACGGGCTGACATCGACCACGGTCGCCGAGAAGGCAATGGCAGCAACGAATCCGATGGCACCGAGTTCACCGGCGGCGAGCAGCGGTGCGGCGAGAGGAAGAGCGATGCCGATGGTTCCGATCGATGATCCGAATGCCGAGATGATCGCTACCGCGTAGCACAGGATGAGCGCCGTCAACAGGGGGGAACCGAGGGCCGACGCAGCGTCGCCGAGGAATCCGAGCGTGCCGTTCTGGGTCATGACCGCCATGTACGTCTGAACACCGCAGACCAGGACCACGGCGGGCCAGGCGATGTTGTCGACGACCTTGGGGTGAGTCTTGGGTGTCAGCAGCAGCAACACGACCGACACACAGATTGCGCTGACTCCGATGTCGAGCCCCAGGCTCACGGACAACACGACCAGGGCCGCGATGCCGAGCAGAGTGAGTACTCGGATTCGGTTGAGCGGTACGGTCTCATTGGGAACTGTTGTGATAGAGGACGATTCGATGTGATCGACCTCGACCTGTACGGAAGTGCCGCCCCCGCTACCCTCGGGCAGTCCGGTGTAGCCCGGGCGCGGGCTCGACGGTACGGGCAGTCCGCCTTCGTTGTCGCGCAGGTCCTGGACATCGAACGCGCGGGTCCGATCACGAATGAGGTCACGGCCGAGTACGAGGAACAGCACGAGGGCGATGAGGGTGTTGAGCACGAACGGGATGAGGAACAGAGCCAGCGGATGTGAGCCCACGCCGGTGGAGTCCATCAAACCGTTGACGAAGGCACCGTAGAGGTTGATCGGGGAGAAGCAGCACGCGAGAGCCCCATGGCTGACGACCATGCCCATCAGGAAGGGATTGATGTTGTTGCGCTTGGCCAGTGGCATCGCGATCGGTGCCAGCATGCCCACGGCAAGAACGGATCCGAGGGCCATCAGCAGACCGGACAGCAAGAACATCATCCACAGGATGGCCCAGCGCCGTCCGCCCACGAGTCGGAGAGATCGATCGATGACGACATCGATGGTTCCGTTGGCTTTGGCGATGGCGAACAGCAAGGTGATGCCGCCGACGATGATGAAAGTGCTTCCTGGGAAGGCATCGATCACATCCTCGACAGGGATGCCGGATATTGCGCCACCGACGACGAATGCGCCGGCGAAAGCGAGCAGACCCATGTTGATGGGTGTGATCGTGGCGACGGTGAAAATTGCGATCAAGGCAATGATCGAGATTGCGTAGACCATGGCTGGCCTTTCGGACGGGGGATGAGGTGAGCCGCGGGGAGCGCGGCGGGTGTGGGCTGGTTGCCCAACGAAATCAGTGTGTGGCGGTGGAAAGAGGTTGCGCTCTCGCGACGACATCGCGAGCCAGATCGGCCGCGGTGCCCAGAGATACAGGGTCGATTCCGGTGTCGATTCCGGCACGATGGAATGCTTCCACGAGCTGCTCAGTCGCAAGGTTCCCGTGTGCGCCGGGCGCGAAGGGGCAACCGCCGTAGCCGGCAAGTGCGCTGTCGAAGTGTTCGATCTCGAGGTCGAGTACGGCACGTACTGCTGTTTCGAGGGCCTGATCGTGAGCGTTGTGCAGATGGAGGCTGATTGTCAACTCGGGCAGGGCTGTTCGGACGGCGTCGACACCGGTCAGTACCTGATCGGTGGTGGCGATCCCCAGAGTATCCGCCAGACCGAGGCTCGATACGCCGGTGTCGGCCATTCGTTCACACACCTCGACGAGCCGCTCGGGCGTGATGACGCCGTCGAACGGACACACGAACGCGGTACTGACACCGCCGATGAACGAGCGGTCCGGATACGTCGAGACGGCGGAACTCAGGTCCCGTAGCGCGTCGTCGGGGGATCGGCCGGCGTTGGCGCGGCTGTGCCCCTCACTGGCCGACGTGACGATCTGGATCACGTCTATGTCCGTCTCTGCGGCGCGATGGACGCCTCGGCCGTTCAATGTCAGTGCACTGTAACGGGTTCCGTCTCGACGGGGCGCGCGTGAGATGACCTCCTCGGCGTCGGCCATCTGCGGCACTCTGGTGGCCGAAACGAACGACGCGATCTCGAGGGACGTAATTCCCGACGCAAGGGTGGCGTCGAGTACGGCGAGCTTGTCCTCTGTGGGGACGATGCACTTCTCGTCCTGCAAACCGTCGCGGAGATAGACGTCGGTGATGTGTACGCGTGGCATGTCAGATGACCTTCCGCGCGCGGAGGTCGTCGAGCTGTTCTTCGGTGAGACCGAGTGTGCGGCCGAGGACATCGTCGGTGTGCTCGCCCAGATCCGGGCCGGCCCACTTGACGGTCGTGGTGGTATCGCCGAAGCGCGGAACCACCCCGGGAAAACGCACTTCCTCGGTGCTGCCCGGTTCGATGGAGACTTTCAGCGCCTGCACCATCCCGCGTGCGAGATAGTGCTCGTCCTCGGCGATCTGAGCGGCGTCGAACACCTCTCCGACGGGAACGCCTGCGGCACCTAGCTCGCCGACGACCACGCTCGTCGGGCGTGCGCCGGTCCATGCAGAAATGGCACCGTCGAGTTCGGTCTCACGCTCGAACCGCCCGACGCCGTCGGCCAGATCGGAGTCGTCGGCAAGGTCCGGCCGGTCCACGGCCGTCATGAGCCGTCCGAACACGCTGCTCGAATTGCCCGCGATCATGACGCTTCCGTCCGAGGTCGGATAGATCCCACTGGGGACCACGCCGGGCAAGTTGCCCGCGGTCCGCTGGCGAACGGCACCGTACGCGTCGTAGTCCGGAACCAGTGACTCCATCGCCATGAAGACGGCCTCGTACAGCGCGACGTCGGCCACCTTCGGCCGAGAGTGATCTCCGCTGCGTTCACGTGCCAACAACATCACCAGAGCTCCCACGGCTCCATGCAACCCGGCCAGGACGTCTCCGACGGGCGCAGCCGCCCGCACCGGCTCGCGATCGGCGTGTCCGGTGACGTGGCGCAGCCCGCCGAATGCCTCTGCGACCCCGCCGAACCCGGCTCGGTCGCGATGAGGCCCGGTTTGGCCGTACCCCGAGATCCGCACCAGAACCACGTCGGGATTGGCCTCCTGCAGGCGGTCGGGCCCCAGACCCCAACGCTCGAGAGTGCCGGGACGGAAGTTCTCCACGACGACATCGGCAGTCTCGACCAACTTCAGCGCAAGGTCGCGGCCCTCATCGGTACGTAGATCGACCGTGACCGAGTGCTTGTTGCGGGCTATCGTGCGAAACATCATCGACGTGTCTCCGCGGTTTCGGCGCCAGCCGCGAAGCTCGTCGCCGACGCCGGGGCGCTCGATCTTGATCACCTCGGCACCGAAGTCCGCAAAAAGGCGGCTGGCGAACGGTGCGGCGATGAAGTTGCCCAGTTCGATGACACGTATTCCGTGTAACGGGCCGTTCTGGTTGTCGGTGTGCACCTGACGTCACTCCTGAGGATGTGGAGGCGGGATCGCGTGATTATCATTATTTGATAATTGCATTCGCTCCTGGTAGGAATGACCATAGTGCGGTGGATCACGTTTCGCAACCACTGTGATTCGAACTATCGCAAACCGACGCTCGGGTCGGCTGACACAATCGAAGGGTGAGAATGGTGCATTCGATGGCGGAGGTCGAGCAGTGACGGCGAACAACACCGACACCACGGGCGTGCTGGCTCGCGCGGCCGCAATCCTCGACGCAGTCGAGGCAAGCCCGCAGACCACCAGTGACCTCGCAAATCGGCTCGGCCTGTCGGCATCCACGGTCTACCGCCTGGTGGGAGACATGGCGAAGCACTCGATGTTGCGCCGCGGGGACGGAGGTCTGTTGCATCCCGGCGACCGCTTCGGGACGTCCTCGCTCGTCGACCTCTCGGTACCGATTCTTCGTCGGGTGCGGGAAGACACCGGTGAGTCTGCACAGTTGTGGGTAGTGCGAGGCTCGAATCGGCTGTGTCTGGTGTCGGAGGATTCTCGGCAAGAGTTGCGAGCCTCGTTGCCTGCGGGCGCGTTACTTCCACTCGGTGCCGGTTCGGCCGGCCACGTACTGGCCGGGGACTTCGACGCCGACGAGGAGAGTCGGGAACGCGGCTGGTGGGAGTCGAGATCGGAGCGCACGCCGGGGCTGACGTCGGTGAGCGCCCCGGTCCGCCGGGACGGACGCATCGTTGCGGCCGTCTGTGTGGCAGGCCCGATCGAGCGGGTACCCACGACTGCAGGGCTTCTCTGGGGGCAAGCCGTGTGCGATGCCGCGTCGGAGATCGAGCAGTCCCTCGTGGTCCGGCCGGAGTGGTAGGGGGGCGGGTCAGGCCGACACGATGCGGCCGCGGACCTCACCGAATCCGATACGGGCACCGTTCGCGCCTGGAGCACTCGCAGCGATGACGACCTCGTCGCCGTCTTCGAGGAAGGTGCGAGTCTCCGCGCCGAGTGACACCGGTTCTTTTCCGCCCCAGGTCAGTTCGATGAATGCGCCGCGTTGATTCTTCTCCGGTCCCGAGATGGTGCCAGACGCGAACAGGTCACCGGTTCGGCTGCGTGCGCCGTTGACGGTCTCGTGCGCGAGCATCTGAGCCGGCGACCAGTACATCGCACTGTACGGTGGACGGGATACGACCTGACCGTTCCACGAGACCGTCAGGTCGATATCGAGAGCCCAGGAACGGGATTCGCGGAGGTACTCGAGCGGCTCGGGGTCTTGCACCGGCGTCGAGGTTCGCGCGTGCTCCAATGCGAGCAAGGGCACCACCCAGGGCGAGATGGACGTCGCGAAACTCTTACCGAGGTTGGGCCCGAGTGGGACGTACTCCCAGGCCTGAATGTCGCGAGCCGACCAGTCGTTGACGATGACGGCACCGAACACGTGCTCGGAGAACCTATCCGGCGAGATGGGACCGTCCGACGGTACGCCGACGACGAAGCCCATCTCGGCTTCGATGTCCAGTCGCCGACTCGGCCCGAACGTGGGCATCGACTCGTCGGGTGCCTTGCGTTGTCCGGAAGGCCTCTTGATGTCGGTGCCGGAGGCGACAACCGTGCCGGCCCGACCGTGATACGCGACGGGTAGGTGCTTCCAATTCGGTAGCAGCGGTTCGGCATCGGGCCGGAAGAGCCGGCCGAGATTGGACGCGTGATGCTCGGAGGCGTAGAAGTCGACGTAGTCGGCCACCTCGAAGGGGAGATGCATCGTGACATCGGAAACGGGCACGATTGCTTCCGCGGGGGTCGTGCCACCGGTGAGCATGTCGGTGACCGACGAGCGGACCTCCGCCCACCGACTGCGTCCGCGGGCCATGAACGCATTCAGGCTCGTCGACGCGAAGTCTGCGTCACCCAGAGCTGCATACAGGTCGATCACGTTGTCGCCGTAGCGGACTCCGACACGAGCGTCCGTGCCCGGAGTGCTGACAATGCCGTACGGAAGGTTGTCGATTCCGAACTCGGAATCGGCGGGGATGTCGATGTGCGTCATGAGCGGCGCTCCTGATGTACGGGGATGGGGTTCACTGAGGTGGGACGAGTCCGAGGCGGACGAGATCGTCCAGGGGTTCACGGATGCTGCAGGTGCCGAAGGAGGCGAATGCACGCTGTCCCTCGATCCCGGCGACGAGCCCGGCGAGGACGTCTGCATCTCGAATCGCCAGTATCTTCTCGAGCTCACCGACGCGAGCGCCGCTGTGTGCGGCCTGAGCTGCGAGGATCACGTTGAGGAAACCGTGTTGCTCGAACCCGTTGTGGGGGTCGGTGTTACGGGCGGCATGGTGCAGACCCGCGGTGGCTTTGAAGTGGACCTCGCGCCGTGCCGCCTCGTAGATGGACGCGGCGAGTTCCTGCTCGTCCGGATACTGGTCGGCCGTGACGCCGCCGGTCCTGAATTTGGCACGGTACCCGAACTCGTCGACGGCGTCGAAGATGTCGTCTTTTCGGGAGTCTCGAGGAATCTCGACATAGATGTCGATGTCCTGAGTGATGGTGCGCAGGGCGTCGATGTTCGTGCCTTCGGGGACTGCCACTTCGACGGCGACAACCGTCACCCCGGCTGTACGGTCGGCGTCCCGCAGGCCTGCCTCCACACTGCCCGGGCCGGCAGGCGCGGTCAACGCCACCTCCATCCGAGCACCCAGGTCGAGCTCGTTCACCCGGTCCATCGGCACGACCAACGGGCCGACGAGCTCTGCGAAAGAACTGGCCCGGTATGCGAGGTGTTGTGCCACAGCAACATCGACAGGCGCGTTGCCGGGAGGGAAGACTGCGGCGTCGTCGCACAGGCGATGGAAGAACTTCGGGATCATCGGTTCGGTCCCCGGCCGGCCCAGGTCCAGGCGTACCCGGTGTCCTCGCATGCGAGAGCGCCTTCGCCGAGTTCGAGGGGGCGGAACGTGTCGACCATGACGGCCAGCTCGTCGAAGAACTCGGCACCGATACTGCGTTCGTAGGCACCGGGTTGCGGTCCGTGAGCGTGACCGCCCGGGTGCACCGAGATCGAGCCTTGCCCGATGCCCGAGCCCTTGCGGGCCTCGTAGTCGCCGCCGACGTAGAACATGATCTCGTCGGAGTCGACGTTGGAGTGGTAGTACGGCACCGGAATGGCCAATGGGTGGTAATCGACCTTGCGTGGAACAAAATTGCAGATCACGAAATTGGACCCCTCGAAAGCCTGGTGTGCCGGTGGCGGTTGATGCACCCGGCCGGTGATCGGCTCGTAGTCGGAGATGTTGAATGTGTACGGGTACAGGCAGCCATCCCACCCCACCACGTCGAACGGGTGGTTGGGGTAGACGTATCGGGTTCCGACGATGCCCGTCGAACCACGGTGTTTGACAAGCACTTCGACGTCGCTGCCGTCGGCCAGTAGAGGCTCGGTGGGGCCGCGGAGGTCACGTTCGCAGTAGGGAGCGTTCTCGAGCAGCTGGCCGTACTTGGACAGAAAGCGCTTGGGCGGTGCAATGTGACTATTGGCCTCCATGGCGTAGGCGCGCAGGGTGCCGTCGGGAATCCAGCGGTGCGTCGTGGCACGCGGAATGAGCACGTAGTCGCCCTGCCGCGTCTCGAGGGTTCCGAACACGGTTTCGACGGTGGCTGAACCGGATTCGATGTAGACCATCTCGTCGCCGATCGAATTGCGATACAGCGGTGAGGTTTTCGATGCGACGACGTAGGAGAGTCGGACATCGGCGTTGCCGAGGACGAGCCGGCGACCGGTGACGACGTCGGTGTCGGCGACGACGGAGTCCGGAAACAGCTCGTGCAACTTCAAGTGCCGCGGCATCAGTGGGTGATTCGGGGTCGTTGTCTGGTCGGGCAGATCCCAGACCGTGGCGTCGACGATGGCCGACGGAATGTGGCGGTGATAGAGCAGAGACGAGTCCGACGAGAAGCCCTCCTCGCCCATCAGTTCCTCGAAGTAGAGGTTGCCGTCGGGAGTTCGGTGCTGGGTGTGCCGCTTCGGCGGTACCGATCCGAGCTGCCGGTAATAGGCCACGTCATCGCTCCTGTGCTGTGTTCACCGCTTGTAGTAAATACATTAACTATTTTTACGTGATCTACGCAACCCTCAGTTGCGTCCCCGGACGTCGAATTGGCTGCGGTGGGTGATGAGTTTGGTCAACAGCATCACCAGGATCCGCTGCTCGGGTTCGGTGAGCGCGCTGGCCCACGCGTTCTCTCGTTCGTTCTGTTCGGCAAACGCCTCGACCATCTCGTCGTGCCCCTGGGCGGTGAGGGCGAGGCGCACCGAACGCCCGTCCTTCTCGTCGGGAGTGCTGGCGAGCAGTCCGCCGGCGATGAGGGTCTTGGACAGGTTGGATACGGCCGCGCGGCTCATACCCGTCAGCTCGGCCGCCCGCTTGGGCTCGATCGGGCCCGACAACCACGTGACGAACATCAGCCGAAACGACGACCACGACCAGCCTCGCGGGCGATGAACCGTCGCTTCGAGGTCGTAGGTGACGATGTTCGACGCCCGGTTGAGGGTCAGCAGCACCTCGGTCGCCAGCTGATGCTCGAACCCGTAGTCCCGGGCCAGCGTGGTGTTGGCGGTCTCGATGAACGACCAGAAGTCGGGCTCGGGTGAATCGGTCACCGATTCACTGTAGCCATGAACTCATCTGATCAACACCTTTATTACTTCCGTACGCGCGATTCGTGTCTCATCCCGCAGGGGTCATGATGGACCCATGAGCTCGAAGAACCTGTTCGGTGGCCCACGGACCCTGCTGATCGTGGCAGCAGTGGTCATCGTGATCGCACTCGTCGCTGCCGCCGCAACGCTGATCGTCCGTGCCGTCCTCGGACCGCCCGAGGGCGAGAACAAGTTCGAGATTCAGGGCTACTCCGTCGTGCAGGTAGATCCCCAGGTCAACGACCTCGGGCTCGCCACACGCTAGCCGACTCCGCACCGACCCGCGGGTCGTGGGTCTGCTGAAAATTGCGGCCACCGCGCGCGAAGGTCTGCAGTGTCGCCGCGGGAACCTCGCGCTCGGGAACGGGTTCGCTCGTCCACTCGCAGTCCCGCACGAACATCATGTTCGACGCCACCGCGTCGGCGCTGCGATCTTCACGCATAGGTCCGGAGATGCGGCCGAGAAAATACTCCCCACGCTCGGTTCGCGTCCAGATCCACGATCCGTCGGGTACCTGCTCGAAGCGTTCGACGCGTCGTAGTGAGCGTTCGTCGTCGGCCGACATTCCGCAGAGACCATAGGTGAGGGCACGCTCGACGCCGCCCGGCATGGGTGCGCGATAGACGGCGTCCGGCATGCAGCCGAGCCTAGGCCCCGAGGGGTTTACATACCGTATGGTCTGTTGCCCGATGATCTCGGGACGCTGGGTGTAGCGGTAGCAACCTCGCAGACGTGGTGGACCGCATCATCGATACGGTGCGTCGACGCCTCACGGCACTGACGTGAGTGTCCACAATTCGCTCCCACAAACGGGAAAAGGTTTCCAGGCACGAATAGTGGACGCTGAGGTCACCGGCGATCGAGGTCTACCCGCGAGGTGGCGTTGTCATGAATCGACTCGAGTGGTAACTTGAAGCTTCAAGTAAACACTCGAAGGACCCGCCATGACATCTGTGATCAACCCGCCCGTCGCGGGAGCAGCGTTCGACGCATTTCTCGCCGATACCGCACCCGCGAGCCGGTCACAGCAGATGTGGACTCCGAGCGACGGTCCGATGCCCGCCCTGTACGTCAGCCACGGCGCACCGCCGGTTTTCGATGACGCCCTCTGGATGAACGAACTCTTCACGTGGTCGCAGTCGATGCCCAAGCCGAAGGCGATCCTCATCGTCAGCGCGCACTGGGAGGAGGCCCCGCTGAGCCTGTCCGCGTCGGCGGCTGCGACTCCGCTGGTCTACGACTTCGGCGGTTTCGCCCAGCGCTACTTCTCGATGGAATACCGGACGCCCGACGCAGAGGTGCTGGCCGCACGGGTGGCCGCGGCAATCCCGGCGTCGGAAAATCTGCACCGACACACCTCTCGCGGACTCGATCACGGTGCCTGGGTTCCGCTCAAGGTGATGTACCCGTATGCCGACGTCCCCGTTCTCCAGTTGAGCCTGCCGACGCATGCTCCCGACCGGCTGATGGCGATAGGCGCTGCGCTGAAAGAGCTTCGAGCCGAGGGAGTGTTGGTCATCGGTTCGGGTTTCATGACGCACGGGTTGCCGTTCCTCTCGCGCGAGAACTTCGTCACCAACACCGTGCCGACCTGGTCGGAGGACTTCGATCTGTGGGCCGCCGACGCGTTGGCGCGTGGTGACGTCAACACGCTTGCGGACTTCCGGAGCGCTGCACCGGGAATGCCGTATGCGCACCCGACCGTCGAACACTTCACGCCGCTGTTCGTCACCCTCGGCGCGGCCGAGAACCCGGAAGCACCCGTGACCACTGCCATCACCGGCTTCCAGTTCGGCTTGGCGAAGAGGTCGTTCGCGGTCGCCTGACCAGGAGAGGCGATCGGTTGAAGCTGGAATCGGCTCACTTCTGAATCTTTCTCGATTCGGGCATTGTTATCCACGCCACTTCGCTCTACAGTTCTGAACACCATCTCGGACATCGGTGTCCAAGATGCGTGGATGCGCTGTACGAACCGTCGCCGGGCGCGCCTCCTGTGGATCCCGTCCTCCGGCGCGAAGGAGTACACCCGTGTCTTCTGCCCGATCTTGGACCCTGCGTACAGCGATCAGCGTGATGACCGCCGCAGCGGTTTTCGCCGCCATGGCGACGCCCGCTGCTGCTGCACCTGATTCGCCTGATGTGGAAATCCAGCCGCCTCTGGCACCGTTCACGTGGCCGAAGATCCCGGAATTCGACACCGACTTCTACCTTCCGCCCGCCGACGTGGTGGCCGCGACCGCGCCGGGCCAGATCATCGCGGCACGGCCGGTCGAACTGGCCACTCTCAACGTCATCCCCACGCAGGTCGACGCGTGGCAGTTGTCCTTCCGGTCCAACAACGGTCGCGACGAGCCGATCGCAGCGGTGACCACGGTCATCAAACCCCGTGGCGTCCCCGCGGCATCGCGGCCCTTGATCTCCATTCAGTTGGCCGAGGATTCTCTCGCCGCCTACTGCGCGCCCTCGTATGCGATGCGTGCGGGTGCGATTCCCTGGCCGGTCACAGGCGCGGTGACGTCGGGTGCTCAATTCCTCGAGGTGCAAGCAGCGTTGGCGCAGGGCTGGGCGGTATCGGTACCCGATCATCAAGGTCCGAACAACTCGTTCGCCGCAGGGCCGGTCGCCGGGCGGATCACACTCGACGGAATCCGAGCCGCCGAGAACTTCGCGCCCATGCAGTTGGCCGGGGAGGCCACCAAGGTGGGGATGAGCGGCTACTCCGGTGGCGCGATAGCCACCGGCCACGCAGCCGAACTGGCCGAACGCTACGCCCCTGAGCTCGACATCGTCGGAGTCACCGAGGGCGGAACCCCCGCTGAACTCGGGGCTTTGGTGGACAACGCCAACAACACACTCGGCTCGGGAATCGTCGCTGCGGGAATCATCGGTGCCAGTCGTGAAGATCCCGAGTTGGCCGATTTCATCGACGAACACATCGATCCGCTCGGCCGGGCGTTGTTCGCGGCCAAGGACAATCTCTGCGTCGGTTACAGCTCGGCGCTGCTGCCGTTCGTCAACCTGAAGGGCTTCCTGCACACCGAGGGTGACCCGATCCAACAACCAGTGGTGAAGAAGGCGCTGTCCGCGATGCAGCTCGGCGGCACCACACCGAACATGCCGCTCTACGTCTACCACTCCAACCCGGACTGGCTGGTGCCGATCGGACCGGTCAACGCGATGGTCGATTCGTATTGCAGCCGTCCGGGCGCCGATATCACGTACACCCGCGACCATTTCAGTGAGCACATCACCCTGGAGTTGATCGCTTTTCCGAGCGCGGTGTTGTGGATGCGCGATCGCTTTGCCGGTGTTCCGGTGGAACCCGGTTGCCGAACGAACGACGTCGGTTCGATGGCGCTCGACACGAGTGCACACCCGCTCTTCGTCGACGCTGTAGGCGAGATAATCGCCGGACTGTTCGGTAAGCCGATCGGGGCGTGAGGGAACCGATCGGCGCACGGAAGGCGACGGCGTCACCGGCGGTAGACTCCGCCGGTGACTGTCGCCGACGATCAGGGCCGCATGTACGCCGGACAATCGTCTGCCGCGCGAAGAGCCGATCGCCGCGCACGGTTCTTGCACGCCGGGATCGAGGTCATCGGGGTACGCGGCTACGCAGCCACCTCGGTAGCGGATATCTGCGCGGCAGCCGGTCTGGCGCGCAGTCAGTTCTACGCCGAGTTCGCCAACCGTGAGGCGCTGCTCGTGGATGTGTACGACCTGATCCAAGACGATGCGCTGGCTGCGGTCGTCGCCGCACTCGACGGTCACGTCGACCGAGATCGCCGCGCGCTCGTCGCCGCTGCGATGACGGCCTTGGTGGGATCGATCGGGGGTGATCCGCGCCGCGCGCGGATCTCGTATCTGGAAATGCTGGGTGTCAGCGATGCCGTCGAACAGCACCGGACGCGCCGTCGTGCACAGTGGGTGGAGTTCTTCGAGGCCACCCTGCGCGCCGAAATCGGGTCCGACTTCGTTCCGCCCGGCGGATACCGTTTGGCCGCAACAGCATTCCTCGGTGCCCTCACCGAGATCGTCTCCGACTGGTCCCGCACCGTTCCGCCCCGCCCACCCATCGAACTCATCGTGGAGACGATGGTCGCCGTCCTCGGAGCGTTCGTTCCCGACCTGAACTGAACTGCAGCCTGTCGCGCAAATACAGTGGACCGATGACGCATGCCACCGGTCCACTCGCAGGCCTCGTCGTCGCGGATTTCTCTCGTGTGCTCGCCGGCCCGTACGCGACGATGATGCTCGGCGACATGGGCGCCGAGGTCGTCAAGATCGAAAGGCCCCAAACCGGTGACGACACCCGATCGTGGGGACCACCGTACGATTCCGCTGGCACCGCAACATATTTCAACTCGGTCAATCGCAACAAGACGTCTCGGTTCATCGACCTGCAGTCCGAGAGCGGCGTAGCCGAGGCGCTCGAGATCGTCTCGGGTGCAGACATTCTGATCGAGAACTTCCGAGCCGGCGCGATGGACCGCCTCGGCCTGGGGTACTCGACGCTCTCGCAGAGCAATCCCGGTCTGATCTACTGCTCCATCACCGGCTTCGGTACCGGTGGCGGAGCCGCGCTCCCCGGTTACGATCTGGTGGTCCAAGCCGTCGGCGGGCTGATGAGCGTCACCGGGGCCGACGCCCAGACGCCCACCAAGGTGGGAGTGGCGATGGTCGACATCGTCACCGGACTGCACGCGCTCAGCGGAATCCTTGCGGCACTGCATCATCGGTCGAACACCGGTGCAGGCCAACAGGTACACACCTCACTGATGGCGTCGGTGCTGTCTGCGTTGAGCAATCAGTCGTCGGCCTATCTGGGGGCCGGCGTCGTGCCGGTCCCGATGGGCAACAAGCATCCCTCATTGGTGCCGTACGAGGTGTTCGAGACCGCCGATCGTCCGTTGGCATTGGCCGTGGGCAACGACCGGCAATTCTCCTCGCTGACCGACGTGCTGGGGATCCCGAAATTGGCTCTGGACGAGCGGTTCTCGTCCAACTCTCTGCGCGTCGAACATCGAGATCAGTTGGTCGACATCCTCAACTCGGCTTTGCGATCACGTACGGCCGACGAATGGTATCGAGAACTCATGGCCCGCAACGTCCCCGCGGGGCCGGTCAACTCCATCGAGGAGGCGTTCGCGTTCGCGGAATCACTCGGTCTCGAACCGCGAGTGCAGGTTCCGGGTTCAGTGGCCGACGGCGTCCGTAATCCGCTGGACTTCTCGGCCACTCCGGTGAACTACCGCTTGCCACCGCCCGCCGGGGCTTAGTTCAACGCCCACTTCACCGACACGGACACGCTGACGGTCTGTTGTCCCGGTTCGATGGGCACCGCCGTGTCGAACGAACTGGCGGAATCGGCGAACGACCTCGGTTGCTCCTGGCCGGTGATCGACTCCGTGATCGACAGAACGTCGCCGAGTTCTCCGCCTGCGAGCGTCGCGTACTGCTCGGCGCGATCGCGGGCATCGGCGAACGCCCTGGACCTGGCATCGGAGATCAGCTCGGAATCGTCGTCGATCTTGAAGGAGACCCCGGAGATGCGGGTCGCGTTTCCGCCGGCCGTTGTGGCGTCGCCCAACACTGCGGAGGCCTTCGACAGGTCCCGAACCGTGACCTGCAGGGTGTTGGTGGCCTGGTATCCGGAGATGTCGGAGGTGCCGCCCGGCAGTGCGCCCGAGTACTGCGGATCGATCGACACCTGTTGGGTCTGGATGTCCTCGCGAGCGACGCCGGCTGCGATCACGGCGTCCGTGACCTCGCTGACGGCCGCGTTCGCCTGTTCGATGGCGGCGGTGACGTCCTCGGCCGTGGCCTGAACCCCGATCTGGGTCGTCAACGTATCCGGTGCGCCCTGGACCTCTCCCACGCCGTTGACGTTCACTCCGGGAGGTCCATCGGGAGACGTCGAGGCTGGACTGCTACAGCCCGCAGTCAGGCCTACGGTCAGCAGCAGGGCCGGTACACACGATCCGATCATCCATCGATTTCGACTCACCGCCGTAGTGTCCACCATTGCAGGTGAATTGGAAAGGCTCAGGGCTTGCGATATTCGGCGTCGAACGTCACGGTGACCTCGTCGACCACCTTCATTGCTCCGAACATCTGCGAATACGGAGTGATCTTGTAATCCGATTGACGCACAGCAGTTTCGGACGCGATGTGCCATCGATCGCCGAGGTCCGTGACGTCCACATCCACGGTGATCTCCCTCGAAACGCCGTGGATCTCCGCCGTGCCGGACAGCCGAAATCCGGCGTCGACGGCGGTGATCTCCGCCGAACGGAACTGAATCGACGGGTATCGGTCGGCGTCGAAGCTCTTGAGCGCGTTGGCTTTCGCCACGATCTTCTCCGGTCCGATCAAGGGCGTCAGTCCGCCCTCACCGTGGACCACCTCGATCGATCTCACCTCGGCGGTCAGGGAAACCGCGGCGGGAGCGCCCCCGGACCACTCGACGGTCGCAGACCAGGAGTTCACCGCGATCGTGAGGCGATGCCCCATCTTGGATGCTTTTCCTGTGACATCCGTCCGGACAGCCAGCTGCCCGCCGTGCGATGCGTCGAGCGTCCAGGTCTCGGTAGTCATGCCCCGACTGTATCCGTCTCGCAGAACCGACGAAGGGACGCGGCGCAGGTGGTTAGGGTGGAGTTATGTTCTCCAATTCCCCTCGAACATTCGTCGCCGACGCCCTCCGCGGTTTCGTCGCCGCCACCGACGACGTCACCTGGCACGCCGATCCCGGCTATCTCACCCGCCGCTACCGCATCTCCGACGGCCAGGTCGCCCTGCTGTCCGGTGGGGGATCGGGGCACGAGCCGCTGCATGCCGGCTTCATCGGTCGCGGCATGCTCACCGGCGCGTGCCCGGGCCTGGTCTTCACCTCACCCAACGCTCTCCAGGTACACGAGGCATCCAAGGCCGTGGACTCCGGCGGCGGAGTGCTGCACATCGTGAAGAACTACACCGGTGACGTGATGAACTTCAAGATCGCCCGGGAGTTGTTGCAGGAGGACGGCATTGCCGCCGATGTCGTTCTCGTCGACGACGACGTGGCCAGCGAGAGCGAGGACGGCCCGGGACGCCGCGGCACCGCGGCGACCATCGTCGTCGAAAAGGTATGCGGTGCAGCGGCAGAACGCGGCGACAGTCTGCAGGCGGTCGTCGCACTGGGGCGTCGAACCGCGGAGAACGCACGCAGCATGGCGGTGGCGCTGAACCCGCCCACACTGCCGGGAGCGGACGAACCGTCCTTCGAGTTGCCCAGGGAAGAGATCGAACTCGGCATCGGCATCCACGGAGAACGCGGCACCGACCGCGTGCCCCGGCTGCCTGCTCAGGAGATCGTCGCGAAACTGACCGATCCCATCGTGGACTCGCTCGGATTGAACTCGGGCGAATCGGTGATCGCCGTGGTCAACGGGCTCGGGGCAACGCACCCGCTGGAGCTGCACCTGCTGTTCGGTGAACTCTCGGAGTATCTGCACGGCAAAGGGATCGAGATATCCCGCTCGCTCGTCGGCAGCTTCGTCACCGCGCTCAACATGGGCGGAGCCTCGATCACCCTCGTGCGCGCCGACGACGAGATGCTCGAACTCTGGGACGCGCCGACCGACGCGCCCGGTTGGCCCAACGCCCAGAGCCGTGGTGCGAAGCCGGTGGGCGAACGCGGAGGCTTCGGGCCCTCCTTCGAGCCCTCGGACTCCGGAGAGGTTTCGGCGTTCGCCTCGACATGGATCGGGACGTGGGCGCAGCGGGTACTCGACGAGGAACCGGCCTTGACCGACCTGGACCGCAAGGCAGGCGACGGCGATTTCGGAACCAACATGGTGGCGGCCCTCGAACAGCTCGATCTGGACGCCGTCAAGGAAACCTACTCGGCAGCAACGGTATTCGAGGCGGTAAGTGAGGCCTACCTCGGCCATGCGGGCGGTACGTCCGGCGCGCTGTTCGGCATCTGGTTCCGCCAGTTCTACCGGACGATGCTCGAATCCGAGCCGGATCTCGCGGCCATCGGGCAGGCCGCCCGGGCCGGGCTGGACAGCATCACCGAACTCGGTGGCGCACGGGTGGGCGACAAGACGATGGTCGACGCCATCGCCCCGGCCGTCGACGCGCTCGAGAAGGACGGCGGCACCTTGCAGGACGCTGCCGACGCGGCGAAGACCGGAGCCGAATCGACGAAGGACATCACCGCAAACCGCGGCCGCGCCAGCTACGTCGGTGAGGCCGCGCGCGGCGTCGTCGACCCCGGTGCGCTGGTCATGGCCTGGTTCTTCGAGGCGGCAGCTGGTTCTACCCCAGAGAGTTGAGAAAAACCGCCGCGATCGCTTCGAGGCCGGCCTGATCGTCGGCGTCGAAGCGGTCGGGGACAGGGCTGTCCAGATCGAACACACCGATCAGCGTTTCACCCTGGTACAGCGGTACGACGACCTCGGAGCGAGTATTGGCATCGCACGCGATGTGGCCCGGGAAGGCATGGACGTCAGAGACGCGCTGCGTCTCACGGGTGGTCGCGGCCGCACCGCAAACACCCTTGCTCAGGGCGATGCGCACGCAGGCCGGTTGACCCTGAAACGGCCCGACCACCAGTTCGGTGCCGTCGTACAGGTAGAAGCCGACCCAATTGACCTCGGGCAGAGCGTGATAGACCAACGCAGAGAGATTGGCGGCGTTCGCGATCAGATTCGACTCTTCGTATACCAGGCCGCGGGCCTGCTCGGTGAGCTGCTGGTACTGCTCTACCTTGGATCCGTTCAGTTCGGTCGCGGTGAAGGACATGCGCCGAGTCTAAGCGCACATCCCAGCACCACCAGATACGCCGACATGCCGCCCACTTGAATCCGTTGCGCGATGCCGAGACCGTACTGACCGGGCAGATTGTCGGCGATCAACAGCCACGCGGTGGCCAGCGTCGTGAGGATCAGGACGGCAAGGCCCAGCGTCCGAAGGAGCGGGTACAGCCGGTAGCGGAACGCGGCCAGCGTGAACGCAACCATGACGGTGAAGATCGCGAACACCGCGATGGTGCTGGTGAGTGCGTGAAGATGATGGAGTTGCGGGAAGAGCCCGCTGGGTTCGATCGGGCAACTCGGATCGTCGGCAGCGACACACTCGAGGGGAAGTTTTGCGTCGGCGATGGTGGCGATACCGAAGATGCCCGACGCGACCCAGCCGGTGACGACGAGCCGTCGACGCGGGGTTGCCAGGAAGCCGAGAACCGCGGCGAAGATCATCAGTGAACCCGTGACGACGTCTGCGGTGGAGAAGAACTCGCGGTACGGCTGATCGCGGGCGTCGAGTTCGCTGAGGAACGAGGTGGTCGGGTCCAGGCCGGTATCGAGAAAGAACTCGGCCACCCACGCGGAGTACAGCAGTCCGGCGAGGATCAAGCAGATCGCCACTACGACCCGGCGGATATCCACGCCTTCAGTTCTCGAACGCACCGACCAAGGCTAGCCAGTCAGTACATCGGCAGTTGCCACCGCCAGTGCGACCGCGGAGTCGCAGTGGTCGGTCAGGACGGTCAATGTGGGGACCGTGCGGGCATATCGCGCGGCAGTGTCGTCTTTCTCGGGCATGCCGAGCACGGGGTTGCCCAACACGATGTCCGCGAAGCACGACGAATCGGAATCGCGTGTTTCGACGGTGTAGCCGCCCTGCTGGACGGGCTCGCGGTCCGTCGAACGCATGTCGCCGTCGACGTAGCCGAGCGAGACGTCGAGCATCGCCAGGCTGTCCGCGAATGTTGCCGAGGACGCCGTGAAATGACAACGGTACGGATCGGACGCAGGGTTCCAGCGCGCCACCGTCCAGGTTGCGGGCAAGTGCTCCAGGACGGCGCACAGGTCTTTCATGGCAAGTGGAAGGTTGTACCTGGACTCGGCGCGCAGTGGTGGATCGTCCAACAGACCGAGTGCGGTCTCGGTAACGGATGTCGCTGCGGTGCACGCGTCTCCCACACTGCGGGACACCTCGATCGCGGCGAAACTACGACCGGATTCGGTGAGGTAACCGTCCATCGCCCCCGCGGTGGCACCGTCGAACTCCCCGCGAAGCGGAAAGCTGATGCGGCACGACCCTTGCGCCGAGTTGTCGAGATACACCTGTTCGCCACCGATCGTGACCTGCTCGGTCCCCGGGTCGTCGGACGTCGGCCGATACGCGTTCAGATCGATGGAGACGGCGTCGGTGGCGCTCGATGTCGCAGGTCTCAGGGTGGCCGAGCACGTGCTCAATTCGCCATCGGGGCGGAGCTGCACGACTGTGCCGAGGGCGGCGAGATCGTCCTCGGCGAGAAAACCGCAGGGGTCGAGACTCCGGACGAATTCCGCCGAGTCGGCGAGATATCGGTCTGCCTCCGACATCTTGAATCCGTACTTGTTCTGCGGCGACGAACTGCCTACGGGGAGAGCATTGCCGAGCAACACCACCGCGCATCCACTCGTCGATACCGACATCGCCAGCGCCACTGCCGCGAGCAACCAATTTCTACGCACAGTTTCCCCCGAACTCGAATCAACCGATCATGGGGTTGGACGCGCGGGGGCTCGAGATGGTTTCAGGCTCCTGAAAGTTCGTCGACCACTCGGTCGGCGGCGACGGTGGGATCCTCGTGTTCCCAGATTCGCACCACGCGCCAGCCCTCGTCGATCAATCGTCTGTCCGTGTCGCGATCGCGGGCGACGTTGGCGGCCAGTTTGTCGGCCCACCATTGCGCGTTGTTGCGGGGCTTGGTGGCGTGAATCGGACAGCTGTGCCAGAAGCAGCCGTCGACGTAGACCGCGACCTTGCGCCTGGGGAACACCAGATCTGCTCGACGCCGCATGCCCTTCAGCGGAGCGCGATCGACGAAATACCGCAGACCTCGACGGTGCAGTGCTCGCCGCAGCGCCACCTCGGGCTTGGTGTCACGGCGTTTCTGCTTGCTCAGCCGGGCACTGGTCTTGGCGTCGGTGGCGGGTCGGTCCGCGCTCACACCGGAACTCGATCGACGTATCCGCCCATGCGCTCGAGGTGTGCGTCGAGGTCGTCGAGAAAGCCGTCGACGAAACGGAGATTGCCTGCTCGTGCCCGCTTGAGGAATCCGGCGGTCGCTCGCGCGGAGAGCAGCTTCGAGTCGTCGAGGAAATCGATCAGGTCTTCGTAGGGCTCGTGCACCGGCATGGTCGTCACGTCGACCCGGTAGCTGGTGCGATCGCGTCCCCACGCTGCGGTCGGCCAGGCCTGACCAGGCAGCAGAGCTTGATCGTTCGACGCGTCGTACGGCTGGGGATCGTCGAGTGCGCTCGCTGCCCATGACGCCATGCGCACACTGACGGCGTTGCCGACGAGCTTCCAGCGATGTCCGCTGCGCACACCGGGCTGCTGGACGGCGGGCAGCGTCCAGTCGGGATCGAACCCCTGCAGACGCTCGGCCCCGATGATGCCGGGCGTGACGATCTCTCCCGACGGCAGGCGAACCGCCGGGGGACTGGCGATACCGAGCGAGGATCCGCCCTTGAGCGTCGGGACGGCGTTGACCGCCCAGCCCAGCCCGCGAATGCCCTCGGTCCAGTAGAAGCCGCACGGCTGGGTGGTGGGGTCGCCGTCGGGCAGCGGTCCTGCGTCCTGCGAGAACAGCACCTCCCGTGGATCGTCGGTGCGCGAGGCCAGCATCACCACCCGCTGTCGACGCTGCGGCAAACCGAACGCGCGGGCGTCGACGACGCGGTAGGCCCACATGTAGCCGAGGTCCTCGAGCGCGTCGGTGATGTGGCGCATGGCTGCCCCGCGGCCGAGCTGCAGCATGAACGGCACGTTCTCCATCAGCAGCCATCGCGGACCGCGTCGACGGGAGACCAGCCGAAACACCTCGTCCACCAAACCGGAACGGGCACCGGTGATGCCCGCGGTGCGTCCGGCCTGGGAGAGGTCCTGACACGGGAAACCGGCCGCGACCAGTTCGGTGTCGGCGGGCAGGCTTCGAAGAGTGGTCACGTCCGTGTGCAGAGGTGTCTCGGGCATGCGCGCTCGAAGGACGGCCCCGGCTCCGGGATCGATCTCGCACAGCAACTGCGTCGTCCACCCCGCGTCGGCCAACCCCAGCTCGAGCCCGCCGATCCCCGCGAACAACCCGACCATCGACCGTGCGCTCACGTGTGCCCTTCCCTCGCCCGACGGTCCTACGTTACTCGAGAGTCGGTTCACTTGACCTCGACCTTGCTCGAGGTTTCACACTGGAATGCGAGGGCCGAAAAATCGGTTGGAAACTGAGCCTGTGCAATGAAATCATTCGAGCACAGCAATAAGGAGAAGAACTGTGTCTACGGGTGTGCTCGATCCCGAAACCCGAACCCTGGATCAGCCGTACCCGGACACCGCGAAGCCACCGAGCTCACTGCGTCGTTTCGCGCCGTTTCTGCTGCCGTACAAGTGGTTCTACATCGCCTCGATCGTGGTCTCGCTGATCGCCACCATGACCGGTCTGGTGATTCCGCTGGTGATGCAACGCGTCATCGACGGCCCCATCACCGACCGCAATTTCTCGGCAGTCTGGTGGCCCGTGGCGTTCGTCCTGTTGCTCGGCACCATCGACGCACTCGGTATCTGGGTTCGCCGCTACCTGGTCTCCCGCCCGTCGAGCCAATTCGAGATCTCAGCGCGGGCAACGGTATTCGACAAGTTGCAGCGGTTGTCGGTCTCGGCTCACGAAAGCTGGGAATCGGGTCAGCTGCTCTCGCGCGCCATCGCGGACCTCGGCTCGCTGCGGCGGTTCATGGCCTTCATCGGCCCGTTCATCATCATCAACGCCGTCACACTCGTCGTCGGTATCGGCGTATTGCTGGTGCAGTCCTGGCAGTTGGGGCTGATCATGCTGGTGACGTCGGTACCGCTGGTGATCGCCTGCACCAAGTTCGAGACGCTGTATCGCGTCGTGGCCCGTGACGCTCAGGATCAGGCAGGCGACGTCACGACGACGGTCGAAGAGTCCATCCAGGGTATTCGCGTCCTCAAGGCATTCGGTCGAAGTGCCCACTTGGGCAAGCAGTTTCTTCGTCAGGCGCGCACGTTGCGTGGCACCGAACTGAAGAAGGTGCGCTACCTGGCGATCATCTGGGCGGTGATCGTCGGACTGCAGCCGATCACCATCGGTGCGATCCTGGCGGTGGGCACGTACTCGATCGTGCAGGGCACCATGACGGTCGGCACGCTCGTCGCGGCCATCGCCATCGTCACCTTCCTGCTGTGGCCGATCGAATCGTTCGGGTATCTGCTGGCCGAGCTGAACAATGCGCGCACGGCTGCGGATCGGTACTGGGAGATCATGGACACTCCCGAAACCGTCACCGATCCGGACAATCCCGTCGAATTGCCCGAAAGAATCCGTGGCCGAGTGCAATTCGATCGCGTCGGATTCACCTTTCCCGACGCGTCCTCGCCGCTTCTCACCGACGTCAGCTTCGTCGTCGAGCCGGGTGAGACCGTCGCGCTGGTCGGCAACACCGGTAGCGGAAAGACTGCACTGACGAACCTCGTGCCTCGACTGTTCGACGCCACCGAGGGGTCCATCACCATCGACGGAATAGACGTGGCCTCGATGCGGTTGGCCGATCTGCGCTCGATCGTCACGGTGGCGTTCGAGGATCCGGTGTTGTTCTCGGCCAGTGCGCGCGAGAACATCGCGCTCGGTTCGCCCGGCGCGTCCGATGCCGAGATTGCCGAGGCGTTGGAGATCGCGCACGCAACGGATTTCGTCGAGCAGTTGCCGTGGGGTCTGGACACTCGCATCGGTGAGCAGGGCATGAGTCTGTCCGGTGGGCAGCGGCAGCGGCTCGCACTGGCGCGGGCGGTGCTGGGCAAGCCGCGGGTACTGGTGCTCGACGACCCACTGTCCGCGCTCGACGTGGACACCGAAGCCAAAGTGCAGAAGGAATTGCGGCGTGTGTTGGCGCATTCGACGACAGTGCTGGTGGCGCACCGGCCGTCGACCGCTGCGTTGGCCGACCGCGTGCTGTATCTCGAGAACGGAAGAATTGTGGAGCAGGGAACACACGAGGGACTGCTGGCGTCGTCGCCGCGGTACCGCGAGGTGATGGGGTCGATTCATGGCTGATCAAACTGCAGCTGCGGATTGGCGCGGCGTCGGCGGCGAGGAATCCGAGGTCGACGCAACCGGAAACCTGGTGCTGGCCGGGCGTTCTCGCCGGTTGCTCGTCTCGTTGGTGCGCCCGTACAAGAAGCAGGCCCTGCTGTCCTTCCTGATCATTCTGGTCGACAACATCACCTACGTTGCCGGTCCGCTGTTCATCGCCTATGCGCTGGACAACGGCGTCGGTGCTGCGGGACAGGGTGATTGGGGCCCGCTGCTGTGGGCGGTCGGCGGCTACACCGGCTTCGGTCTGCTCGGGATGCTCACCACCTACGCGTTTCTCACCGTCTCCGGTCGGCTGAGCCAGAACATCCTGTACGACCTGCGCGGACGGGTGTTCGACCATGCCCAGAAACTGAGTCTGTCGTTCCACGAGAAGTACACCTCGGGACGGCTCATCTCGCGACTGACCAGCGATGTCGAATCTCTGCAGACACTGCTCGAGAGTGCGCTCAACGATGCCTTGACGGCGATCCTGTCGATGGTGTCGATCGCGATCATCCTGGTGTACCTCGACGTTCCGATGGCGATGATCGTGCTGGCCGGCTTCGTTCCGCTGGTCCTCGTCACCCGCTGGTCACAGCGGCGACAACGCCAGGGATACCGTCGAACACGGGTGGCGATCGCGCGCGTGGTGGTCCATTTCGTGGAGTCGATGGGCGGCATCCGCGCGGTGCAGGTGTTCCGACGCGAGGGCCGCAACGACGCCATTCTCAGTACCGAGGACTCGGAGTATCGCGACGCCACCACCGCGGCGCTGCGCGGTATGGCGAGCTACACCGGCATCGTGCGCTGGATCGGCAACGTCACGCTCGCGATCATCCTGGTGTTCGGTAGCTGGCGAGTGATCAACGGCCACATGGACATCGGTGTGCTCGCGGCCTACGTGCTGTATCTGCGCCGGTTCTACGGGCCGCTGGACGAGCTGGCGATGGTGTTCAACGCCTACCAGTCCGCAGCCGCTGCCCTGGAGAAGATCTCCGGTGTCCTCGAAGAGGAGCCGTCGGTGACGGCACCGAAGAACCCGGTGGAGATCGGAACCGCGAAGGGCGACATCACATTCGACGACGTGCACTTCGCCTACGGCCCCGAACGCGTCGTTCTGCCGGAATTCTCGCTGCACGTACCCGCCGGACAGGTGGTCGCGATGGTCGGAGCCACCGGAGCAGGCAAGTCGACACTGGCAAAGCTGTTGGCGCGCTTCTACGATCCGACGGCCGGAGCCGTGCGGCTCGACGGCGTCGACATGCGGGATATCGGCGACGAGGACCTGCGTCGCAACGTCGTGATGGTGACACAGGAGTCGTTCCTGTTCTCCGGTTCGGTGGCAGACAACATCCGGCTCGGACGCCCCACCGCGACCGATGCGGAGGTGCGGGCAGCGGCCGACGCCGTCGGACTGACGGAGTTCATCGCGTCGCTACCGGAGGGAATCGACACCGACGTGCGCAAGCGCGGAGGTCGATTGTCTTCGGGCCAAAGGCAATTGGTGGCCTTCGCGCGGGTGTTCCTGGCCGCGCCGTCGGTGATCGTGCTGGACGAGGCAACATCGAGCCTGGACATCCCGAGCGAGCGACTGGTGCAGCGCGCACTCGAGACGATCCTGCAGGGGCGAACTGCGCTGATCATCGCGCACCGCCTGTCGACGGTGGCGATCGCCGATCGGGTACTCGTCATGGCCGACGGAAACATCGTCGAGGACGGAACCCCCGAGGACCTCATCGCGGGAGATGGACGCTTCGCGCACCTGCACGAGGCGTGGGAGGACTCGCTGGTCTAAGTCCAGGGAGTGATCGGCGGCTTGACCCACATGATCTTCTCGTCCGAGTGCTGGGGCGTCGCGCCGTCGTGGCCCGGGTGTTCGGCCGCCCATGCGGATTTACGGTCGAGCAACTCGGCCACGATGGTCCACGTCTCCATCGTGCTCGGTGGGTGTAGGTCGGCGGCGCGGGCCAGCTTTCGGCGGACGGCGTCGGTGAGGTCGAGGAGCTCGGCACCGGTGATGCCGCGATCCCACACGTAACGCGCCAGAGCGGTCGCCTTGTCCTGTCGACTCTTCGCGGCCTGTTCGGAGTGCGCGAAATCGAACTGCCCGCCGCCGGTGTTCTCTGTCGTCACGGGCACAACCTTAATGAACTGCGAGAAAAGGCACGTCCGCTTGATCTTCTGGGGGCCTCGTCGCCTACCGTAGGTGCGTGATCACTCAAGCATCGGGTGCAGAGCATGTCTCCATCCCCGCGACCGGCTCCGCAGACGCGAAAACCTGGCCCTCGATCCTCACGTGGCGAGCGCACGACGTTCCCCGTATGGAATCGGTGCGGGTCCAGCTCTCGGGCAACCGCATCAAGGCTGCCGGACGCATCATCGGTGCCGCGTGCAGCGATCACCCCGCCTTCAGTGCGTCCTACGACCTGGTGACCGACGAATACGGCGTCACCAAGCGGCTCTCGGTGCGCACCTCGCTCGCGTCGGGTGACCGGCAGGCGTCCGTCAGCCGCGACGACGAGGGCTACTGGATGGTCGAGAACAGCACCAGCCATCAGCGCTCCACCTACAGCGGCGCACTCGACGTCGACATGGTGCTCAGCCCCTTCTTCAACACTCTGCCGATCCGTCGATTCGGTCTGCACACCCAGGTCCAGGACCTCGAGGTGCCGACGGTCTACGTGAACGTGCTCGACCTCAGCATTCAAGAGGCGACGCTGACGTACAGCAGCGGTTCCGAGGGCATCCACGTCATCTCACCGGTGTCGACCTCGTCCGTCACGGTCGATGCCGACGGCTTCGTTGTCGACTACCCGGGACTGGCCGAGCGGATCTGACGCACGACGCCACCGCGTCGACCCGCGTTCTGTAGGCCTTCCCGCCAGCCCGGTTCGCCCGGGGTGATGTCGGTGATCTCGAAGCGTCGATGCTGCTCGTACTGCAGGCGCGCGCTGTTGCCGGCGTCGACCAGCGTTTTCGTCGAGCCCTCGTCCAGTTCCTCGCGCGCTGCGGTGAGTGCATCCAGCGCCTCGTCGAGCGCGGTGCGCAGGGCGGCCGCGTTGCCCTCGGTCATCGCGCGGACGAGATTCGGCGATGACGACGCCACCCGCGTCCCGTCGCGAAACGAGCCCGCAGCCAGGCCCAACGCCAGCGGTCCGCCTGCCGCCCCCACCATTGCCAGCGCCTCGGCCAGCAGGTGCGGTAGGTGCGAGATTCTGGCGACCGCGCGATCGTGCTCGACGCTCTCGGCCGGTACCACCACCGAACCGCAGTCGAGGGCGAGCCGGGCCACCCGCACCCACACATCGGCGTCGACTCCCGGGTCCGTGGCCACCACCCACACCGCGTCGGTGAAGAGCGTCGGATCGGTGGCCGACCACCCCGACTGGTTGGTGCCGGCCATCGGATGCCCACCGACGTAGCGCGCCTGCAGTCCGCGAGTGGCCACGGCTGCGGCGACCTCGGCTTTGACGCTGACGACATCGGTGATCGGAGCAGCGGGCGCGTGCTCGGCGATTGCCGCCAGAACCGAGTCCACGGCAGGCATCGGAACGGCGATGACGATCAACGCGTCCTGCGCTGCGGCCCTGCTCAGCGCGGCTTCCAGGTCGGTACCGACGTCGTAACCGTCGGCGACAGCACCGGCGATCGCGTCGGCCGATCGGTTCCATCCCCACACCGGACGCCCCGCGTCGTGTGCAGCCCGCAGGATCGACCCGCCGATCAGTCCGAGACCCAGAACGCACACCGAGGAAGAAGTCACCCGATCAGATTGGCACAGGTGGGTGACGTCGACAGGAGGTGGACTTCGAATACCGGCCCCAACCGGACTACCGTTGCGCGCATGGCCGCACAGCGCGCGAACAACAACCGCGCATCCGCACCGGAATACGACGACCTCGAGGGATTCGGCGTTGCAGTTGTCCGAGAGGAAGGCAAGTGGACCGTCACGCCGCTGTCCGACGACGCACTGACCAGTCTGTCGGCGGCAGAGACCGAACTGCGTGAACTTCGCAGCTCGGGAGCTGTGTTCGGACTGCTCGATGTGGACGAGGAATTCTTCGTCATCCTGCGTCCCGCACCGAACGGCACCCGACTGCTGCTGTCCGACGCGGTTGCCGCAGTGGACTACGAAATCGCCGCGGACGTTCTCGATGCGCTGAACATCGAGATTCCCGACGTCGACCCCGATGAACTCGACGACATCGAGCCCTACGAGGAAGGCGACCTCGCCCTGCTGGCGGACCTCGGACTACCCGAAGCCGTCCTCGGCATCATCGTCGCCGAGACCGACGACTACCCCGACGAACAGTTGCAGTCCATCGCCGAACGCCTGGGCTTCGAGGACGAGTTCGCCGCAGCGGTGAACAAGCTGCGGCGGTAATCGATGCCGGTGTCCGCCGCGGACATGATCCGAGCAGCCCTGTCGGCTGCGGCCGAGGCATCGGATGCCGACGTCCCCGTCGGAGCCGTCGTGTTCGACGCCTCGGGACGTGAGATATCCCGGGCCTGCAATGCGCGGGAGGCGTCGGGCGACCCCACCGGACACGCGGAAGTGATCGCGTTGCGTCGAGCAGCGGCTGTCCACGGTGACGGCTGGCGACTCGAAGGCTGCACCCTGGCCGTGACGTTGGAACCCTGCACGATGTGCGCTGGGGCGCTCGTGCTGGCCCGCGTCGGAGCGGTGGTGTTCGGAGCGTGGGAACCCAAAACCGGAGCCGTCGGCTCGCTGTGGGACGTCGTGCGAGACCGTCGACTCACCCACAGGCCACAGGTTCGCGGTGGTGTGTTGGAAGCCGAGTGCGCCGAAATGCTGACGCGATTCTTCGCTCGTCAGAGATAACGATCCCGTCTCGAGGTGAGGGGCGAGGTGGCCGGGTCCGTCGGTTTTCAGGAGTGTGGAGAGCAGGGGTGCGACGACGCGCTCCAACCTCTGCGAAGGAGAGCACTATGGGAATCGGCGACAAGATCTCGAACAAGACCGAAGACCTCGGCGGCAAGGCAAAGGAAGCCGCTGGTTCGGCCACCGGAGACAAGGACCTCGAAGCAGAGGGCAAGGGCGACCAGACCTCGGCAGCAGTCAAAGACGGCGTCGAGAAGGTCAAGGACGCAGCCTCGAACATCAAGGACAAGCTCACCGGCAACTAGTCGCCGGAGTGGAGCCTGCGGAATGACCGATGGATTCGCGTGCTGAGCAGGCGATTTAGCCTCAGGCCGTCATTCCGGTACAGTCTTCTGCGGTGGCGTGTCCGAGCGGCCTAAGGAGCACGCCTCGAAAGCGTGTGACGGGTAATCCCCGTCCGAGGGTTCAAATCCCTCCGCCACCGCCAAGAACTCCCCACCCGATCCGTCGGGTGGGGAGTTTTTTTGTGTGCGCGGTCTGGGGTGGGGCCGGCAGGTTGGGTGCCGTCGCAAACGCGCGCGCATTCGTCGTACGCGCGCGGATTTGCTACCGATTCGGGGTCTATTTCGCGCGCACTTGGCAAATGCGCGCGCGTTTGCGGGATTACGGGGGCGGGATTACGGGGCGGACGTGGGCGCACTCAGGAGTTCGCGGGTGCTGGGGTTCGGTCCTCTGGGGCGAGGTCTGTCGCAAACGCGCGCGCATTCGTTGTACGCGCGCGGATTTGCTACCGGTTCGGGGTCTATTTCGCGCGCACTTGGCAAATGCGCGCGCGTTTGCGGGATTACGGGGGCGGGATTACGGGGCGGACGTGGGCGCACTCAGGAGTTCGCGGGTGCTGGTTCGCGGGTGCTGGGGTTCGGTCCTCTGCGGCTGAGTCTGTCGCAAACGCGCGCGCATTCGTTGTACGCGCGCGGATTTGCTACCGGTTCGGGGTCTATTTCGCGCGCACCTGGCAAATGCGCGCGCGTTTGCGGGATCACGGGGCGGGATCACGGCGGGGGATCACCGGGGACCCCAGCGACTCAGACCCTCAGCACTGTCCCGCACCCGCGGCGTCGAGTCCCCGCAGAATTTCGTTCTGATCGCTGGGCGGGACGTCGTTCCAGCTGGGTGCGGTGGTCATTTCGTTGCGCAGACCCTCGACCGACGTGGCGCGATCGGAGATTCCGGTCTGCTCCAGTGCATCGATCGACGTCATGAACTGCGTGCAGGTCTGCTGGTAGAGCGCTTCACCGGTGACGCCGGAGGTCGCGTCGCTCGGGGCCGCGGGCTCGGCGGCGGGCGGTGCCTCCGGTGCCTCGGCAGCAGGAGCAGGGGCAGGAGCCGGAGCGGGCGAATCGACCGTGGTGCTGGCGGGCACTGTCGTGGAAGCCGCAGACGTCGTCGTGGCTGCGGCGGAAGTGGTCGACGCTTCCTCGCTCGACGGGTCGCTGCTACATCCGGCAATCGAGACGGCCACGATCAGCCCGAGCAATCCGGTCGCGATTTTTCCGTTCATCGCCACTGTGTACCACCCCGGCGAAATCACCGACGTCAGAGCAGTGTCTGCGCACGTCCGGTGATGGTGCTCAGAGCCGTCGACCAGGCCCTGTTCTTAGGGTCGAGGAACGCGCCGTGCCCGGCTCCCGGCAGCACGACGAGCTCGGTGTCGGTGCTGCCTGCCTTGTTCGCGGCATCGACGTAGACGCGGCTCTGGTTCACCGAGACGGTTTGGTCGGCATCACCGTGCAGCGCGGTCAGTGGGACGTCGAGCGGGAGATATTCGATGGGGGAGGCGATCTTGTAGCGTCCGGGTACTTCGTTGGGCATGCCGCCGAGGAAGGCAGGGACGAACTTGTCGCCGCCGATGTCGGCCGCTCGTTTCATGTCGAAAACGCCGGCCATGATGGTGGCGCTGCGGGGCTTGATCTTCGGTTCCGCTCCGGGCGCATCGACCGGCATCAGGTGTCGAGCGGCAACCCATGCGGCCAGCTGTCCACCGGCGGAATGTCCGGCGACGTGGACGCGATCGAGGTCGAGTCGCCCGTCCGCCGCACCCTGCACGACGGTTGCCAGTGCCTCGGTGGCGTCGTCGACGTCGGAGAGGGTGTTGGCCCAGTTGTTCGGGCCGCGCCGGTACTCGACGTTCCACACGGCGATGCCTTGATCTGCGATGGCCTTCGACATCTGTTGGAAGTACGACAGGTCGAGGTCCTCCTGCCACCCGCCGCCGTGAATCATCACCACCACCGGGAGCGAACTGGCGGTGTTCTCGGGTAGGTACAGATCGCCGATGTTGTCCGAGTCGTATCCGTACTTCAGTCTGATGGGATCACCGGCTGGGGCCGATACCGGTTGCAGCGCAGCCGAATACGTCTCGGCGGTACTCGGTGAGGAGTCGGTGTCGGCGGAGCTGCAGCCGACCAGAGTCACCGCGAGCAGGCCGGAGAGGAAATGACGACGATTCACGCGCGCTGCGCCGTCCACTCGAGCAGTTCGGCGAGCGGCCAGGTGTTGATCACACGCTCGGTGGGGACGCCACGCGCTTCGGCGCGGATGCAGCCGTAGCCCTGCCAGTCGAGCTGCCCGGGTGCATGCGCGTCGGTGTCGATGGAGAACAGACAGTCGCGTTCGAGGGCGATGTCGATCAGTCGCTCGGGGGGATCCTGACGCTCGGGCCTGGCGTTGATCTCCACTGCTGTGCCGAACTGGCGGCAGCCCTCGAACACCACGGGAGCGTCGAACGTCGATTCGGGCCTGGTGCCGCGGCCGCCTTCGACGAGCCGTCCGGTGCAGTGACCGAGGACGTCGACGTGCGGGTTGGCGATGGCGGTGACCATGCGTTTGGTCATGGTCTTGGAGTCGGCGCGCAGATTGGAGTGCACGCTCGCCACCACCACGTCCAGCTCGGCGAGCAGACCTTCGTCCTGGTCGAGTGATCCGTCGTCGAGAATGTCGACTTCGATTCCGGTGAGGATGCGGAACGGTGCGAGCCGCTCGTTGAGCTCGGCGATGACGTCGAGCTGTGCTCGCAGGCGCTCGGCGGTGAGGCCGTTGGCGACCTTGAGGCGAGGGGAATGATCGGTGAGAGCGCAGTATTCGTGGCCGAGCCGCGCGGCGGTGCGCATCATCTCCTCGATGGGGCTGCCGCCGTCGGACCAGTTGGAATGGGTGTGCAGATCGCCCTTCAGTGCGCCGCGAAGTTCGTTGTCGCCGATGGGTTCTGCCGCGTCACGTTGCTCGCGGAGATAGTCCGGGACGTCCTGGGTCAGAGCCTGGCGAATGATCAGCGAGGTCTTGGCCCCGATGCCGGCGAGCGAGGACCAGCTGTCTGCCTTCTCGTGCTCGGATCGTTGTGCGGGAGTGAGGGATTCGACGACATCGGCGGCCCGGCGGTAGGCCTTGACTCGATGGGTGTCCGAGCGTGAGCGTTCGAGCCAATACCCGATCTCTCGAAGTGCGTCCACCGGATCCATGGGTTCCATTGTGCCTGGCGATACCGACACGTGTTCACGGGGTAAACGGACAAAACTCTCAGGGAGTTACCAGGTCGCTCACTACCCATAGGCTTGAAGCTGCAACTATCATCGGCAGTCATGACCAAGAAATGGTGGATCGTAGGAGTAGTTGTCGTCGTCGTGGCGGCGCTCGGGCTGTACTTCGGCCCCAAGATCTATGCATCGCTGCAAGGAGACGACGCACCGGCAGCATCGGTGTCCACCTCGGGCGCGCAGGCCGCCAGTACCGAGAGCATCGACGGGCGGTGGATCGTCACCGCAGGTGACGCTGCCAACGCGACCGCTGCGGGCTACACCGTCGACGAGGTGCTCAACGGATCCGATGTCACGGTCGTCGGGTCGACGACCGAGGTCGCGGGCAACGTCGTCATCGCCGACGACACCCTCACCGAGGGCCAGGTGGTCGTCATGACCAACTCGATCAGTACCGACAGTGATCGTCGTGACAGCCAGTTCCGCGGCAACATCTTCGACACCGCCACGTACCCGACGGCGACGTTCAACATCGACTCGCCGATCGACCTGTCCTCGCTGCCCAAGGACGGCACCACCGAAACCGTCACTGCCGAGGGCACATTGACGCTCAAGGATCAGACGCGTCCGGTCTCGGTGCAGATGGAGGTACTGCAGTCCGGTGACACGCTCATCGCGTCGGGCGCAATTCCGACCACGTGGGCCGATTACGGAATCGAACCGCCGTCGCTCGGCTTCGTCACCGTGGAGGGATCGGGAACCGTCGACTTCCTGATCAATCTGAGTCAGCAGTAGCGCGTTCTCTCGCGGCCCCGGGCGTCCATCCCGGCGGTCCGACGAGATACCCGACGCGTTCCTTCCATGACCGCGATGCCGCAACATCCCGCGCGATGTTGCGGTATTCGTGTGTTTGGAGGGTCCAGATGTTGAACGTGTCGACGGGCTTGGTGAGGCCGTAGTTCGGCCGCTCGACCTCCTCGGCGTAGGTGCCGAACAAGCGGTCCCAGATGATGAGGATGCCGCCGTAGTTCTTGTCGAGATACTGCGGATCGCGACCGTGATGGACGCGATGATGCGAGGGCGTGTTGAAGACGAACTCGAACGGACGCGGCAACCGGTCGATGCGTTCGGTGTGGACCCAGAATTGGTAGACGAGGTTGATGGAGAAGCCGACGAACACCATCCACGGCGGCATGCCCAGCAGGGGGAGCGGTAGCCACATGATGACCTCGCCGCTGTTGTTCCACTTCTGTCGTAGCGCCGCCGCGAAGTTGAAGTACTCGCTCGAATGATGGGCCTGATGCGTCGCCCAGATCAGTCGGGTTCGATGCGCGATGCGGTGATAGCCGTAGAACAGCAGGTCCACGCCCAGGATCAGGATCACCCACGTGTACCAGGCGTCGGCCGGGAGATGCCACGGCGCGACGTAGACATAGATGGCCGTGTAGCCGACGAGGGCCAGCGCCTTCCAGGCCGTGGTGGTCGCGATGGACACCAGGCCCATGCTCAGGCTGGAGCGCGCATCCCGGGCGGAGTAGCTACCGCGTTCACCGTCTTCGAGCTTCGCGGCCGCAATCCACTCGATTGCCAGCAGCAGCGCGAACGCGGGGATGGCCAACGCCACGGGATCGCGCAGCGGTTCGGGTAGAGCGTTCCACGCCGAACCGATCCAGTCGCTCATCGAACCTCCCGCGTGACAGTGAGAGGCCAAGTGTAACGCTGCCTGGCCGGCTTTCCTACGGCTCGTACCGTGGAGGACGCACCTATCGACCAAGTGATCGGAGTCGGACTTGTTGCAGAAGATCGCGTCCACGGCTGGAGAGGTGGGCTCGTCGGTGTTGGGTGTCGTCGGGATTCGTGTCGGTACCGAGGAACCGCAGCACACGAGCCGGCGACTGACCGATGCGGTGGAGATCCGTCGGTACGAACCACGCATCGCGGCGCAGACCACGGTCGACGCCGACGAGGAAGAGGCCCGCCAGGAGGGTTTCCGTCGCCTGGCCGGATACATCTTCGGTGGAAACGGGGGCAAGCAGAAGGTCGCGATGACCGCTCCCGTCAGTCAGTCGTCCGCAGGCTCGCAGAAGATTGCGATGTCTGCGCCGGTGTCGAGCACGCCCGGCAGCGACGGCTGGGTCGTCCGGTTCTTCATGCCGGCCGAGTGGACGATGGACACGCTGCCCACGCCCGACGACGACCGTGTGATGTTGACGGAGGTTCCCGCCGAGACGGTGGCCGTGCTGCGTTTCAGCGGTGGCCGCGGCCGGGGCGACGTCGAACCGCAGATGGCATCGTTGACCGAAGCGCTGCGCGCACACGGCATCGAGATGCTGGGTGAGCCGATGACCTGGTTCTACGATCCTCCGTGGACCTTGGCGCCGTTCCGACGCAACGAGGTGGTCGTGGCGGTACCGGAAGGGTCCTGACGCGCCCGGGTATTCCGGCAACTGCTCGCTAATTTCCTACCGAAATGATAGGAATTTAGCGTGCACATCACGGCCAAGGCGGACTATGCGGTTCGGACGCTCGTCGAACTCGCTGCTGTTGGTGGGCAGCAGCCCGCGAAAGCCGAGGCGCTGGCCACCGCGCAGGGCATACCGCACAAGTTCCTCGAATCGGTGCTCTCGGATCTGCGTCGTGCAGATCTGGTGTGCAGTAGAAGGGGGCCCGACGGCGGCTACTGGCTGGCGCGGGAGGCGTCGGACATTTCTGTTGCCGACGTGATGAGGGCCGTGGAGGGCCCGCTGGCGTCGGTGCGCGGTCAGCGGCCCGAGGATGCGGAGTATTCCGGTCCGGCCGAGCCGCTCACCAGAGTGTGGCTCGCGGTACGCGCCAATCTGCGTGCGGTACTCGAATCGGTGTCGCTTGCGGACATCGTCGAGGACGACTTGCCGGACTTCGTCGGGGAGCTGATCAGCGAGCCGACCGCATGGGCGCGCCGATGACGTGAGTCACATCTGCTGGTCGGTGTGGCGCGATCGTCAAAATTGCACGTCACTGCAAACTTGCAGGATCGTGCAAGTTCCGTAGGTTGGTATGCGTGACCTCTCCGACGGGCCTTCGCGATCTGAAGAAGGCCGCCACCCGCGACGCCCTCGGCATGGCCGCCGTGCGTCTGGGTAAGGAACACGGCTTCGACGCGGTCACCGCCGACGCCATCGCGCACGAAGCGGGAGTCTCCACCCGCACGTTCCACAACTACTTCTTTAACAAGGAAGAAGCAGTTCTTCATCACATCGAAGTGTCTGCCCTCGAATGGTTCGAGCTCCTGCGCGCCAGGCCGTCTACCGAGCCCATCTGGGACTCGTTGCGGCACATCGCAATCAACCTCGTCGCGGACCCCGGTCGGGATCTGGACGACACCTTCGCGGCGGCGCGGCTGATCGAAGCAAACCCCGCCCTGATGGCCCGCAAGCTCGAGATGCACCAATCGCTGACCCGCAAACTCGGCGAAGCCATCGCCGAGCGAACCGGCACCGATATCGACACCGACCTCTACCCCAACCTGCTCCAGATGGCCGTCGGAGGTGCCGTCACGGCAGCACTGAACATCTGGGTCACCGACTCCGCCGGCGCATCGACACCGAGGGCCCTCATCGAGGACGCCTTCGATCAACTCCGAGCCGGGTTGCCCGAGCCCAAGGGTCTTTCCGCAGGCTCCACTCCCGAACCCAACACCCCCACGTCCGAACCCAACCGAGGAGCTTGACAGTGGCCACCTATCTCTACCGAATCGGAAGATTCGCGTACCGACGCAAGGGCATCGTCCTCGGACTGTGGCTGGCGATTCTGGTTCTCGCCGGAGTGGGCGCTGCGACGCTGTCCGGCCCGACGGTCAACTCGTTCTCCATCCCGGGCACGCCCGCGCAGGCCGCACTGGACCTGCAGTCCGAGCGCTTCGGCTCCGCAGAGGATCCGCTGACCGCAGTCAGCGCGGAATACGTGTTCCAGGCACCCGACGGGCAGACGCTGGACACCCCGCAGTACACCTCGGCCATCGATGCCAGCATTGCCGAGATCCAGAAGATCGACGCAGCCAAGCCTGCAGACGGCGCTCCGGCACTGGCCAACCCGGTCGCGGCCAACCAGTCGATCGTCGAGCGGTACACCGAAGCGGCAACGGAGGCGGGCACTCCGGCCGACCAGGTAGCCGCCGACGCCGCTGCCACGTCACCGCTGAGCCCCAACGGCAACGTCGGCACGGTCACCGTGCCGATCAACGTCGAACTCGCCGACGTCACCGACCAGATCCGCACCGAACTCGACGAGGCCGCGCAGCCCGCCCGTGACGCCGGCCTGACCGTCCTGCTCGGCGGTACCGTCGCGCAGGAGAACGTCTCGCCCGGCGGAACCTCGGAGCTCGTCGGTCTGGCCGTCGCCGCCGTTGTGCTGCTCATCATGTTCGGCTCCGCAGCAGCCGCGAGCCTGCCGCTCATCACCGCCATCGTCGGCATCGGTATCTCGAGTCTGGCGATCACCACGGCAACCGGCTTCGCCGACCTGTCGTCGTTCACGCCGGTTCTCGCCATCATGATCGGCCTGGCCGTCGCCATCGACTACTCGCTGTTCATCCTCGCCCGCTATCGACACGAGTTGACGCTCACCGACGACCGCGAGGAGGCCGTCGGGCGGTCCGTGGGAACCGCAGGCTCGGCCGTCGTGTTCGCCGGCGCGACCGTGCTCATCGCCCTCGTCGCACTGCGCGTCGTCGGCATCCCGTTCCTGTCCCAGATGGGTGCGGCAGCCGGGTTCGCGGTGTTCATCGCGGTACTCATCGCACTGACGTTCCTGCCCGCCATGCTCGGCCTCTACAAGGGCAAGGCCTTCGCGGGCAAGATCAAGGGCGTCAACACCACCGACCCGGAAGACCCGAACGCCAAGCCCACCAACGGACTCCGGTGGGCCCGCTTCCTGGTCAAGAAGCCCGCTCTCGGACTCATCGGCGGCATCGTTCTCCTCGGCGTCATCGCAGGCCCGACCACAGGACTGTCGTTGGCACTGCCGTCCACTGCCACGGCCGACCCGTCGACACCCGCGCGTCAGGCCTACGACATCGTCGACGACGGCTTCGGACCGGGACGCAACGGACCGCTGCTGGTCATCGCCGACGCGTCGAACGTGGCCGAGGCCGATCGGACTGCCTCTTTCGGCAAGGTCGTCGAGGCCATCACCGGGCAGTCGGACGTCACGAACGCGCAGATCATCGCCGTCAACCCGGCCGGTGACACCGCACAGATCCTCGTCACCCCGTCGTCCTCGCCGAACAGTGAGCAGACCAAGAACCTGGTGGCGAACCTGCGTGACGCCGAACCGGGCGTGGTGGCCAGCGACGGCGTCTCCTACGGCGTCACCGGCCAGACGGCGCTCGAGCTGGACGTCTCCGAGCGACTGCAGGATGCGTTGATTCCGTACCTGGCAGTGGTCGTCGGCCTGGCATTCGTGCTGCTGATGCTGGTGTTCCGTTCCATCCTGGTGCCGCTGACCGCAACACTCGGCTTCCTGCTCAGCGTGCTGGCCACGTTCGGTGCCACGGTGTTCATCTTCCAAGAGGGTGGACTCGGCCTGATCTCCAACCCGCAGCCGATCGTCAGCTTCATGCCGATCTTCCTGATCGGTGTCGTGTTCGGCCTGGCGATGGACTACCAGGTGTTCCTCGTCTCGCGAATGCGTGAGGAGTTCGTCCACGGAGCCGCCGCCAAGGATGCCGTCGTCAACGGCTTCAAGTACGGCGCACGCGTGGTCACCTCGGCAGCGATCATCATGATCTCGGTGTTCGCCGCATTCATCGCCGAGCCGGACTCGTTCATCAAGTCCATCGGATTCGCGCTCGCCGCCGCCGTGTTCTTCGACGCGTTCGTCGTGCGCATGGTGCTGATTCCGTCCGTGATGGCGCTGCTCGGCGACAAGGCCTGGTGGCTGCCGAAGTGGCTGGACAAGGTTCTGCCGGACGTCGACATCGAAGGTGCCAAACTGAAGACTGCACCGGAGAAGTCCGCGTAGTTCTCGACTGCAGCCGGTCGGCCGAAGATTGCCCGCAACACTCGAAAAACGGAGAGACTGTTATCCATGTGTACGAGTAATCTTCGGCCATCATGCTGATCCCCCTGCTGCGCACGTATCTGGCTCCGTACAAGATGCCGATCGTCGCGCTGATTCTGCTCCAACTGGTCGCCACGCTGGCGGCACTGTTCCTGCCCAGTCTCAACGCCGACATCATCGACAAGGGCGTCACCACCGGCGACACGGGCTACATCCTCTCTGCAGGCGGAGTGATGTTGCTGGTGTCTGCAGTGCAGATCATCAGCTCGGTGTCGGCGGTGTTCATCGGTGCGCGCGCGGCCATGGGTGTCGGACGCGACCTGCGTGGGGCCATCCTGCATCGCGTCGGCACGTTCTCCGCCCGTGAGGTCGGCCAGTTCGGCGCGCCGTCGCTGATCACCCGGAACACCAACGACGTTCAGCAGGTGCAGTTGGTGATCGTCATGGGGTTCACCATCGTGGTGATGGCCCCGATCATGTGCGTCGGCGGCATCGTGATGTCGCTGCGCGAGGATCTCGGGTTGTCCTGGATCCTGATGATCGCGGTGCCGGGGCTCGCGATCTCCATGGGCCTGATCATCATCAAGATGGTGCCGGCGTTCCGCTCGATGCAGAAGCGGATCGATGCCGTCAATCGTGTTCTGCGTGAGCAGATCACCGGAATTCGCGTGGTGCGAGCGTTCGTTCGCGAGGATTTCGAGATCGACCGTTTCGGATCGGCCAACGCCGCGCTCACCGGTACCGCCCTGCGCGTCGGACGGCTCATGGCCCTGATGTTCCCGACGGTCATGCTCATCAGCAACGTCACCAGCGTCGCCGTCATCTGGTTCGGCGGCCATGCGATCGACGAGGGCACGATGCAGATCGGCTCGCTCACAGCACTTCTGAGCTACATCATGCTCATCCTCATGTCGGTGATGATGGCCTCGTTCATCGCGATGATGGTTCCCCGCGCGTCGGTGTGCGCCGATCGCATCAGCGAGGTGCTCGCCACCGAATCCTCGGTCGTGTTGCCCCGCGAGCCCAAGAGGTTCGCGTCGTCGCCGGGAACCGTCGAGCTCGTGAACGCCGAATTCTCTTTCCCCGGAGCCGAATATCCGGTGCTGTGTGGGGTGAACCTCACAGCCGAGGCAGGCAAGATCACCGCCATCATCGGCGGCACCGGCTCGGGAAAGTCCACTCTCGTCAACCTGATTCCGCGACTCATCGACGTCACCGGCGGTGAGGTACGCGTCGGCGGAGTCGATATCCGCGAACTGGATCTGGACCTGCTGCGTTCCGAGATCGGTCTGATCCCGCAGAAGCCGTACCTGTTCTCGGGCACCATCGCGAGCAACCTGCGCTACGGCAAATCCGATGCCACCGACGACGAACTGTGGGAGGCACTCGAGATCGCCCAGGGAGCCGACTTCGTTCGCGCCATGCCCGAGGGATTGGAGACGCCCGTCGCACAGGGCGGTACGACGGTCTCCGGCGGTCAGCGGCAACGCCTCGCCATCGCTCGCGCGCTGGTGCGCAAACCCAGCATCTATCTGTTCGACGACTCGTTCTCCGCGCTGGACCTCACCACCGACGCCAATCTACGCGCGGCTCTGAAGGCAGTGACGCGAGATGCGTGCATGATCGTTGTCGCCCAGCGCGTCTCGACGATCATCGACGCCGATCAGATACTCGTACTCGACGACGGAAAGCCGGTAGGTGTGGGTACCCACGACCAATTGATGGCCGATTGCCCCACCTACGCGGAGATCGTCGACTCGCAGCACGCAGTGGGTGCACTGTGACCGCGCAGGTGGAGAAGGCGGAAGAGGAGGACATCGCCCCCGTCTCCAAGACTGTGAAGCCGGGAACCAAGGCCCGCAACTTCAAGGGTTCGTTCAAGCGTCTGGTGGGCCTGCTCGCTCCCGAGCGAATGCTCCTGTCGGTGATGCTGGCGTTCGGTATCGCCAGCACCGTGCTGACCGTCGCAGCACCCAGCGTCCTCGGACACGCGACGGACCTGATCTTCAACGGCGTCGTCGGCCGCGAGCTCGATCCGGGTCAGACCAGAGATCAGTCCATCGACCAGCTCCGGGCGGAGGGGAACGATTCCATCGCAGATCTGGTGTCCGGGACGAACCTGACCCCCGGAGCCGGAATCGACTTCGGTGCAGTGGGAACCGTGCTGTTGTGGGTGCTGGTTCTGTATGTGCTCTCTGCGGTGCTGGCCTGGGCGCAGGGATACATCCTCAACATCGCGCTGCAACGGCGAATCCTGTTGCTGCGCGGCAGCGTCGAAGCGAAGGTGCATCGCCTGCCGCTCAAGTACTTCGACAATCATGCTCGCGGGGAGACACTGAGCCGCGTCACCAACGACATCGACAACGTCTCCACGAGCCTGCAGCAGACGCTCAGCCAGTTGATCACCGGCATTCTCACCGTGCTGGGCATCCTCGGCGTCATGATCTGGATCTCGCCGTTGCTCGCTCTCGTTGCGGTGCTGACCATTCCGGCGTCGTTCGCGGTCACCGCCGTCATCGCCAAACGTTCACAGCCGCACTTCGTGGCGCAGTGGAAGCACACCGGCAAGCTCAACGCGCAGATCGAAGAGACGTACACGGGCCACGAGATCGTCAAGGCCTTCGGCCGTCAGGCAGAGGTGGAACGCGAATTCGGCGAGCGCAACGAGAAGCTGTTCCAGTCGAGCTTCCGGGCGCAGTTCATCTCGGGCATGATCATGCCCGTCATCATGTTCCTCGGGAACATCAACTACGTGGTCATCGCCGTGGTCGGCGGGCTGCGGGTCGCGTCGGGCACGCTCACGCTGGGTGAAGTGCAGGCGTTCATCCAGTACTCGCGTCAGTTCACGCAGCCGCTCACCCAGGTGGGTTCGATGGTGAACCTGGTGCAGTCGGGTGTCGCGTCGGCCGAGCGCATCTTCGAGGTCCTCGACGCCGAGGAAGAAGACGCCGACCCGGCCGATGCGGTGCGGCCCACCGAGCGCCGAGGACGCGTCGAATTCGAGGACGTCTCGTTCGGCTACTCGGCCGACCGTCCGCTGATCGAGAACCTCTCGCTGGTTGCCGATCCCGGCCATCTGGTCGCGATCGTCGGACCGACCGGCGCGGGCAAGACCACCCTGGTGAACCTCATCATGCGGTTCTACGAGATCGATTCCGGCCGAATCACCCTCGACGGCGTCGACACCAGGAAGATGACCCGCGAAGAGCTACGCGCTCGCACCGGAATGGTGCTGCAGGACACCTGGCTGTTCGGCGGAACCATTCGCGACAACATCGCCTACGGCGACCCGAGTGCCAGCGAGGAAGAAATCCTCGAGGCCGCGCGCGTCAGTTACGTCGACCGCTTCGTGCACTCGTTGCCCGACGGCTACGACACGATCATCGACGAGGAGGGCAACAACGTCAGCGCCGGTGAGAAGCAGCTCATCACCATCGCCCGTGCCTTCCTGGCCAAGCCGCTGATCCTCATCCTCGACGAGGCCACGAGCTCGGTCGACACCCGAACCGAGCTACTGGTGCAGAAGGCCACCGCGAAGCTGCGCACCGATCGCACCAGCTTCGTTATCGCGCACAGGCTTTCGACCATCCGCGACGCGGACACAATCGTGGTGATGGAGAACGGCAGCATCGTCGAGCAGGGCAATCACGAGGAACTGCTCGCGGCCAGGGGTGCGTACTTCCGCTTGAATGCGGCTGGAGCGGCTCCGCCGCAGGTGCACGGCTGAGTCACCGGTCGTTCCGCAGGCTCCACTCCTGCTTCGTAGTGGGCTACGAATTTCCACTCACAAGCAGCGAAGCCGCATACTGACGCGGTGAGTTCCTCCAGTTTCGGCTTCGATATCGGCACCCGGCTCGACGGTGAGCTGGGCCGCACCGGCACCATCCACACCCCACACGGTGACATCGCCACCCCCGCGTTCATCGCGGTGGGAACCAAGGCGACCGTCAAAGCGGTGCTGCCCGAGGCGATGAAAGAGCTCGGCGCGCAGGCTGTGCTCGCCAACGCGTATCACCTGTATCTGCAGCCGGGCTCGGACATCGTCGACGAGGCAGGTGGGCTGGGCAAGTTCATGAACTGGGACGGGCCGACGTTCACCGACAGCGGCGGATTCCAGGTGATGTCGCTCGGTGTGGGGTTCAAGAAGGTCATCTCGATGGACGCCACGCGCGTGCAGTCCGACGACGTCATCGCCGAGGGCAAGGAACGGCTGGCTCACGTCGACGACGACGGGGTGACGTTCAAGTCCCATCTCGACGGCTCCAAGCATCGGTTCACTCCCGAGGTGTCGATGCAGATTCAGCATCGCCTCGGAGCAGACATCATGTTCGCGTTCGACGAGCTGACCACGCTGATGAATACCCGCGGCTACCAGGAGAAGTCGGTCGATCGGACGCAGGCGTGGGCGAAGCGGTGCGTCCTCGAGCACGAGCGTCTCACGATCGAGCGCGCGGACAAGCCGTATCAAGCGCTGTTCGGGGTGGTGCAGGGCGCGCAGTACGAGGATCTGCGACGCAAGGCCGCACACGATCTCGAGACCATCACCGGAGAGACGGGTCGCGGGTTCGACGGCTACGGCATCGGCGGTGCACTCGAGAAGCAGAACCTGGGCACCATCACCCGGTGGGTGAACGAGGAACTGCCCGAACACAAGCCGCGGCACATGCTCGGCATCAGTGAACCGGACGACTTCTTCACCGCCATCGAGAACGGTGCCGACACATTCGACTGCGTCAATCCCTCACGCGTGGCACGCAATGCGGCGATCTACGTGCCGACGGGACGCTTCAACATCAACACCGCCAAGCATCGGCGCGACTTCACCCCGATCGACGAGAACTGCGACTGCTACACCTGCGCGCACTACACCCGCGCGTACATCCATCACCTGTTCAAGGCCAAGGAGATGCTCGCCTCGACATTGTGCACCATCCACAACGAGCGCTTCACCGTCAAACTCGTCGACGACATTCGCGCCGCCATCGATCAGGGACGCTTCGCGGAATTCAAGACGGAGTTCCTGGGGCGTTTCTATGCGTCGAAGACTGCGTGAGCTGATCTTCGAGCTCCGAAATGCGCTGTAGCAGTTCCTGTTCCCGCTCGGCGGCCTTGCGCTGGTAGACCTCGGACAGCTCTGCGAGGTAGGCCGCGTCGTAGCGGGGGATGATGCTGCGAGTGCAGTTCCAGTCGAATGCCTCGACGTCGATGACGACGCTGCGTTCGCACGTGGCCGCGACGGTCATGTCGCCGATCTTCCTCAGTCGGTCCAGCAGCTCGGGGTCGTCGGCCTTCTCGACGGTACGTGCCCGTCCGTAGAGCTTGAGCCGTTGGCGCAGAGGGTAATTCACCAGAAGCAGCGCGACGCGATCGTCGTGATCGAGATTGGCCGCCGTCACGTACTGGTGGTTTCCGGCGAAGTCGGCGAAGCCCACCGTGCGATCGTCGAGAACCTGCAGGAAGCCTTTCGGTCCACTTCGATACTGGATGTAGGGCCAACCGGTCTCGGCGACAGTGGCGATCTGGAACTGATCCAGCGCGCGAATCATGGCCTTCTCGCGAGTGTCTAGAGGCGTCGGGCCGTCGTCGGGTCGTTCGGTCTGTGAGCCGTAGGCGGTGTAACTGCCGTCGACCTTCTGCCGTGCAATCGCAGCAGGACCGAACATCAGATGGTGATAGTGATTGCTCTGCGGCACGGGGTTCACCATAGGTCAATCCGCGCGTTTCCCGGCCCCACGGTGGTGGATCACGTTCGCGACGGCGCCTCACCGAACCGGCGAGGTAGCCTATTACTACCGACTGTGTAGTAATAGAATCGCTCTGGGGGGACCAGCATGTTCGACGACGCCTTACCTGTGAGTTCGTCCCAGGCCGACATCTGGATTGCCCAACAGTTCATGCCCGACGTGCCCCTCACCATTGCCTACTACGTCGACATCGTCGGTGCCGTCGACGTCGACGCGTTGGCCCGCTGTGGCGGCAGGGCACATCGAGAGTTCTCGTCGTCGACGATGCGCATCATCGAGGTCGACGGCACTCCGATGCAGCGGTTCGAGCCTCGGGAGACCGAGGCGGTAGAGATCCTCGATTTCCGCGGACACGACCGTCCGGCCGATGCCGCCACGAGGTGGATGGACGACGATTGCCGCACGCCTTTCTCGATGGACGGACAGCTGGTGCGCTTGCGGGTTCTGCGCGTCGGGGACGATCGCGTCTTCTGGTACACCCGAGCCCACCACATCGCGCTCGACGGCTATGCCTCGATGAAGGTGCTCGAACGGGCGGCGGCTCTGTATGCGGCCGAGTCTTGTGGCGTCGCGCCCGAGCCGATGAGTCCCACTTCACCGGCTGCCCTCCTTGCCGAGGACGAGCGCTACCGCGCATCCGCCCGCGCGCGACGCGATCGGGCGCATTGGGAATCCGCCGATCTGGGCCATGCCGCACCCTGGGGCCGAAGTGCTCAGCCTGCGTCGGTGCCGATCGTCGTCGGGGAGGATCGATCGATCTCCCTCGCCGGTCCCGGTCATGCGACCTCGACAGTGGTGATCGCAGCGTTCGCCGCGTACCTGGCGCGCATGAACGACACCGACGACGTGGATCTGTCGTTGCCGGTCTCTGCGCGGCCGACAGCATTGCTGCGCCGGGCCGGATCGTCGTTGTCGCATGTGGTGCCGTTGCGGTTGCCGGGCGTCGGATCGGCGACGGTGAACAGCGTGGTCAAGTCGGCCGAGGTGGCGATCGGGGCCGTGCTGCGGCATCAGCGCAGCAGACCGCCGGCGGCCGAGAGTGGACATGCCCTGCGCGATGGGCGTTTCGGGCCGACGATCAACGTGATGATGTTCGCGAACACCGTGGCCATCGGCGACTTCGACGGTGAGATCGACATTCTGACCACGGGCCCGGTGTCGGACCTCGCCGTCAACATCTACCCCGGTCGAGGTGGAGAGCGGCCGCGCATCGACTTCGAGGCCAACCCCGCCGCGTACACGCCGAGCGACCTCGCTCGCCACCACCGACGGTTCCTGCACTTTCTCGACCGTTTTGCCGAGTCCGGTTGCGGGGACACCGCGGTAGCAGACCTCGACCTGTTCTTGCCGGAGGAACCGCGTACGAACCCCGCGTCGGTGGGCGTGGCCGTGACGGAGCAGGGATCACTGAACGATGTGTTCTCGACGGCAATCACGCAGCACGGCAATCGAATTGCAATCCAGGACGCCGAAGTCTGCATCACCTACGGAGAATTGGGCTCGAGAGTCGCAGCACTCGCACCCATCTTGATTGCCCGAGGTATCGGCGCAGAGGACCGGGTCGCCGTTCGCGTCGGCCGATCCGTCGAGGGGGTCGTCGCGTTCTGGGCGATAGCACGAGTGGGCGCGGTGTACGTTCCGGTCGACCCGAATCACCCCCGCGAGCGGGCGCAGTTCGTACTGCGCGACAGCGGGGCGGTGTTGGGCCTGTGCACGGGCGGTAGCGAGTTCGGTGAGGTCGAATGGTTGGACCTCGATACCGTTATCGCAGAGGGAGACTCGGGCAACGTTGCCGCGACGACAGCACCGCACCAGGCGGCGTACGTCATCTACACCTCCGGTTCCACCGGCACACCCAAGGGTGTCGTCGTGACCCACGATGGCATCGCCGCTCTGGTGCAACAGATTCGGAGCAGCTACGACCTGAACGTCGAGTCCCGAGTCTGTCACCTCGCCTCACCCGGATTCGACACGGCCATCGTCGAAGTGTTGGCCGCAGCGACAGCAGGTGCGGCAGTGGTCATCGCGCCGCCGGACAGCTACGGCGGCGCAGAACTGTCGGAACTGATTGCTCGGCAGACGATTACACATCTGCTGATCACACCCTCGGCTCTGGCCACGTTGGATCCCGCAGCGCTGGCGGGCGTCGGGACGATCATCATCGGCGGCGAAGCGGCTCCTCAGGATACGGTCGACCGCTGGTCGATGGGTCGACGACTGCTCAACGCCTACGGCCCCACCGAGACGACCTGCAGTGTCACGATGACCGCGCCACTGCACCCGGGCAGCACGGACGGAATCGGTCGAGCCATGGTCGGGTCGGTAGTTCACCTCCTCGATCACACGCTGCGGCCTGTTCCGTCGGGTGCGGTCGGCGAGATCTACATCGAGACGCCCGGCGTTGCGCGCGGATATCTCGGCCGCACCCCGGACGCAGCGGCGCGCTTCGTCGCGAACCCGTTCGGCAGCGTCGGGAGTCGGATGTTCCGCAGTGGAGATCGGGCGCGTCTGCGCGGCGACGGGACGCTGGAGTTCCTCGGCCGCACCGACGATCAGATCAAGATCCGGGGAAATCGCGTCGAACTGGGCGAGATCGACGCAGCGCTGCGGGCGCTCCCGGAGGTTGCCGCGGCGTCATCGGCATTGCGTCGCAGCCACACTGGCGACATGCGTATCGACGGCTACGTCGTGGCCGCGCACAGCGAACACGTGCTCGACACCGAGCGCATGCGCAAGGATCTCACCGGGCGATTGCCTGCCCACATGGTGCCGGCGACCATCTCGATTCTCGACGAGATTCCGTTGACTATCAATCGGAAGGTCGATCGCGGCGCACTTCCTGCGCCGGACCTCACCACGTCGACGACCGGTGCTCCAACCGAGCCGTCCGGTGCCACCGAGGAGATGGTGGCGGCAGCGTTCGCACGCGTCCTCGGCAGGGACGGTATCGATTGCGCTGCGTCGTTCTTCGATCTCGGAGGTGACTCGCTGGCGGCGACCAGAGTCGTGTCGGCGGTGCGGGCCGAGGAATCGGTGGACATCGGTGTACGAGACCTTGCCGAGGCCCCGTCCGTACAGACCTTCGCGGCACGGATCGATGCACGCCGTCGTGTTGGGCTACAACATAATTCGCGACCTGAACAAGGTATGTCGCAGGGCGTGATTGCAATTCCACTGGCACCGCAGCAACGCCACATCGATCGCAGTGCAGCGCTGCCGCTGTCCAATCTGCCGTTCACGGTGTCGATAACAGGGGAGTTCGATCCAGCGGCAGCCTCGCAGGCGTTGACCGATCTGATCGATCGGCACAGCACGCTGCGTACGCGCTATCCGGATGTCGATGGGGCTCCGGCTCAGGTCGTCGAGCCGGATTCTGCTGCGGTGGCACCGAATCTCGACGTTGTCGACTTCGATGCCGCCGCAGTGACGTACACCCTCGAGAGACCGTTCGACATGCGCACCGAGTTCCCCATCCGGGCTCGCCTGTTCGCGGTAGCGCCCGATCGCCATGTACTCGCGTGCGCTGTTCACCACAGTGCAGCGGACGGTTGGTCGCTGGGGTTGTTGGCGTCGGACTTCGTAGCGGCGTATCACGCCAGGATCGCCGGCACCGCACCGTCGTGGCCCGAACTACCCCTGCAGTACGCCGATTACAGCGTCTGGGCCGCCGACCGCGACGTGTCGGCCGACATCGAGTTCTGGCGCGAGGAACTGGCGGGTGTCCCCAGCCGCGCCGAGTTGCCGTTGGACCGCCCGCGGGCACGGGAGTGGGACTTCTCCGGCGCACGCACGTCGCTTGGTTTCGATGCACACGCGACGGAGAGGATGTCCGATTTGGCGCAGCGGTGTGGGACAGGACGATTCACCGTGCTTCGTGCGGCGCTGTTGATTCTGCTCGTAGAGGCCACGGAATGCACCGACCTCGTTATCGGAACCCCGGTTGCCGGACGCGACGATCCGAGGCTCGAGCAGGTGGTCGGTACCTTCACCAACACCGTCGCGATCCGGACGGACATCGCAGCCGCAACGACCGTCTACGACGTCGTGCAGGCCTCTCGGTTCAGCGAATTACGGGCCTTCGACCATGCGTCGGTGCCGTTCGAGGACGTCGTCGCCGATCTCGCTGCCGAGTCGGTAGAGGCGCGGCACCCGATCTTTCAGGTGGCACTGTCGTGGGACGTCTTCAGCGCCGCGACCGTCGACGTCGGGAATGTTCGCTTCGAGACCACGCCGCGGCCGATCGACATCGCCAAGTGCGATCTCCATTTTCACGTCACCGAACATCGAGACAGCGAAGGTAAGTCGATCGAGACTGCGGTCGATATCGTCTATCCCACAGCATTGTTCGACGCGAATACCGTTGTCGCGCTGGGGGAGCGTCTCGAGCAGATCGTGCATGCGATGGTCGCACAACCCGACTCGACGTGGCGATCCCTGGCAGCACTCGAACCGTCGGCGCAACTACTACATGGTGTGTAGCATGTGCGGTGCGTGAGGTGCACGCGACTTCGAAGCCAGCGGGAGAACGCATGTCCACCTTCAACGGCCTACCGGCCCACATTCTGCTCGTTCACTTCATCGTGGTGCTGGCACCGTTGACCGCGCTGCTCGCCATCGCGGCGAGTATCTGGTCCGGGGTGCGCAGCAGGCTCGTGTGGCTCATTGCAGCCCTGGCGGTGTTCACGTTGGTGTTGACGCCGTTGACGACCGAGGCAGGCGAGTGGCTCGAGAAGCGCGTCCCCGAGACCGCTGCGGTCGAACAGCACGCCGAAATCGGCGACTGGATGATCTTCTTTTCCGTCGGTCTTGTCGTCGTCGCCGCGGCGCTCGTGTTCCTGCATCTGCGTGAGCGTCGGGGCAGCGCGCCCGTGCGGTGGCAGTCGATCGCGGTGGTGGTCTTGGCAGTGGTGATCGGAGCGACCACAATCGTCCAGGTGTACAGAATCGGAGAGTCCGGCGCGCGCGCCGCGTGGGACGACGTATCGGTGACGGCCGGCGATGAGTGAGCCCGAGCCGAGCCTGCACGAGCACGAACCGCACGGAGATCTGTCCGGTCGGCTGAACTGGTTGCGGGCCGGGGTGCTCGGTGCGAACGACGGCATCGTGTCCACCGCCGGTCTGGTCGTCGGTGTTGCTGCCGCCACCACCGACCGTGGGTCGCTTCTGACCGCAGGCGTTGCGGGGCTTGTCGCGGGAGCGGTATCCATGGCACTCGGTGAGTACGTCTCGGTGAGCACACAACGTGACGCCGAGCGTTCGCTGTTGATCAAGGAACGTCGAGAACTCGACGAGCAGCCCGAGCAGGAATTGGCCGAGCTCGCGGCACTCTACGAGGCCAAGGGCTTATCGGCCGACACCGCGCAGACCGTCGCTCGCGAACTCACCGAACACGATCCGTTTGCCGCACACGTGGACATCGAGTTGGGGATCGACCCCGATGCGTTGACCAATCCGTGGCAAGCAGCCGCGTCGTCGGCCGTGTCGTTCATCAGTGGTGCGCTCCTGCCGTTGCTCTCGATCCTGCTTCTGCCTGCTTCGCAACGTATTCCGGTCACCTTCGTCGTCGTGTTGCTCGCTCTGGCGTTGACCGGAACCATCAGCGCGCGCCTCGGTGGAGCGCCGAGTCGCCCGGCGGTGACTCGAATCGTGATCGGTGGCGCGATCGCGATGGCGGTCACCTACGCGATCGGCCAACTGGCGGGCGTCGCGGGTATTTGAGATCAGCGAAAGATCGAGGTGGCGACTTCTCCGGTTTCGGGGGCCACCACATCTTGGACGACATCGAACAACGCCACCGAGATCACGGTGAAGGCGAGGACGAGGATCAGTCCGGCCGCAAGGATTCCGCGATCCTGACGGCGTCGTGGTGGTTCGCTGAGGGCCTGCACGCGGCGAACGACGTCGCCGCCGGTACTGGCGAGAGTGCGGGTTCCATGGTCGAGGTGTTTGCGCAGCAAGGCGGTTCTGGCGATGGCGGACAACGTATCTCGACGGCCGAGTGTCGCTGCGCTCTCGTCGGCCTGGCGCTCGGCTGCGTGCCGGACCTTCGAGGGCACCGGCCGAAGAATCGGATCCAGCCGAGCCGCGATTTCACACATCTGAATCCACACGCTGTGGCGATGCCGTAGGTGCGCGCGCTCGTGTTCGACGACGGCGCGTAATTCGTTGTCCGACAGAGCCTCCGCGAGGGCGGTGGTGATCACGACTGCACCTCCGCCGGAGGGGACGGCGAAAGCGTCGGGAACGTCGGAGTCCACCACGACGATGCCGCCCGTCGCCCGCGCTTCGTCGCCGAACTCGGATGCGATCGACGCGCCGACGGCGACGCGTCGAGCATGGCGGGCGACCTCGACCACGCGCCAGAACATCCACGCGGAGATGATGATTCCCACCGTCATCCAGGCAAGCTCACCTGACGCCAGCAGCACCGCGGCAACCGCGGCCAGGGATGCGGCGACTGCAAACGCGGTGACCATCGACAGGATGGGCAACAGGACGACGGCAGTCGACGGGTTGAGTCGACGGTCGAGTTGTTCGGCTCCGAATCCCAGCAGCAGCGACAGCACCCACGGCAGCACTGCCACGACCAGGAGCAGGGTCATGGGTGTTGCTCGGCTGCGTCCGACTTGGCCAGCAGTTCTCGCAGCGTTGCCTCGTCCTCGGGGTCGAGTGCTGCCACGAAGCTGGCCAGCACATCGGCGCGTTCGGCTCGGGCACCGAGTTCGGTCCGCATCCGCATCGCGGCCCGAAGTGCGGGGATCTCGTCGACCGGGGCGTTGAGGGTGTAGACGAAGGATCGCCCGCGCCGTTCGCGATCGACCAGGCCTTTGCCGTGCAGGCGCACCAGCGCGGTCATGACAGTGGTGTGGGCGAGATCGGAGTCCAGATGCTCGCGGGCCTGGGCCACCGAGAGTTCCGTGTGCTCGCCGAGCAACTCGAGGATCGACTCCTCCAACTGTCCGGACGCTCTACGCACTGCGATTCCTCACTCGGGTCGGTTACTTCGAGGATAGGCGACGGGTGGCTTTCACGAAACCGGTGTATGTCGTATTACTGGCGGACGGCACAATGCTGTAATACGCTGTCGGTATCAGCCCATTACCTCGAGGACCAGCCATGAGTGTCGAAGCGAATACACGCGCGATAGAAAAGACTGTCGTCACCGACTTCAGCGACCGGATGAGCTACGGCGCATACCTGGACCTCGACACGTTGCTCAGCGCCCAGAAGCCGGTGAGCACCCCCGAGCATCACGACGAACTGCTGTTCATCATTCAGCACCAGACCACCGAACTGTGGCTCAAGCTGGTGCTGCACGAGACGCTGGCCGCGCGGGCGGCTCTCGATGCCGACGACATCGGCACCGCCCTCAAATGCGTCGCCCGGGTCAAGCACATCCAGAAGACGCTGACCGAGCAGTGGTCCGTCCTGGCCACGCTCACCCCGACGGAGTACTCACAGTTCCGTGGGTTTCTCGGCAACTCGTCGGGTTTCCAGTCGTATCAGTACCGGGCCGTGGAGTTCGTGCTCGGCAACAAGAATGCGGGCATGCTGACGGTCTTCGAGTCCGATCCTGCTGCTCACGAACAGCTTTCGACTCTGCTGCACGAGCCCAGCCTGTACGACGCCTTCTGGCAGTCGTTGGCGCGGCAGGGGTACGACGTACCGGCATCTGCGCTCGACCGTGACGTCACCGCGGCATATACGTTCAACGAGGATCTGATGCCGCTGATCAAGTTCGTCTACGAGAATCACACCGAACATTGGGCTGTGTACGAAGCCTTCGAGGAGTTCGTCGATCTCGAGGAGAACTTCCAGCTGTGGCGCTTCCGGCACATGCGGACGGTGCTCCGTACCATCGGAATGAAGAGCGGGACAGGAGGCTCGAGTGGTGTCGGATTTCTGCAGAAAGCGCTCGAACTCACCTTCTTTCCCGAATTGCTCGCTGTGAGAACGGAAATCGGCCGATGATGGAACGTGCACTCGAACTCGACAACAAGGACCCGCTCCGCAGCTATCGCGACAAATTCCTCGGCAGTGACGACCCGTCGATCAGCGCATACCTCGACGGCAACTCGCTGGGCCGGCCCACCAAGGCAAGCGTCGAACGGATCAACACCTTCATGACGCAGGCCTGGGGTGGACGCCTCATCCGCGGTTGGGACGAGCAGTGGTTCGATCTCCCCGTCACCATCGGCGACGCCCTGGCCCACGCCACCCTCGGGGCAGCGTCCGGTCAGACCACGATTGGCGATTCGACGACGGTACTGCTGTACAAGCTGGCGCGGGCGGCGATCGCCATGCGGCCGGGCCGCACCGAGATCGTCATCGACCGCGACAACTTCCCGACCGACCGATACTTGCTCGAAGGCATTGCAGCAGAGCTGAATATGACCCTGCGATGGATCGAGACGGACCGCCGCGGTGGTATCGAGCCCGAACAACTCGCCGAGGTGGTGGGGGAGAACACTGCCTTGGTGGTGATCACCCACGTCGCCTACCGGTCCGGCTTCCTCGTCGACGTGGCCGAGACGACGCGCATCACGCACGCAGCCGGAGCGCTGATGCTGCTGGATGTGTGCCACTCCGTCGGGTCGGTACCGCTCGAACTCGATTCCTGGGGAGTGGATCTGGCCGTCGGATGTACGTACAAGTACCTCAACGGAGGACCCGGATCACCGGCCTTCGCGTACGTGCGCAGTGATCTGCAGGGCGATTTCGTCCAACCTATCTGGGGCTGGATGGGTCGCGCCGATCCATTCGAGATGGCGCAGGGCTACGTTCCCGCACAGGGTATTCGACGCGTCATCAGCGGCACGCCGTCGGTGTTCGGGATGATCGCGATGCAGGACACCATCGAGATGATCGCCGAGGTGGGGATGGACGCGATACGCGCGAAGTCCGTCGCACTCACCGAATACGCCCTCGAGCTCGTCCGCGAGATGCTGATACCGCTCGGGGTGGAGATCGCCTCACCCGAGGACTCGACTCGACGCGGCGGTCATGTCACCATCGACCATCCCGAGTTCAAGGCGATCACCGCTCGCCTGTGGGAGAAGGGCGTCATCCCGGATTACCGCGCGCCGCAGGGTATTCGCCTGGGATTGAGCCCACTGAGTACCTCGTACCGAGAGGTGTATCTGGGAATCGTGGCGATCCGTGACGAACTCCGCGCCTAGCACTGCCGGGGCCATCCTCGACGACTTCGACTCTCGCCCGGGAAGCGCCACCTCCTTGGTGCGTACCGTGCTCGGGGCTTACGTTCGCCCTCTGGGAGGGTGGTTCGCCATCGCCGATTTCGTGGTCCGGATGGACGCACTCGGGGTGCCATCGGAGAGCACGCGCATCGCGGTGGCCAGGTTGAAGAAGAAGGGCGTCGTCGAATCGAGTAATCGTGACGGCCGCACCGGCTATCGCATCACCGAGCAGGCCGACGCGATGTTCGCGCGCGGCGACGGTCGGATCTTCGGGTTCCGGCGGATGGCCGACGGCGATCCGTTTCGGCTCATCTCGTTCACCATCCCCGAGACCCAACGCGCCGCGCGCCACCAACTGAGGCGTCGACTCACCGGAATAGGATGCGGCACAGTCTCACCCGGTCTGTGGATCGCACCCGAATATCTCGCGGACGAGGCCGGTGCCATCGTCGACGCGTTGGAGCTCTCGCCCTACGTGACGACGTTCGTCGCCTCCGAGGTCGCGCCGCCGACCACGCTGCGTGAGAGCGCCGCGCAGTGGTGGGATCTGGCCGGCATCGCCGACCGGCATCGGGCATTCTTGGACACCTACGACTCCGAGGTTCCGGCCGGAGACCCGCGCGACGCGTTCGTCACGTTCGTGCCGTTGCTCGACGAATGGCGCGTCATTCCCTACGTCGACCCGGGCCTTCCGCCGTCCATGACGCCGAAGGACTGGCCGGGAACCCGGGCCGTCGCGACCTTCGAGGCAGCGCGAGAGCGCTACCTCGAGGTCAGTCGAGAATGGGTCGCGAGCTAACTGCTCTGGTACGACGGTTCGCGCTTCTTGATGTACGAGATGACGCGGTACGTGATCGGCATGACGATGACCTCGGCCAGTGTCTTCCACAGGAATCCGACGATGACGTAGTTGATGAAGTCGGTCCAGGTGGTGATGCCGATGACTCCGGCGGCGATGGAGCAGAAGATCAGGGTGTCGAAGAATTCGCCGACGATGGTCGAGCCGATCAGTCGCGCCCACAGGTGCTTTTCCTTGGTGCGTTCCTTGATCTTGACCAGGACGACGGAGTTGAGGAGCTGCCCGACGGTATAGCCGGCGAGACCGGCGAGGACGAGTCGGGGGACGACACCGACGACGGTTTCGAGGGCCTCTTGGTTCTCGTAGAACGAGGCGGCGGGAAGTTCGATGGCGATCCAGAAGCACACCGAGGTGAGCAGCAACGATCCGAAGCCGAGGTAGATCGCGCGGCGTGCGGCCTTGAAGCCGTAGACCTCGCTGAGGACGTCGCCGAGGATGTATGCGAGGGGGAACAGGAAGAATGCCCCGTCGGTGTTGATCGGCAGGATTTGGAAGGGTCCGAGCATGACGTCGGACGAGGCGAAGAAGGCGACACCTTTGCTGGCGGCCACGTTCGAGATCAGCAGCGTCGCGACGAACAGCGCGACGATGGTGGGGTAGTAGCCCCGGCTGATGTGAGCGAACGTGGCCTGCCCAGACTCGGTGCCGCCGTTGGCGGCGGTGTGTTCTGTAGTGGTCACTGCTCGATCCAAGCACCGAGACGACGATGGGCGCGAATCCCGGGTGAGGGATACGCGCCCATCGGGGCAGATCTCAGGTCAGGCGACGCGTCCGCGCACCGTGACGCGGTAGGCGTAGGTTCCGGCGATGATCGTGATCGGGATGGAGACCAGCAGACCGATGCCGATGAGGACGGCACCGACGATGTTGATGCCGACCAGGGCGAGGGCCAGCACGAAGAGGGTCCCACCGTTGGACGCGATCGCCTGGGCGCTGGCTTTGATGGCGGGAATCGGCTCGTCACCGCGATCGATGACGAACTGGAAGGTCCACCACGTGAAGAACGTGATGACGATGCCGGGGATGACCAGCAGGACGAAGCCGATGCTGGTGGCTATGCCGACGAGGATGCCGGCGATGATGACGGCGGCAACATTGCCGAACTGGAAGAAGGACCCGAACCCGGGCTTGATCCCGTCCACCTCGTGCAGGGCACCGCGGACGAGTGCCGCTTGAATGAGGAGCGCGACGACTCCGACGACGACACTGAAGATCAAGCTGAGGACGACGTTGTCGGAGCTCAACACGAAGTTCAGGACGCCCTGGATGATCGCGGCGACGAGGACGATGCCGACCCAGACGAGGGCGTTCTCCTTGAACTTGCCGAAGCCATATCCGATTGCCGTTCCCACGGACAGCTGCGTCGGCATCGGCGACTCACCGAAAGCCGGAGGCGGCGGGTAGTTGCCCTGCGGGGGCGGTGGGTAGCCACCGGGTGGTGGGTAGCCGCCTTGCTGGGGGTGATCGCCGGGAGGGGGCGGGTAGTTCCCGGGAGGTGGGTAGCCGCCCTGCGGAGGTGGTGGGTAGTTGCCCTGGGGAGGTGGCGGGTAACCGCCCTGCGGGGGCGGGGGATAGCCGCCGGGGTTCTGTGGATCCTTGTCGGGGTCGTAACCGCCTGAGGTCATCGTGTCCTTCTCCCTCGGGAAGAGTTGTCGCGGTCACTGTACGTCCGATTCGTCCCCGAGTTGGGTGCTGTCGCATTGCAACGTGATCTCGATCGGTCGGTAGGTCAGGTATTCGAGGGGTCGAACACCCACGGTTCGCGCGGTACCCGCGTCGGCTTCCACTGTTCGAGCAGTTCCTCGGCGTTCTTCGCATGGGGCATGCCGAGCGAGGCGGTGATGAGCGACCACGCGTCGGGTCGTTCGCGCAGTGTCACCGCGCCGTCCCGCTTGGCCAGGCGCTTGCCCTCGACATTGAGTGCGAGGGGCACATGGACGTAGGTGGCGGGGGTGAGGCCGAGAAGTTGCGCCAGATATCCCTGCCGAGGGGCGGAGGTGAGCAGGTCGTCGCCGCGCACGATCTGGTCGACGCCCTGCGCGCCATCGTCGACGACGACGGCGAGGTTGTAGGCGGGGACGCCGTCGGAACGACGAAGGACGAAGTCGTCCACCTGGCCTCGGAACAGGCCGTGCAGCTGGTCGACGATGGTGAATTGTGTTACCTGCGAATGCAATCGGATGGCGGGTGGGCGGTCCTTCGCTGCTTTCTGGTCCGCGGTGAGATCGCGGCAGGTCCCGGGATATGCGCCGTCGGGTGCATGGGGCGCGGATGCGGCCTGCAATATTTCCCGACGCGTGCAGAAACACTCGTACGTCAGCCCGGCGGCGGTGAGCGTGCGAATCGTGGCGTCGTAGATTTCCCGACGCTCGGATTGCCGCATGATGGGCCCGTCCCAATCGAGTCCGATGGCGGCGAGGTCGTCGAGTTGACGTTGCTCCGAGCCGGCCTTGACGCGATCGAGGTCTTCCACGCGCATCACGAAACGTCGTTCAGTGGAGCGGGCGAAGAGCCAGGCCAGCAGTGCGGTTCGGAGGTTGCCGAGATGCAAGTCGCCCGAGGGACTGGGAGCGAAGCGTCCGGCGGGCATGGGGACATCGTAGTTTCAGGTGTGTTGGGGAATGAGGGACTGTCATTAGCTTGCTGTGAAGTGAATGGCCGCCTGACGCTTTTGGCTCACCCAATAGTCTTCGCTGCATGCTTGATTGATGCTCCGACACCCGCACCGAAACGGGGGAGCGGGGTACCGACGCGAATCCGCACCCCTTATTGGCAATGCCGTCACAAACATCGAGTTGTAAAGGTCCAAGTAGGCGGAATTGCGTCCGATGCAACTGCGTTACACCGCATAAGCTGATGCGACCTGGACGTTGACCGCGGTGTCATCCTATCCGTTGCCGGCCCTCCGTCTCGCCTGACCTGCGGCGACGGCAGTCAGACTAGACTTGATTCAACATTGTTGTGTTTAATGCAACGCATGGGCGAGACTGAGATTCCGGGTGCGGCGCATCTGGTGTTGACCGACGGGGTAGTGCATCTCGAGCCCGAACAGGCAGTGTTCGAAGCGATGCTGGCGGGGTGGGAACGTCAGCAACGAACGCGGTTTCTCAGTGACGAGGGGACGATCGCGCCGCGTTTGTCGCTGGTGCGTCGGATGGCCGAGTTCACCAATTCGTATCCGTGGCAATGGGAACCGGCGGACGGTGAAGATTTCATCGTGCATCTGCGGTCCTCGGTCCGGCGTAAGCCGATCGTGGTGTCGACCGCCCGGTCGTACGAGATGTCGATTTGCTTGTTCATGGAGTACGTCACCGACAGCCGCTACGGTTGGCCTGCGCAGTGCTGGGATCGGTTTTCGGTTGTGCCGCAACAGGTTTTTCACGAGGGAAACACGATCGCGCATGCTGCAGATTTCGAGGGCGGACCGGGGAGGCGGCCGCTGACCTACGACGAAGTGCAGACCTTGTTCGATGCCGCGGACGGCCGCGTCGAGCAGATCCGCAAGCTGGGCCGCAAAGGTTCGTTGACAGCGTTACGCGACGCCGCCCTGCTCAAGACCGTCTACGCCTACGGACTGCGCCGTCGAGAGGCCCGCGGGTTAGATCTCTCCGACCGACGCCGCGCACCGAAAGCAGCGCAGTACGGCCAGTACGGTGCTTGGTTCGTGCGGTGGGGGAAGGCATCGAAGGGAAGCCCGCCGAAGCGGCGCACCGTGTTGACGGTTCCGGAGATGGATTGGATCGTCGATGTGCTCGACCACTGGGTCGAGGAGGTTCGGCCATTGATGAAGCCGGGCGCGCTGACCGCGCTCTGGGTCAGCGAGCGCGCCGGTCGAATGTCACTGCGCAGCATCAACGATGCCTTCGAGCAAGTGCGTCAGGCGGCGGGGTTGCCGGTCGAACTCGACCTGCACTGTCTGCGGCATTCGTACGTCACGCATCTGGTGGAGTTCGACTACCCAGAACGGTTCGTCTCCGAACAGGTCGGTCACCGATACGCCTCGACGACCGCGATCTATACCGGTGTATCCGACGAGTACCGAACCCGACTAATACGCCGAGCGCTGCAGAGCCGCGACACTTTATGGAAGGGAGCGCCATGATCAAGAAGATGGGCTACCGCTGGAACCTGCGACGCCTGATGGCCGACCATGAGATGTTCCAGACCACCGAGCTGGGCCCGCTGCTCGCCGAGCGCGGGATTCACCTCTCCCGCGAACAGGTCTACCGGCTCGTCACCGCACCGCCGCAACGGTTATCGATGGACACCCTCGCCGCGTTGTGCGACATCCTCGGGTGCACACCGAACGACCTCATCGAGATCGACGTCGTCAACACTGCTATCAAGAAGACGAGCAACGGCAGTACGGGTGAGCACCCAGCCCCGCCACGGGCACGACGCACCACCATCCGCCGACCAGAGACGACATGAGCCGACGGCCGGGAGTCGAGCCACGCCAGATCGTGCTCGAGCGAGCCGCCCATCACGTCAGAGACAGTGTTCCTGACCTCAGTCTCTGCGCCGCAATGGAATTCGTTGCCGAAGCGGTAGTCGACTCAACACTGAGACCGTTGGAAGCGCACCTTGCGCGGCATCCCGATGCGCTGACGTCGGGATCATCGAACACCCCAGTGGCAGTGCAGCGACTGGCCGCGCTACTCGTCGCGGCCGGACACACCACGGTCACGATTCCCAGTTGCCTACGATGCAAGGCCCCAAAGATCCTGCACCACATAGTCGACGGAGGTCGTGTCTGCGACAACTGCCGACGATATTTCCACTGCGCGCCGTGCAGTCGCTGCGGCAAGGATCGGTCGATCGCCAAACGCGACGACCACGGCAGACCACTGTGCAGCTCATGCGTCCCCCGCAAGAGGGGGCCATGCGGACAATGTGGGCGAGTGTTGGCGATCAAGGCGCGGCGGAGCGACGGCGCCGCATTGTGTCCGAATTGCTACCGCACTCCGCACTGCACCTGCATCCGGTGCGGGGAGGACGCGCCCACATACGCCCACACCGACGACGGCCCGATCTGCAAAAGCTGCTACACCCGGCCCAAGCGCCGCTGCGGTGGGTGCGGCGAAGTCAGGGGAATCGACCGCACCGCCCGAGGCACCGAACCTGATCTCTGCAACCGCTGCCTCACCCGACCACGACACCCATGCGTGATCTGCGGTGCGGCGCATCCAGCACATCCGGATGCCCAACAACCGGTATGTCTTCGCTGCCGCGACGACGGCCATGTCCTCGAACCCCAGCTCACCGAATCCCCGACACGAGTACGCCGGCGACAACACGAAACCGCCCACGACGCACTCGAGGCAAAGCTCCGCATCGTCCTCAGTCACCCGGAACACGGCATTGCCGAGCAACTCGTTCCGTTAGTTGCCGTCTTCGCCCACGTCCCCAATCCGTCTTCGACGATGCGCTGGCTTCATCGACGCGCCGGCGGTGCGAAGTTGCTTCACGAGCTCGCTCAACGAGCCCACCACGAGTCCCTGAGCCATGAACTGCTCGACCAGTGCCCGCCGAGCTATGCTTTGCACCGACTGCGTGATCTGCTCGTCCACGCGGGAATTCTCGCGGAGCGCGACGAGTTGCTCGAGCGAATCGAACAGTGGCTCGAGCATGCCCTCGGTGAACGGCCCGCTCATCACATCGCACTCGTGCGACCATTCGCCACCTGGCACGTTCTGCGGCGTGCTCGCCGACGATCCAACCGACGGCCCGTCACGGTCAGCGCTGCCACTTACGTTCGGAGCCAAATCGCAATCAGTCTCGAATTCCTGACCTGGCTCGATGAACGCGGCAAGACACTGCCCACGACCGATCAAGCCGACATCGATGTTTGGCTCGACGGTGGCAGCGAATACCGTTACTTCGTAACCACATTCATAGAATGGTCGAAAGGAAGGAAGCTATGCTCCGACCTGACGGTGCCCCAAAGGCCGAGCGCCGGCCCGTCGAACTTGCTCACCGAAGAAGACCGGTGGGACATGCTCGACAGGTGTCTTCACGACGACGAACTGCCTCTCGACGTCCGAGTCACGGGTGCGCTCGTCCTGCTTTACGGCCGCACAACCACCAGCATCGCTACGCTGACCTGTGGCCGCATCGACGTCGTCGACCAGGAGACCTACCTGCGTTTCGACGAAGGCCCCGCCTTGGTGCCACCTGCACTGGCCGCACTCCTGACCACCCTGCGAGACAACAGAGTCGGTCGCGAAACCTTCTACCAGACCGAACTCGCAACCCGATTTCTGTTTCCGGGAAGGTCCCCGGGCAGGCCAATGGCGTCTGCTGTCCTCGCACGCAAACTCCGCCACCACGGGATCGAACCGCTTCCTGCCCGCCACTCGGCTCGCTCGGCCTGGGCCCGCGACATCCCTGCCCCGATCGCCGCTGACCTACTCGGCGTCAACATATCTACAGCCACCAAATGGTCCAGTCGAACACGACGAGACTGGGCCGACTACCTGCTCGCTCGTTCCGAAGAGCAACAAGACGAATCATGAACGCCAAGCTGAAACAGTGAATGTGCACTTACACAACACATTCAAGGTCCTACCATCGAGCATTTCGACCAGGTTCGATCCGGGCATCGGGTCTCGACTACCTGTCCCAGTTTTCGGATACACCGACGAGTGGGCAGGTTACGTCGCCGGTGGCCCCCAAATGGGGTTGCGTCTACGATTCGGCGCTTGGGTAGGAAGCGACTGCTTCGACCTCGAACAGGATGTCGGGCATGGCCAAACCCGACACACCGATTACGGTCTGTGTCGGTGGCAGCTCCCCGCAGCTGTCATGGACAACACTTCCGATGATTCCGAGCTTCTCGAAATCCGGGCCGACGACGTAGGTTCTGAGTTGGACGATGTTGCTGTGGTCGAGCCCGTGCGAAGCCAGGGCCACGCCGAGGTTGGCGAATGCTTGTTTCACTTGGCCGGCGAAGTCGGCAGAGACGACCATGCCGTCCTTTCCGGATCCGTACTGACCGGAGACGAACACTAGGCCAGTACCGGCTGGCACTGCCGCAGTGTGACTGTAGCCGTAGGGAATTGGGTCGTGGAGCTCACTGGGGTTGATGACTGAGTGGGACATGGGTGTCACCCTTCTTGTTCGCCGAGCGCCGGCGGGTTGCCGGAAGTTTCGTGGGTATCGACTTGGAGGACGTACGCCAACTGGGAGATGACTACGTCGCGGTAATTCGTTGCAGGAAGAGGCAGGTGGCCGAGTACCGTTGGGTACAGCACGCCGACGATGTTTGCCACTGCGACTTCGACGATGGACTCGACATCGAAGCGCGGGTCGAATTGACCGCTCTCCACTCCTCGACGAACAGCGTCCGCGAAGGGTTCTCGGTACTGGGTCGCCAATGCTGTGGCGTGCTGCCGGAGTTCGGTGTCGTGGGCGGCTGCCGTCCAGAATTCCATGAGCATCCGCCAGGTCGGAACATCCGTTGCAAGGCCACGGTCCACCATCGCCACCAGTTGTTTCCATGGGTCATCGAATTGCGCCGTGAATTCGCGCATGGCTTCAACGGCAACGGAAGTGGCGCGTTGGAAAGCTTCGATCAACATGTCCTCGCGAGATCCGAAGTAGCCCTGCAAGGTGCTTACTGCGATACCGGAGGCCTCGGAGATATCTGCGTACCTGGTGCCGCTGTATCCGCGGACCGCCATAGTCGATATCACCTGATCGAGCACGAGGAGACGCTTGGGGCCACCTGCTCGTCGGTTGCGCACTGCGGCTTCGCTCATAGCCATACCGTATCACAATACGGTATGGCTAGCCGGTTCAACATCCGCCTTCGATCACGTCCACCGCCGCAAACGAGCCTCCGATTGACGTGACGGTGCGAATGGACGGGCTCGTACGGAACGGTTTCGCGCCCGCTGACAGACGGCGGGCAGATCTGAAGATGCTTGGGCTACGGGGGCGTCCACCTCGGCTCGACGTCACCAGGCTGGGCGAGCGGTGCCTAAACTGTTGTAACAGCCAAACCGGGGAGGAAGTGTCACCGTTTCCGAACACTGCAACTTTGAATATCGACACTCCGCCAGTCACCATGTCGGTAGCAAACCGTATGGTGTCCTTGTGGTCCACGACGTCAACATCTGCCATCCGTCCCTGAACGCCGCCGGACGTACTGCGAAGTGAAAATTAGCCTTCCCTCGCAGATGTTTGGACGCCAGCCCGCTGGGCTGCTCAGCCACTTCGGCCTTCAGATCGAAAAACGTCCAACCCCTGGTCAGGATACCTGGCAGGTTTCCGGGAAGCCGATGACCGTAATTAAGTCGCAAGTCCTTCACGGCCCCGCGCTGACCCGCAGCAGGTTCGATGTATCCACCCCTCCCACACCGAACCCACCCGGTGGAATGGGCCCCGAACTGTCCGCAGAATTTGAGGACCTGGTCAAAACACTCGACGAAGCCCAGACCCTCCCGGCACTGTTTGACCGAATAACCGCGACCCTGATTGCAGTCCCGGACCAACAGGTTCCTGCGACCACGCAGTGGGGGAGCGAGGTTTTGGCGGCTGTGCCACTCACCAGTACCGACGGCGGCAGAGAACCTCTTTTCCCGCGCCACTCCGTCCATGACATTCGCATCAACGAAATCTTGTACCGATGGTCAAAACTGCCTCAAATATTTTCGAGACTGCGATACAACACAGCCGAGGAGATCATCGCCGAATCTGCGCTCGATCCACACAGTCTTGCATTTCAAGCATCCAGCGGACTTCTCGAAGGAACGGTCTTCGGTGGCATCTACTTCGCGCCCTTGCTGGGAAATCTTACTCCCACGATGTGGGGCTTCGCCGCACCCAGATATGGCCAACTGATCCTCTACACCCTGGGACGGCAACTCCCGGGGCTCGGACACGGAGCCAGCAGAGATTCGCTCGACACACTGCGAATCCTGTCTCACAACAACCCGTCCCAAGACTTTGACAGTATTTCGTGCGATCCGGATGAACTCCACAAGGCGGCGTTCTCAGAAGCAGTCGACTGGTGGGCTGGACGCCTAAACGACACTCTCCTAGACATATTCTCCCCAATGACCTACATCGACGCCGCTGGACGATACGATCCCGCCACACACCAAGGGTGGATGCTCAACTTCGAACAATTGTTGGGGCGCATCAGCGCGATTGCGCGGCACCCACGAGACCAAGCTGCCCAACTCATGCTCATGTTTCCTGCCATGGACCTGCTCGGGGATCGGTTTACAGGTAGCAACGGCATTGGGCAGCTCATGACGCCGAAGCGACTGCGCAAACGCATCGCCGCCATTGAAACACACGTCCCCGCGCGAATCAGACCGCTAATCATGGCTCCCGCCTACCGCGGCCTCCGCGCAGCAGAGCAAGTGTTGAACGGATTCTTCGTTCCGAGTCCTGACCCCAATTCAACAGAAACAACTCGTCTTCAGCATCTTTGGAATGCTCGGCGCAATACAACACACGGCTTCAACCTTGACGCTTCGGTCCTGGCCGAACACAACGGTGCCCTTCCCGCCGACATCGTCCTCGTCCCCATGATCTATCTGCTCGACATCTTGACCGACAGAGAACACTTGGTCGCGCGAATACAGCGATCTTGCCAATAGTCTCAACCATTGGGGTGCCCGACCAGATGTGGCCCTAGTCGCTAGCTGGTTTAGTCGCTGGTCACCGCCAACAGTTGCCATCCGTAGTGCAAAGGACAACATGATGACCGACGAGACTGAACTGTGGCGACACAACTTCAGCCAACTGCTCTTCTTCGTCGAAGTGGCACAGGACAACTCTTCAGCCGCGCCCAACTCGCGGGGCGTGGCCGAACGATCTGTGAAAGAAGGTCTGCGGGACGGGGTCTTTCATCATCTATTGGAGGAACACGAGCGCAAAGCCATCTACAGTGCGCACCTTCGTCTGATCGTCACTCCAGTCTTGGACGCCGTTCAGGTCTTCCTCGGCTCTGCGATGACATCCACTCAGAACTTCATCGAGGGGCTCGACAAAATCGCACAGCTCGCGAGACAAGCAAAGATCTCTATCGACTCCATGACGGACGGCGAGAACGTCGAGCAGGTGATCGAAGAGTTTGAGACACGTTATCTCGCTACGCTGGCGATGACCCTTTCGGCGCACTCCACACTCGCACGCACCTTAGCGGCCCGAAAGTCTGCCGACGGAGAGTATTTTGATGTAGGCCGGTATGTCTTCGTTCGAAATCCCGACCCTGCCACCGTGCACGTCGCCGACCTCAATAGCGCCATGGATAGTGGTGTTAGTTCCATCAGCATGAAACGTGGAATGGTGTCTTACGACAGATTCCCACCGATACAAATCATGAGCTACGGTCAGTGGTTCGCCTACATCCACGCGATCTGGGACGAGTGGTACCGGCCACGTCTCGCCGCCGCCTACTCTACGAGGTTAGGAGTGGACTATCTCAAGAACGACATCAAAAGCTCGTTCATGGGCGAGCTGAATAAAATTCGAAATGATGTCATTCACAACAAGTCTCGAGTCAAAAGCAGCTCTAGCAACGTCGTGCTGAACTGGGCTACCGACGATGGGCTCATCGGTTTGACGACCGAGAGAATGATTGAGCTGAGAACAATGTTCCCGAGGTCAGAGCTGTTGAAGCCCCCGGCGCGCAGCCCTGCTCCGTCGTCGCAGAACATCCCATGGACGGCCGAAATCGATCTCATCGACCAGGTCAAACTAAGGCTCACCGAACTGGGAATGACCAAACGGCAGCAGAAAGACATCGGTGACGAAATGCTCCGACGCTGGCTAGACCACAACCCGCTTCCGAGCGGGAGTTCGACTTGTCGATGAGGTCCCCTGCCTAAGAAGGACTTCCCCCATGGACCCGTTATGGTGCTGAAGGGCTGGTGTCTTGGCCACAGGTCACGCACCTGCTTGCCGCCAATACCGACTTTGGCTGAAATAGCCCTTGTCCGCCGCAGTCCTTCTATATTTGTGTTTCGGCGCACGGACTGGTTGGTGCGATCCCGATAAGTACCTGCTGTAATAGAAGGACGGGCCGCTTGTCGGTAAGAGGTTCGAGGGTGCAAGCGGATCAACGGGAGGATCTGGATGGCACGGTACTACACGGTTGACCGCCAATCGGCTCTCTCTGAAGGGGTAGTCATCGGGCTGGTTCGGTATGACGACGTTCAACCGCCAGAACTGCAAGCGCATCTCGACGACTCTTCCCAGATGGGGTGACCATGCACGGCGAGAAGTATTTCGTCAGTGCGAACTCAACCGCTAGTGTTACAAGCCCCGCGATCGAGCTGATATGGGACAATGCACGACGGGCGCACTTCATTGACGCACCCTCGCGTATGCAGTCGATATTCGCGACAGCCAGCCTCGCCGACGCCCAGCAATTTCGCGACGCCCATGGGCCTGCTTCACCAATTTTTGAAGTGGACGCCACCGAGGCTTTTCGCGCGGATATGAACCTGCTGCACAACCATACCTCCGCACTAGCTACCTCATACCTCGCCCAGCTCTACTGGTCCCAAAAACCTGGTAGCCCGAATCCGTTCTGGGAGTATCTATTAAGGCCGCCAGTCCGAGTCGGTATGCGCGTGCTGCAACGGCAAACCTGGTGACAGTCCGACTATCGCGATTTTCCTCCATACGCCGGGAGGCGTGGATATCAACGCCGTCAAGGTGTCATTACGGTGCGGTAACTGGGATTTCGTTGTTTGGGTGTTAGTCACTAGCGACGGATCCCAGAGCACGGGGATTGCGAACAGCCACATCTTCGACCTCAAACCATGACAACAAATCTCGCCAAACCCGGAATCTTTAACCCCACCGCATCCCCCATCTTGACCGCAGATCCCGCCGCCAGCTCCACCTTTACAACCGTCGAGCCCACGGTCACATCGGCGATACTTCGGAATCCGGTAGGCCGAAGACCCGAAACAACCCCTCGAATTCCGTTGTCATTCAGCGTGATCAGCTCATGCCGCACCAGCAACACGGCAGGTCCAGCGGGAAGTGAAACCCCGTCGACCTCCAACTCCCCGAGCTCGGAGCGATGCACCCCAACCCCATCCCACTGCCCCTCGATTTCGTTCAACCCACCCATCAGTCGCGACACCGCCAGGGTGCTCGGCCGCGTGTAGGCCGTCGCGATATCGGATTGATGCTCCAATCGACCGTCGATGAGCACCGCCACCGAATCGGCCAGTACCGCCGCTTCCTGCTGATCGTGGGTGACGAGCAGCAGAGTCTGATCCAACGTCGAGCGCAATTCCCGGACGAGGTCGTGCATCTCGGTGCGCAACACCGGGTCCAGAGCACTGAAGGGCTCGTCCAACAACAACACTTGCGGGGATCCGGCGAGGGAACGCGCCAACGCCACCCGCTGGGCCTGCCCGCCCGACACCTCGGACACTGCTCGGTCCCCGATGTCGCCGAGATGCACCAGGTCGAGGTACTCCCGGGCACGTTCGCGCGCCCGCTTGCGACTCTCCCCGGCCGCGCGGTAGGCGAAACCGATGTTGTCGAGTACCGACATGTGCGGGAACAACATCGGACGCTGGAACACCATCCCGACTCCGCGGTTCTCGGCCGCAACACCGTTCACCTCACGGCTGTCGATGCGCACTGTGCCGGCGGTGGGTGAATCCAGTCCCGCGATGAGCCGCAGTGCAGTGCTCTTGCCTGAGCCCGACGGTCCGAGAATCGCCGTGCACGAACCCGGTGGCACGGTGAGATCCAACGAATGCAGCGCCGCAACCGATTGACCGGCATGGACTTTGGTGAGTCCGTGTACGGACAGTTCGACGCTCATCGGGCACTCCTACGACGCAACCGGGCCAGCATGAGCACCAGCAACAACGGCGGAACCACCGCAGCGACCGATAGCGCAGCCACCACCGAATCGTTACCGGTGCCTGCAGCGAACGAGGCGACGAGAATGGGCACGGTGACCAGTCTGCCTCCACCGATCAACAGCGTGATCACGTAGTCGCTCCACGCCACGAGGAACGCGAGTAACGCCGCCCCCGCCAACGCCGGAGCCAGCAGTGGAATGCGAATCCGCCGCAGCACCATGGCACTCGACGCACCGAGAGTGCGCGCCTCCTCCTCGTAACCGATGTCGTACGCGCCGAATGCCACTCGCATCAGATACGTCGTGTACGGAATGGCCGCAACGGTCAGCAGCGCGATCACCGCCACCGTGCTCGGAATGCGCGAGCGCAGCACCAGCACATCGAGTCCCAATGCCACGGCGAACGGGGGCAGGGCAAGTGGTGCGAAGAGAACCCCGGCCACGAAAGCGGGGAAACGCACGGTGCCGTTCACCAGGGCGCGAGCAGCCAACGCGCCCAATGGTGTTGCGATGGCGGCGACGGCGAGAGCGAGCAGGGTCGAGCGCACGAACGCATCGACGCCCCCGGCGTCGAGAGCACTGCGAACGCCGTCGAATCCCCATTCCTGCGGAACCGATCCGGGAAACGACCATCGATTGCTGATGGCCCACAAGACAACCGGAATCAGCGGCAGCAGGAACCACAGGACCAGAACGGACCTGCCGACAGCGGGAGCAACCTTGTTCATTTCCACGCTGCCGATCTGCGCAGATAGTGCAGTGCCACCGCGGCCACGACCACCGTCAGCGCGGTGGCGATCGTCGCGGCAGCGGCTGCCTGCGGACGCGTCTGAAGATCGATCGAGGTGAACAGGCGAATTGCCATCACCGACAGCGGCTCCGGATACGGGCGACCCAGAATACGGGCCACCTCGTACGATCCGACCGTGTAGGCGAACGCGATGGCCGCCGACGCGATCAGCGCGGGCCGAGCCAACGGCAGCGTGACCAGTCGCAGCCGAGCCCACCGGCCTGCGCCCAAAGTCGCCGCTGTCTCGTCGAATGCGGCTACTCGGGTAGCGAGAGTCCCGGCCACGACGACGGCCACGAAAGCCGATTCCTTCCAGGCGTATTCGGCGACAACGGCAATCCACCACCGCCCGCCGACCAACTCCGGCCAGCCGACGTCGGTCATGCCCAGGATGCGGGGCAGCATTCCCGAATCCGCCAGCAACAGGGCCATCGCGGCTGCCCCGATCAGGTGCGGCACCGTGACCGTCAATCCGGCGGCGACCAACGCGGCGCGTCCACCCGACAACGCCGTCAGCGCCGCGGCAAGCCCGATCACCGTGGCCAAGGCGGTCGAGACGACGGCGATCGACAGCGTCAACGACACCGAGCGCCACAGGCCACCGCCCAGCGCGGAGTATGCGTCGACCGACAGTTCGGGGGTTCCGACCAACGGCATCAGACCCAGGCTCTGCAGCACCACGGTTCCGAGACCGCCGCCGACGACGAGAACGACCAGCACGACGGCAGGCAGTACCGCCGCCGTGCCGCGAAAGCTCCTCGTGGACGCGCTCACTGACCGGCGAGCACGCTTCGACGCCATCCCTCGTCGAGCGGGGTGACCCACTCCGCCGAGAGTTCGGGATGCGCATTGGCCGAGAGCTCTTCGTAGGACGGCAGAACCGTCGAACTCGGCAACGCCTCGAACCGGGCGCGGGCGTCATCGGGCAATCGGTCGATATCGAGCACGGTGAACTGCCCCCACACGTCCGGAGTCGCCTTCTCAAGTTGCTGCTCGGGCGACAACGCGAGATTGGCAACCACCTGCGCCGCGGCCGACTTCCCCGATGTCGACGGAATGGCAAGGAAACTCGCATTCCCGACGGTTCCCTCGTCGAGAGTCAGGACGCGGGTCTCCGGCGGGAAGGTGCCGTCGGCGACGAGTTTCGGGAGGGTCGCGGGGCCGTACGTCATGGTCATGTCGACCTGGCCACCGGCGTAGAGGGCGTCGAGCTCGGAGGAGGACTGCGGATACGTCGTTCCCTCGCGCCACAGTGACGGGGCGAGCTCGTTCAATCGATCGAACAGTGCCGGGGCCAGGCGATCGTAGGAGTCCTGATCGAACTGAGCGGGAACCTCGTCGACACCGCCGGAGGCATTGATCAACGCCTCACGCACGAACACCGAGCCGGTGAAGTCCGGGGGAGCGGGGTAGGTGAAGCGGCCCGGGTTCGCGCGGGCCCAGTCGAGCACGCCGTCGAATGTCGTCGGCGGATCGGGGATGGCTGCTGCGTTGTAGACCAGTGTGAATTGAGCTTTGTGCCAGGGTGATTCGCAGTTCTCGACCGGAGTACCGAAGTCGTTGAGCAGCAGCGGATCCTCGGGATCGGTCAGTTCCATGTTCGGCAGATTCTGCGTCCACCCGCACAGCCACGCGCCGGCCTGCTTACCGGTGCCGAAGTTCGCGCCGTTGACCCACACCAGATCCACTTCGCCGTCGGTGACCCCGGCCTGCCGCTCGGACAGGATGCGGTTGACGGCATCGGTGGTCGATTCCACCGGCACGCGCCGCAGTGTGACGCCCTCTTCGGCGGCCGCGGGCGTGAGCACGTCGTCGACGTAGGCATTGCCCTGCTCGTCGCCGCCGTACATCCACAGCGATACCGTCTGTCCTTGCGCCTGCTCCTGGATCTCGCTCCAGGACAAGTCCTCGGCGCGCGGAGCCTCCGATGATGGTGCCGCGCATGCGGTGAGCAGCAGCCCTGCGCTCGCCGCAATCGTCACTGCGCGCCGTACTGAACGAATCACCGTGGGCCCTCCAGATCAACCGAAGCAGCCGTCGTCGACGCTGCCCTCACCACCGTAATCGGTCGAATGAGACAACCGCTGAACACGCGGGCACACCGGTCGTGTGCACAATGGATCCTGACCGCCGGACGAGAGGCACACACCGTGACGCAGGACCGCCCGACGCGTAGTCGCCGCGGCACGACCCTGAAATTGCTCGCGGCTGCCGTGGTCGTCGTCGCTCTGGTGATCGTGCTCGGCACCGTCGACCTGCCCGATCCGTCGTTCATCCGTGACCGAGTGGCGTCGGCCGGGCCCTGGGGCATCGCGCTGTTCGTCGTGCTCTATGCCGTCCTGTCGGCCACCCCGTTCCCCGCCAGCACGTTGACCATCGCGTCGGGACTGCTGTTCGGATTGGCGGTGGGCGCAACCGTCGTGGTGTTCGCCGCCACGATGGGGGCGTATCTCGGGTACTGGGGGGCGCGGGCGCTGGGACGCGGCCAGGTGGCCCGCACCGAGTGGGACAGGCTCCGCCGGCTCGACGCCATGCTCGGACGCCGCGGATTGCTGTCGGTGCTGCTCGTGCGACTGGTGCCGCTGCCGTTCTCCTTGGTGAACTACGCGGCCGGAGTCAGTGCCGTGGGGCAACGTGACTACGTGGTGGGCACCATGATCGGCATCGTGCCCGCGACCGTCGCCTACACCGCGCTCGGTGCGTACGGGACCTCGCCGCTGTCGTGGCCGTTCGCCATCGCATTGCTCGCTGTGCTGGCGATCGCGGCCGGTTCGGCCCTGTTGGCCCGCCGCCTGGGACTCACCGGTGCAGCCGAATGATCGACAGCTTTCTGCGCCGCCACCTCGAAAGCCCGCTCGATCGCTGTGCCCGCGCCCTCGACCGTCCCGCGATCACACCCGACCGGATCACTGCCGCGGGACTGGTGCTGGGCCTCGGTAGCGCACTGGCCGCGGGCCTGCAGTTCTGGTTGCTCGCTTTGTTCTTGTGGATCGTCTCCCGGATCGCCGACGGCCTGGACGGGCCTCTGGCGCGCAGGCGGGCGACAACAGCCGGGGCAGGCGCATTCTTCGACATCACCGCCGATTTTGTGGTCTACGGCACGACGGTGGTGGGCGTCGCGGTGGGTGCCTCGGCCGCATACGACGCCCCCTGGTGGCCGTTCCTGCTGGTGCTGTTGGCGTACTACATCAACGGCACCGCGTTTCTTGCGTTCTCCTCGATCGCCGAACGCACCGGTCGCACCATCGACGACGGCCGTTCGCTGTCGTTCCTCGGAGGGTTGGCCGAGGGAGCCGAAACCATTGCGGTGCACAGTCTCTGGCTACTGTTGCCCGGTATCTCGTGGCAGATCGCGGTGGTCTGGGCAGCGGTGGTCGCGGTGAGCTCCACCCAACGAATCATCGCCGGGTATCGCGCGCTCTCCTGATCCACGTGCCGCGCACCTTCGCCAGTGCGGCCGTCGCTCGGGAGATCACCGGAGAACCCAACTGCGCCTTCACGTCTGCTATCGCCGCGTTCCAGGGCCCGTCGTTGTACGTCGGATACGGGTGGGTGGCTCCGGCGAGGTCGCGGGTACGCAGTCCCTGCTCGATGGCCAGAATCAGTTCGCCGATCGTCTCGCCCGCTCGCGGTCCCACCACGCAGGCCCCGACGATGCGACGCTTGGCGTCGAGCACGAGCGTCGTCGATCCGTTCGTTGCATTCTCGGTGACGGCACGGTCGACGTGATGGTGGTCGAGAGTCTGCAGCCGCAATCCACGCTGCCGCGCGGTCCGCACATCGATTCCGGCCGAGGCGATCTCGGGATCGGTGAACGTCACCCGCGGCGTCCCCGTCGTACTCACTGTTCGGTTCAGGCCGAGTGCCGCATTGCTCGCGGCCAGACTGCCGTGCACACCGGCGGTGTGCGTGAACTGAGGGTGACCGGTGAGATCTCCTGCTGCCCAGATGCGGGGATTGGTGGTCCGCAGATGCTCGTCGACCTGAACGAATCCGTTGTCGTCCACTTCCACACCGGCCGTATCCAAGCCGAGGGACGCGGTGCGCGGAGTCCGTCCGGTGGCGATGAGCACTCGATCGAATTGGATCTCGACACCCGTATCGGTCACGGCCGAGCCGTCCTCGATGCGCACGACGGCGGTGGAGTTCAGGACGCGCACACCCTCGCCGGTCAACGCCTGCGCCATGATCGACGAGGCCTCAGGGTGCTCCCGAGGCAGGATCGTCGCCGACCGCCCAACCAGAGTCACGTCCGATCCGAGGCGCGAAAATGCCTGCGCCATTTCACAACCCACCGACCCGGCCCCGACGATCAGCAGTCGCTGCGGCAAATCCATCAGATCCCACAGGGTGTCGCTGGTCAGGTAGTCCACGTGCTCGATGCCGTCGATCGCCGGCACCGTGGGATGCGCACCGGTGGTCACGATCGCCTGACCGAAATGCAGTATCCGCGTACCGACGCTCACGGTGTTCGGCCCGGTGAAGACTGCGTCGCCGTGGATCACACATACTCCGGCCTCGGTCAGGGCCTCCGGCGAATCGATCGGCGCGATCTCGGCGATCGACCCGTGCACGTGCTGCATCACGCGCCCGAAATCGACGCTCGGCGGCTGGGTGACGATGCCGAACCGGGACGCGGATCGAACCGTCTGTGCCACCGACGCCGCCGCGAGCAGTGCTTTGGACGGAACGCATCCGGTCCACAGGCAGTCGCCGCCGGTGCGGTCCCGCTCGATCAATACGACGCGAATGCCGAAGCCGGCCGCGGTCTTCGCGGCCACGATGCCGGCGGTGCCACCGCCCACCACAACCACGTCGGCGCGGTTCTCGGGCACACTCGAAGACGAACGACGGATTCCCATACCTCCCACTATGCCCGCGCCCTGGAGAGACCCGAGATGAGACGACCGACCAAGTACACGACGTCGGCGCGCCTGTACGACCTGATCTCCTTCGAGAGGCCGGTGTACCGCGCGGGACGGGAGGCTGCGTTCGAGTTGCTGAATCTGCCTGCCGGACGCCATGTTCTGGACCTCGGCTGCGGGACAGGGCTGAACTTCGCGGGGCTGCAGCGGATGATCGGACCGACCGGGTCGATCACCGGAGTCGACGCCAGCCCGCAGATGCTCGAACAGGCCCGACGGCGAGCCGACCGGGCCGGTTGGGACAACGTCACGCTCGTCGCAGCCGACGCCACCGCCCTCACCCGCGCGGACCTGGGCAAGCGCGCCCCGTTCGATGCGGCCCTGAGCACCTACGCACTCTCGCTGATGACGCCGTGGCGGGCGGCCCTCGAGGCAATGATCGCGGCGACGCGAGTGGGCGGCGTCGTGTCCGTCGTCGACATGCAGCGGCCCGTCGGACGTGCGGCGGTGTGGACCCCGCTGGCGAAACTTGCGTGCCGACTCGGAGGGGCGGACATCGAGGCTCATCCGTGGACGGCGATGACGCCACTGCTGCGCGATCTGTCGACTCGCTCCGTCCGCGGCGGCCACATCCAGGTCCGCGTCGGGACTGTCGTCTCGCGCCCAGCAGAGCCGAGTTCGTAGCCGACGCTCGCCTTCGTGACGACCGGGCGAGCGTTCCCGGTGAGTTTTCGCTCGCGGCGAGGTCCACACGACCATGACGACACAGGCAGTTTCCGTTCCCGGTGCGACCCTGACCTACGACGTGATCGGTGAGCTCGAGCCAGGGGCCACCCCCTTGGTGCTCATCGGCTCACCGATGGATGCGAGCGGGTTCGTGACGTTGGCATCGCACTTCCGCGACCGGGTGGTCGTCACGTACGACCCGAGAAATGTCGGACGTAGTCGACGAGACGACGCGACCGCCGCAGTCACCTTCGGCGAACATGCCGACGACCTGCATGCAGTGCTCACCGCCGTCGGTCATGGTCCGGTGGATGTGTTCGCCTCGAGCGGGGGTGCGGTCAATGCGCTGGTGCTCGTCAGCAAGCACCCGTCCGACATCCGGACGTTGGTGGCCCACGAACCACCCGCCGGAGGCACGCTTCCTGACCGCGAGAACATTGCGACGGTGTGCGCACACATGGTGGCCACATACGACGCGCACGGCCGCGGCCCGGCAATGGCCGAATTCATGTCGCTGCTGATGCATGCAGGCCCCATCGACGACGCGTTCTTCGCTCGCCCGGCACCGGACCCGGCGCAGTTCGGCCTCACGACCGAGGACGACGGGACCCGCGACGATGCCTTGATGTCCAACATGCGCGGGGGAGGCGTCGATTTCGCGCCGGATGTCGATGCATTGCGTGCTGCTCCCACCACAGTGGTGATCGGAGTAGGGGAAGAATCCGGCGGCCCCGAGGACGGTCACATCGCGGCTCGCGCAGCGTATTCGACTGCGGCGCTCCTCGGATCGGAGCCGATCGTCTTTCCCGGCGGCCACTCGGGATTCCTCGGCGGCGAATTCGGTCAGACCGGAAAGCCGACCGAATTTGCCGAGAGTCTGCGAAAAGTATTGGGCTGAACAAGGTTTGCCCCGAAGAAGACCCCACCGAACCAGGAGACATCATGGGCCTCATCACGTTGGAGCTGTTCGCCACCCTCGACCTCGTCGCACAATCGCCCGGAAGCCCTGAGGAAGATCCCGAGAACTTCCCCTACGGTGGCTGGCAGGTTCCTCTGCTCGACGAGGTCTCCGGGGCGCAAGTCGACGCTGCATACGAGGGCACGGACGCGCTCCTGCTCGGGCGGCGCACCTACGACATCTTTGCTGCGTACTGGCCGAGCCAGAACGGCCCGTTCGCAACGCTGTTCAACGCCATACCGAAATACGTGGCCTCGCGCGGCACACCCGATCTTCGGTGGGACGGTTCGACCCAACTCGGACCGGACCTGGTCGGCGCGGTGCGTGAGATCCGAGATCGACACGACCACATCAAAGTGGTCGGAAGCCTCGACCTGGTGCAGACTCTGTTGCGCGAGAAGCTCTTCGATCGACTCGATCTGTGGGTGCATCCCATCCTTCTCGGAGTGGGAAAGAGAGTGTTCGCCGACGGCACGGTACCCAGCAACCTGACGTTGCTCGAGCCACCGGCCGTCGGTGACAGAGGCGCCGTCTACCTGCGTTACGGCCTCGATGCCGGAACCCCGGGAACCGGCAGCATGGACGACGTGCAGGGCGGCTGATTCGGCCGAGACGATCACTTCTTCTGGCGTCGACTCCCGGCATGCCAGTCCTGTTGCACGCCCGCTTCGTCCTCTTGGACCCCAAGGGCCTTCAGTTGGGGGAGCTCACGCAGACTGCGCTTCATCTCGGCGAAGCCGGGGAAGCGAGCGAGTGCGATCACGTTGTCCCACAGCGCTACTGCCTCTTCGTCGCTGGGGAGCCGGCTGATCACCGGCCCGAAGAAGGCGACGCCGTCCGGCGGCTCGAAGGCGATGATGGGCGTGCCGACATCCTTGCCGGTCAGCGAGAGAGCATGATCGGTCTCGGCCTGGATCTCGTCGTCGATCGTCGAATCATCCAGTGCTGCAGTGTGATGGGTGGGCAACCCGAGTTCTTCGAGGATCGGCCCGAGGAATGCTGCGGTACCACGATGGCCGTGGCTCGCAGCGTTGTCGGGCACCACCTCGGTGTCGAAGATGTGGGTTCCGAGGGCCTGATACAGCGGCCCGACAGCGTCCGACCCATGCTCACGACGAACAGAGGCAGCGGCCCGCAACAGTCGCAGGCCCGCGGTGTGCCCGGCCTCGTACTCGGGTGGGAAGTGCGCGTCGTAGTCGATGTGCGAGTTGAGCAGTCGCAGTGAGATGAACCGCCAGTCGACGGTGTAGTCACGCTGGGCCTGGACCTTGCGAACCCACTTGCTGGTCATCCAGGCGAACGGGCACACCGGATCGAAATAGAAGTCGATATCGGCCATCGAGTGGACGCTCCTTCTCGGGACGGACGTTCTGTCCACTCGACGGTATACGCCTCCCGGAGCATCAGTGGGCCGCCGCCTGCGCCGGTATCACCGAGACGGCAGGCCGTGGCAGATTCCATCGGGTGCACCCCTCATCCAGTGCAGCGTCCACAGAGCGCACGACGGACGTCAGGTACGGGACGGAATAGTTCATCCACTCCTCGGTCGATCCTCCGCTCAGAATGATGCGGTGCACCGGCGACTCGCCCGTCGTGGACACGGACGTGCGGCGCAGCGCTTTCTCGGCGGCCGAGGCCCATTCAGCCGGGTCACCGGAGTTGTCGACGTCGTTGTGGAGACCGACCACCTGCACTCGGTGACCGCAGAGTGCTGCCGGCGCATCGTTGTCGAGGTAGACGTATTTGGTCCGTTGCGCGCACTGTGTCAATCGAGCGATCTGCGAATCCGAACCGACGACAAAACGGAACACCCCTCGGTGCACGGCACTGCGGATGCCGTCGGTGCCGGCTCCGCATCGAAACACTATGTGGTTCGGCCGAATCCCGCTGAGCTGCACACGATCGAGCTCGTCGTCATCGTGCGCGAGGACGGTGACACCGGAGTTCCGTACCCAGGTGGCGAGACCGTGATCGCCGAGCGCGTTCGCGCGGACACCGAAACCGACCCCTGGAATGACCCGACGCATGAGGTGGATCGAATTGTGTAGTTGTGTCGAGTGATCGGGCGCTTCGAGCGAGAGTGTCATGCACTCAGATATACGCCCGCGCGAACCGTTCGGGAGGTTCGTTGACGAAGTTTTGACGCGACGTACCGAGATTCTTACGGGGTGCAGATGGGTCGAGGCGCATCTGTTACCGCGGTGTCAAGGTCATCGTCCGCAGCGTCAATTTCCCGTCAAGGCAGGGCTGTTCGGCTCCAATCGGGGCGATGATCGACTGGAGGACCGCACTCGGTCCGGTGTCGACGAGGAGATGTGTTCGATGACGTTGTTGGATTATCTGCGTCGCTCAGAGGTGCTCTGTCGTCGCGGTTGGATCATGCCGTGTGGCCGAGTACGACGCACTATCGACACGGTCGAGTGACGGTGGCAGGAATGTTTCTCGACGACATTGCCGATCGTTACTCGACGCCGGTGTGCGTGATCGACGAGACCAGCCTGCGCGGTAGGTGCAATCGCATCGCGCTCGGGTCGTTCACAGCCGAAATGCTCTACAGGCCAGGCAGTGTGCTGGCTCCGGTTGTCGCGCGCTGGATAGGGGAGCAGCACTTGACGCTGATCGTCGAGTCGATGGCAGCGTTGTCGTCCGCCCGGCAGCTCGGTGTCGATCCCTCCCACATCGTCGGCCGAGCGCACAGCGCACAGGCTGCAGATCTGCTTCTGTCACTTCCGGTGGGTGAGCGAGTGGGCCGAATCGTCGTCGCCGCAGGTCTTCACCGGATTTCGGATGCGGACCGTGCCGTAGCCGTCGCCCAGTCGACTCTGGTCAGCACCGACGGCAATCGTGATTATGCGGAAAACGTCATCGCTCAGGTTGTCGATTGCCCTGCAACGGTATTCGACGGTGTCGAATGCAGCGCGGCCACCCTCGACGGCGTGTTCGCACGGATCGTTGAGTCTCTCGGGGTGATGGCTCAGGCCTACCGAGATCACGGTGTGCTCGGTAATCGACTGCATCTACGGATCGATTCTCCGACGGGACTCGATACTGCGCTCCTGTCCGACGTCGTCGAAGACGCCATCGACGAAGGTTGCATCCGGCATCGCTTTCCGCGTCCGCAGCTCGCCGTCGAGACCGGGGAGTCGATCACCGACGCGTCCATGGTGACGGTGTGCCGTGTCCGGTCGATCGACCGGACAGATTCACACAGAGTCGTCGTGGTGGTGGACGGTGGAACCGGTTGCGCCCCTGCCGGTCCGGCCGCGGCGGTCATCGCCAACCGCCACAGCCTGGGCGGCGAGGAAGTGTTCGTACTCGCCGATGGCAGTGACCCTCTGCGTCGGTGCGTGATCGACTCGGCAGTGTCGCTCCCGGCAGATGTTCGGGTCGGTGACGTGCTCGCGATCGCCGACGGTCCCGGAGACTGCCCGAGCGTCCTGACACTGTCCGACGGACAAGCCCACCATCTGGATCTGCTCCCCGAGATGCCTGCTCCGGCCCTCTTCACTCCACGAGTCGATACCCCATACCCGTCTCGGTGATGAGATGCCGAGGCTTGCCCGGGTCGGCTTCGAGCTTGCGTCGAAGTTGAGACATGTAGATCCTCAGATAGTTGGAGCCGTGATCGTGCCCGGGACCCCAGACAGTTCTGAGTAGTTCTTTCTGCCCCACCAGCTTGCCTGCATTGCGGGCCAACATCTCGAGGACTCCCCATTCGGTACGCGTGAGATGCACGATCTCGCCGTCCCTGGTCACCCTCTTGGAGGCCAGATCGACGGTGAAGGACGAGGTGGTCACCAGCGGGTCCGTAGGGGACGTCGTGATGGCTCGTCTGCGGACAGCGACGCGTAGCCGGGCCAGGAATTCGTCCATCCCGAACGGTTTGGTGATGTAGTCGTCGGCACCGGCGTCGAGAGCGTCGATCTTGTCACCGCTGTCGGTGCGCGCGGACAGCACGATCACCGGAATCTCGCTCCATCCTCGCACACCGGCGAGCACGTCCAGGCCGCCGATATCGGGCAGTCCGAGGTCGAGAATGACGACATCGGGGTGCTCGGACGCAATGGCGCGTAGCGCGCCGGTCCCGGTGGCCGCGGTGACGACGTTGTAACCGCGGGCGGCGAGGTTGATGCGCAATGCGCGCACGATCTGCGGCTCGTCGTCGACAACCAGAACCTTGATCGCGGAACGGGATTCACCCATGGGTCTGCTCGGAGAAGTCGCCTCTGGCAGTCGATTCCGCTCGGGCCAATTCGACGGTCATGGTCACCCCGCCACCGGCAGTATCGGACACCGTCACCGAGCCTCCCATGGCCTCGACGAACCCACGCACCACGGAGAGTCCGAGCCCGACGCCCGTGGTGTTGTCGCGGTCGCCCGATCGTTGGAAGGACTCGAACACAGCCTCTTCGCTTCCGGGCGCGATCCCAGGGCCGCTGTCGGCAACGGTGATCACCGCTCGGTCGCCGATGTAGGCGGCCCCGACCCGCACCGGCGATCCGGGTGCGTGTCGCAGCGCATTGTCGATCAGATTCGCCAACACGCGCTCGAGCAGACCCGCGTCGGCCGAGACAGCGACGTCGTCCACATCGACGACGACGAGCTCGCGACCCGTGTGCGTCCCGACGAGCGCTGCGTCCACGGCGTCCTCGACGTACACGATGGACCGACTCGGCTGAATGACCCCTGCGGCGAGCCGTGACGAATCGAGCAGGTTGCCCACCAGACCCGTCAGCTGGTCGGTCGATTCCTCGATGGTCGCCAACAGTTCAGCGGTGTCCTCAGCAGAGAATTCCACATCGGTCGCGCGCAGACTCGACACCGCAGCCTTGACCGCGGCGAGTGGTGTTCGTAGGTCGTGGCTGACCGCGGACAGCAGCGCCCGCCGAAGACGGTCGACTTCCTTCAGGCCTGCGGCGGTGCTGGCCTCCTGAGCGAGTTCGGTCTGCCTGATCAGACCCATTGCCTGGTTGGCCACTGCGCTGAGCACACGTCGATCGTGGGCACCGGTTTTGGTACCGGACAGGAGCAACGTGAAGGAACCGTCGGGGGTGTCGATTGCGGTGTCGGCGTCATCGGGCACGGCGGGTGGAGAGTCACCGACAGATTCGACGATGACACCAGCACCTCTGATGATCGAGACCGCGCGTTGGGAGTACGTCTCTCGCACTCGCTCCAACAGCGTTCGAATGTCGCCGCCGCGCAGCACCGTTCCGGCGAACAGTGTCAGGAGCTCGGCTTCCTGTGACGCTCGCCGAGCTTCGCGGGTGCGTCGGGCGGCCGCGTCGACGAGAAATGCCACTGCCACTGCCATGATGAGCAGCACCACGGTGGTGACGAAATTGTCGGGTTCGGCGATGGTGAAGCTGTACCGCGGGTCGGCGAAGAAGTAGTTGAGCAACAATCCTGCGATCAACGCCGACAGTGCCGCGGGCGCAACGCCGCCCAGGAGCGCAACGGCGAGTACGACCATGAAGAACAGGGCACTCTCGCCGCCGAGATCGAGATATGGATCCACCAACAGCATCGCCATGGCCGAGACGACGGGTACGACAACGGCGGCAACCCAGGACAGAATTCGTCGGTGCTTCGGGTTGGGCGGGATCAGCCGCCCGAGCCGAAAACCTCGACTGATCTGGTTGTGGGTGACCATGTGCACGTCGATCTTGCCCGAGTTCTGAATGACCGCAGCGCCGATGCCCTCGTCCAGTATTCGGGCCCAGCGAGACCGACGCGAGGTTCCGATGACGAGCTGGGTCGCGTTGGCCCCCCGTGCGAAGTCGAGCAGCGTGGTCGGCACGTCGTCACCGACGACACTGTGCATACTCGCGCCGAGACTCGCTGCGAGTACGCGGACTTTCCCCATCTGCGGTGCCGAGACGCCGGTGAGGCCGTCACCGCGGATGACGTGGAGCACCATCAGTTCCGCGCTGGACCGCGAGGCGATCCGACTTGCGCGACGCAGCAGGGTCTCGGACTCCGGTCCACCGGTCACCGAGACGACAACACGCTCGCGTGCCTCCCACGTGTCGGTGATGTCGTGTGTACTGCGGTATTTCGCCAACGCAGCGTCGACCTGATCGGCGATCCACAACAACGACAGTTCGCGTAGGGCAGTCAGATTGCCCTGACGGAAATAGTTGCTCAGCGCTGCGTCGACCTTCTCGGCTGCGTAGATGTTTCCGTGGGAGAGCCGGCGGCGCAGCGCTTCTGGAGCCACGTCGACCAATTCGATCTGTTCCGCTGCCCGGACCACCGAATCCGGGACGGTTTCTCGCTGCGGCACACCGGTGATCTGCTCGACGACATCGTTGAGGCTTTCCAGATGCTGCACATTCAGGGTCGAGACCACGTCGATTCCCGCTGCCAGCAATTCCTCGACGTCCTGCCAACGCTTCTCGTGGGCGCTACCCGGGGTGTTGGTGTGGGCGAGTTCGTCGACAAGAACCAGCGAAGGTTCACGCTCGATGATCGCTGCGACATCGAGTTCCTGAGCGATCGATCCGCGGTAGTGAACTATCCGCGGAGGAACCAGTTCGATGCCGTCCAGTAATGCAGCGGTGCGGGCGCGGCCGTGGGTTTCCACCACGCCCGCGACCACATCGCACCCACGTTCTTGCCTGCGGTGCGCTTCACCGAGCATCGCGAAGGTCTTACCGACCCCCGGCGCCGCCCCGAGATAGATGCGCAATTCACCGCGATCGAGTCCTCCAGACCCCCGCTTGCCGGCCTTTTTTCCCATGTCGTCTACCTGCTGCCCTGGACCGTCGAGGTTCAGCTCGTTCCGCACCCCGGTGCCGTCAGTCCCAGAGCGACATTGAGCTCCGGCACGTTCACCGTCTCGTTGCCGAGGAACCCGAGCTGCCTGCCGTCGGTGTGTTCGGCGACCAGAGCCGTCACCGCGTCGACGCTCATGTCGTTGACCTGCGCGACGCGTGGGATCTGAATCGCGGCGTAGGCGGGGCTGATATCGGGATCGATACCCGAGCCGGATCCGGTGACCGCGTCCACCGGCACAGCGGCCGGGTCGACGCCTTCACGCTCGGCGATGACGGCACGACGTTCCTCGATGAATGCCGCCAGTGCTTCGCTACTGGGGCCCTGGTTGGTCGGCAACGACGCAGCCGGGTCGCTCACGGCAAAGGCATTGTCGTCGGAGATGGATCCGGTAACTCGGTTGTGGAAGAACGGATCCGGCGCTCCCTCTTCGACCTGCGGGTCGACCCCGATCAGGCTGCTGCCGACGATGCACCCGTTCGCGTCACGCAGCGGCGACCCCTCGGCAGAGCTGGATCCGATGCGGCTCACCGCCCATACCGCCGCCGGATACCCGATACCGACGATGACCGTCAGCGCCAGCAGCACCGACAGTCCTGCCACGATCTGACCGAGAAATCTCTGTACGAAACGCATGTCAGCCTATCCCTGGGATGAAACGAACGACGAGGTCGATGAGCCAGATCCCGATGAACGGGGTGATGACGCCGCCCACTCCGTAGAGCAGCAGATTGCGGCGCAGCAGTGTCGAAGCGCTCGACGGGACGTAACGAACACCCTTGAGCGCCAGCGGAATCAGCCCGATGATCACCAGAGCGTTGAAGATGACCGCGGACAGGATCGCCGATTCGGGGGTGGCGAGCCGCATGATGTTGAGGCCGTCGAGTTGTGGGTAGACGACGCTGAACATCGCCGGCAGAATCGCGAAGTACTTCGCGAGGTCGTTGGCGAGGGAGAACGTCGTCAATGCTCCGCGGGTGATCAGCAACTGCTTACCGATCTCGACGACCTCGATCAACTTGGTCGGATCGGAATCGAGATCAACCATGTTGCCGGCCTCCTTTGCTGCCGACGTTCCGGTGTTCATCGCGACACCCACGTCGGCCTGCGCCAGAGCGGGGGCGTCGTTGGTGCCGTCGCCCGTCATCGCGACCAGCCGGCCGCCTTCCTGCTCCTTGCGGATCAATGCGAGCTTGTCCTCGGGTGTGGCCTCGGCGAGGAAGTCGTCGACACCTGCCTCGGCTGCAATGGCTTTCGCGGTCCGCGGATTGTCACCCGTGACCATGACGGTCCTGATGCCCATGGCCCGCAACTGAGCGAATCGCTCCGCGATGTGGGGCTTGACGACATCGGAGAGTTCGATGACACCCAGTGCGCGGGCAGGACCGCCCTGGGGTGCAGTGGCGACCACCAGGGGTGTCCCGCCCATCTCGGCGATGCTGTTCGAGATGTCGTCTATCTCGACGGCGATCGAGGGACCGCCGTTGCTGCGCACCCATGCCAGCACCGAATCGGATGCACCCTTGCGGACCTGGGTGCCGTCGAGATCGATTCCGCTCATGCGGGTTTGGGCGGTGAAGGCGACGAACTCGCCGGTCTTCTCGGTGTCCGTGGCGTGCAGGGGCAACGAGTATTCCAGTCCGCACAGATCGACGATGCTGCGACCTTCTGGTGTGCCGTCGGCGAGTGAGGACAACCGTGCTGCTGCGGCGAGTTCGCCTGCCGTCGTGCCGGGTGCGGGATGAAGCCCGGTGGCGCGACGGTTGCCGAATGTGATCGTGCCGGTCTTGTCCATCAAGAGCGTGTCGATGTCGCCCGCTGCCTCGACGGCGCGGCCGGACATCGCCAGGACGTTGCGCTGAACCAGTCGGTCCATGCCGGCAATTCCGATGGCGGACAACAACGCTCCGATGGTGGTCGGAATCAGACATACCAGCAGTGCGATCAGCTTGATCGGGTCTTGCTGCTCGCCGCCGTATGCGCCCATCGGTCCGATCGCAACGACGGCCAGCATGAAGATGATCGTCAGCGAAGCCAGCAGGATGTTCAGCGCGATCTCGTTCGGGGTCTTCTGGCGCGATGCACCCTCGACGAGGGCAATCATGCGGTCGACGAAAGTCTGGCCCTGGGCCGCTGTGATCCGTACGACGATCTCGTCGGAGAGCACTCCGGTGCCGCCGGTCACTGCGGAACGGTCACCGCCCGATTCGCGGACGACCGGCGCAGATTCGCCGGTGATGGCCGACTCGTCCACGCTCGCAATGCCTTCGATGACATCGCCGTCTCCCGGAATGATCTCGCCGGCCGAGACGACGACCTCGTCACCGACCTTCAATTCGGTGCCGGGAACCTCTTCGATGGTCCCGTTCGATGTCCGACGGCGCGCGACCGTGTCTCGCTTGACGGCACGCAGGCTCGCGGCCTGGGCCTTGCCTCGGCCCTCGGCCACGGACTCGGCAAGGTTGGCGAACAACAGCGTGAACCACAGCCACGCCGCTACGAGCCAGGAGAAAACGGAAGGATCGAGGACCGCGAGCACGGTGGTGACGAGGGAGCCGATGAGTACGACGAACATGACCGGGTTGCGGGCGAGATGTCGAGGGTCGAGTTTGGCGAACGCGGACGGCAGTGACGTCCACATCTGCCGGGGGCTGAAGTAACCGGATCGAACCGGGGTGGGGGTGTCGTCGACGTCGGACTCGTCGTCGATGAGCCTGGATGAGGTGACGGTCATTGCAGTGCCTCTGCGATCGGGCCCAAAGCCAGGGCCGGGAAGAAGGTCAGTGCCGCAACAAGAACGGCGGTTCCGAGTACCAGTCCGGTGAACAGCGGTCCGGTCGTGGGAAGAGTGCCCGGGTTCGGAGCGGTGCGTTTGGACGTGGCGAGCGAACCGGCCAGTGCCAGCACGAAGATGATCGGAAGGAAGCGTCCGAGCAGCATCGCGATGCCCAGGGAGGTCTGGAACCAGTCGCTGGTGACGGTCAACCCGCCGAACGCGCTGCCGTTGTTGTTCGAGGCGGAGGCGTAGGCGTAGAGGACCTCGGTGAATCCGTGGATCGATCCTGGCGTGCCCGGGTCACCCGAATTGCCCTGGAAGCCGGTCGTGGAGGACAGGATCACGGTGATCGAGGTGCCGATCAGAACCAATGCGGGCATCACCAGTACCGACAGTGCGGCGAGAGTGATCTGGCGCTGCCCGATCTTCTTGCCGAGATACTCGGGCGTACGGCCGACGAGGAGTCCACCCACGAACACCGCGATGATCGCCAGCACGAGCAGTCCGTACAGTCCGGTTCCGACACCACCCGGGGCGATTTCGCCGAAGAGCATGTTGAGCAGGACTGCTCCGCCGCCGAGCGGAGACATGCTGTCGTGTGCGGAATTGACTGCGCCGGTGGAGGTTCCCGTCGTTGCGACGGCGAAAAGGGTCGATCCGGGGATGCCGAACCGAACTTCCTTGCCCTCCATCATCGAACCTGCGGCCTGTGCTGCGACGCCGCGCGCGCCGGACTCCGCGACGGCAGCGACAGTGAGGAGAGCTGCGAACAGCGTCGCCATGACTGCCAGCAGGGTCAGACCTTGACGACGGTCGCCGACCATCGTGCCGAATGTGCGGGTCAGTGCCACCGGGATGAGCAGGATCGAGATGATCTCGACGACGTTGGACAACGGGGTCGGGTTCTCGAACGGGTGCGCGGAGTTCGCGCCGAGGATCCCGCCACCGTTGGTGCCCAGTTCCTTGATCGCTTCCTGTGACGCGACGGGAGCCAATGCATTGGAGACGGACGACCCGTCGAGCCCCGTCGAGGCGAAACCTGTGCTGAAGGACTGAATTACGCCTTGCGTCAGCAGAATCAGCGCGATGACGAACGACAGAGGTAGAAGGATGCGTAGGATTCCTCGAACGAGATCGACCCAGAAGTTTCCGATCTCGCCGCCGGTCCGCACGCGCACGAAGCCTCGGATGACGGCGATGGCGACGGCGAGGCCGACTGCGGCAGAAACGAAGTTCTGCACTGCCAAGCCCAGGGGCTGTGTCAGGTTCGACATCGTCGTCTCGGGTGTGTACGACTGCCAGTTGGTGTTGGAGACGAAGGAGATCGCGGTGTTGAATGCGACCGACGGGCTCACTCCCGACAGTCCTCCGTTCAGTGGAAGTACACCCTGAATTCGTTGCAGCACATAGAGAAAGAGGACGCTCGCAGCAGAGAAGCCGAGTAGCGAGAGTGCGTATCCGACCCAGGTCTGCTGGGACCGTGGGTCGATCCGGCAGAGGCGGTAGATCAGCTTTTCGATACGAAGATCTGCCCACACGGTCGTGCCGCCGCGGGTGCGCTGCAGGGTGGCTGTACTCCCCGCGGCACCGAGGCTTCCTGCGTCTGTATCGACATCATGTTCGGTGGCAAAGACTTTCGCCATGTAGTCGCCGAGGGGCACGTACGCGATCGCCAGAACGACGACGACCACGAGGATCTGGAGCGATGCTGCCAGAGCTGCAGTCATGTTCTCAGAACCTCTCCGGGTCGAGCAGAGCGACGAACAGATAGATGACCACTGCGGCGGCGATCACCACGAGTACGACGTTGATGGTTCCGTCGAGCGTCATTTCGCCTTCGCCTTCGTAGTGGCAGTGGTCGCCAACGCCCGCAGGATCAGTGCACACACACCGAATCCCGCGGCCGTGACGAGGAGATAACCCAAATCAGCCATGAACGTTCGAGCCTCTTCGACATAGTGCGGTCCAACGCATCTTCAGCGCTGGCGGTCCAACGCATCATCAGCGCTGGTCGGAGGGCTCATGGCCCTCCGGTCACCGATATGTTTACGCCGTCGAAATTGGCCTGAAGACGATCCTTACGGATCCTTTACGCCTGGGAATTCAGTCATGACACGAATATGACGCGGCCTTTTAGTCAGCTCTCTCCCAGCAGAGCCGAGCGCTGCTCGGTGACGACCGCGCGGATCGCGTCGACCACTGCCGATACCTCCGGTCGTCGCAGGGTTTCGGTGCGGGTGACGAGCCAGTAGGTCAGTTTCACCGCGATGGCGTCGGGCAGGATTCGTCGTAGGTCGGGGTGGCGGTCGGCCATGAAGCACGGCAGCAGTCCGATGCCCGCCGAGGCGCGAGTGGCCTCGACGTGGACGAAGACGTTGGTGGAGGTGACCGATTCGCGCATCGTCGGGGTGAAGTTGGGGGCCAGATCCAGATCGTCGACGTGCAACATGGAGTCGATGAAATAGATGAACGGGTGTGCGGAGAGGTCGGCCGGCACTTGCGGCGTTCCGTGGTCCTCCAGATAGGCCTCGGATGCATAGAGGCCGAGTAGATAGTCCCCGAGTCGGATGGCCTCGGCGCGATGCACCTGCGGTTGGCCGACGACGATCTCGATGTCCAAGCCCGATCGTTGCTGCGACGCGCGCCGCGTGACCGCGACGATCTCCACGGACACCCGCGGATGAGCACGTTGCACCCGCGCGGCGGCCGGAGCCGCGATGTAGGCGCTGAATCCGTCGGTCGCGGAAATACGTACGACGCCTTCCAACGCACCTGCGTCGGTCGAGACGAGGGTCCGCAGCGCATCCTCGACGGCCTCGGCAGCGGCCAGCGCGCCGCGGCCCAGCTGTGTCAGTTCCCAGCCACCGGCACCTCGGGTCAGGACGCGGCCGCCGAGCGTGTCCTCGAGTGCGGCGATGCGTCGGGAAATGGTCGTGTGGTTGATCCCCAGGTCGTCGGCCGCGGAGCTGTAACGACCGGTTCGACTGACAGCGAGCAGCACCAGCAGGTCGTCTGCACTGGGGATCTTCGCGCCACCGAGCGTCATGTGTGCAGTTTTGCAGATCCGACCTGCGTTCATGGCTCTTGCGCCCACAAACATCTGCACCAATACTCAGAGCAACCCGCAGTTGTGTGGTCCATCACATGCATGAACGTGACGTGCTGAGTAACACAGGAGAAAACATGAGCGTCGATCAGCCGCTGACAGAACGACCCGAACCGGATCCCGATGCCACCCCCACAGGCCTCAAGAAGGTCGTCGGAGCATCGATGGCAGGCACCATCGTCGAGTGGTACGAGTTCTTCCTCTACGGCACCGCCGCAACACTGGTGTTCAGCAAGATCTTCTTCGCTGCCGGAACCAGTGAGCTCGACGCGATCCTCGCGGCCTTCGTCACCTACGCCGTCGGCTTCGTCGCCAGGCCGTTGGGCGGCATCGTCTTCGGCCACTACGGCGACAAGTACGGCCGAAAGAAGTTGCTGCAGTTCAGCCTCGTCCTCGTCGGCGGAGCCACGTTCCTCATGGGCTGCCTACCGACCTTCGAGGCGATCGGCTACTGGGCCCCGGCCCTGCTGGTGACGCTGCGATTCATCCAGGGCTTCGCCGTCGGCGGCGAATGGGGCGGCGCGGTTCTCCTCGTCGCAGAACACAGCCCCAACAAGTCTCGCGGATTCTGGGCCAGCTGGCCGCAGGCAGGCGTCCCCGCAGGCAACCTGCTCGCCACCGTCGCGCTGCTCGTTCTGACCACCACCCTGTCCGATGAGGCCTTCCTCAGCTGGGGCTGGCGCGTCGCGTTCTGGCTCTCCGCCGTCATCGTCTTCGTCGGCTACTACATCCGCACCAAGGTCTCCGACGCCCCGATCTTCCTCGAGGCCCACAAGCAGGCCGAGGTCATCAAGGCCGCGTCGTACGGCGTCTTCGAGGTCGTCAAGCGTTACCCGCGTGGCGTCTTCACCGCGATGGGACTGCGCTTCGGTGAGAACGTCATGTACTACCTCGTCGTCACCTTCTCCATCACGTACCTCTCGGTCGAGGTGGGTACCGATACCTCCACGATCCTGTGGTGGATGCTGATCGCCCACGCGATCCACTTCTGCACGATTCCGTTGGTGGGCAAGCTCGCCGACCGCGTCGGTCGTCGCCCGGTCTACTTCGCCGGTGCCGTCACCGCGGCCACGTGGGGCTTCTTCGCCTTCCCGATGATGAACAGCGGCCACAACGTCGTCATCATGCTGGCCATCATCATCGGCCTGATGTTCCACGCCTTCATGTACGCCACACAGCCGGCCATCATGGCCGAGATGTTCCCGACGCGGATGCGGTACTCCGGTGTGTCCCTCGGCTACCAGGTCACCTCGATCGTCGCCGGCTCGCTGGCCCCGATCATCGCCGTGAAGCTGCTCGACGTCTACGGATCGTCCGTCCCGATCGCGGTGTACCTCGCCGTGGCCTGCGCCATCACCGTCGTGGCCGTCGTCGTCGCTCGGGAGACCAAGGGACTGGCGCTCGAGAGCATCGACATCGCCGACGCCAAGAACCTGGCCACCGAGGCCGAGCTGGCGAAGGCCGGTCTCAAGTGACCGACCTGAACGGACGCTCCGCCCTCGTCACCGGGGGAGCGTCCGGCATCGGGGCCGCCTGCGCTCGCGAGCTGGCCGGCCGGGGTGCACACGTCACCGTCGCCGATGTGAACGACGTTGCGGCAAAAGAATTGGCGTCGGAGATCGGCGGTGACGTCTGGTCGGTGGATCTGCTCGACACCACCGCGCTGGACGACCTTCGCTTGGACGTCGACATCCTGGTCAACAATGCGGGCATCCAGACCGTCGCACCGATCGTCGACTTCGACCCCGGCGCATTCCGCAGAATCCAGACGCTGATGGTCGAGGCTCCGTTCCTGCTCGTTCGAGCTGCGTTGCCGCACATGTACTCTCGCGGCTTCGGTCGAGTGATCAACCTGTCGTCGGTGCACGGACTGCGGGCCTCGGAATTCAAGGTTGCCTACGTCACCGCCAAGCACGCACTCGAAGGACTGTCGAAAGTGACGGCCCTCGAAGGTGCCGCCCACGGAGTGACGAGCAACTGCGTCAACCCGGGATACGTCCGAACGCCGCTGGTGGAAAAACAGATCGCCGACCAGGCCAAGGCACACGACATCCCCGAGAACGAGGTACTCGAGAAAGTCCTGCTGACCGAGGCGGCCATCAAGCGACTCGTCGAACCGGACGAAGTCGCCTCACTGGTGGGGTGGTTGACCTCCGAGAACGCGGGCATGGTCACCGGAGCGTCGTACACCATGGACGGTGGTTGGTCGGCTCGCTAGGTTCGGTGCCGCCCGCTCGGCGTCAATGGACCACTGCATACGTCTGAACGCTGCAATGTGCCATTGACGCGAACGGGGTAGACGCGAACGGGGTGGGCGCGCGGCCCGGTTGACGCGGGCAAGCGGTGAACAACCTCTCCTCGAACAGCAAGAAGCCCCCGTGACATGTCACGGGGGCTTCTTTGGCGGAGGATAGGGGATTTGAACCCCTGAGGGCGTTAACCCAACCCGCGTTCCAGGCGAGCGCCATAGGCCACTAGGCGAATCCTCCGTGGGGGAGCTTACCCGGTTACCCCCACCATCTCCCAAATCGGGAGGCGTGAAGGGTGGTGATGCGTTGCCCGACGGGAGGCGGCTACACTTCCTAACGGATCCCGCGCGGCGCGCATCCTGTGAACTCCCCCAGGGCCGGAAGGCAGCAAGGGTCAATGGGCTCTGCCGGGTGCGCGGGGTCCCCTTTATTTCAGTGACATCAACACTGTCCGGGGAACCAGTCACCGAGAGGCCGCTCCGCATGTCAGCGCAAACCCAGTTGGGTCTGATGAACCATGAGGAGCTTGCCTCCGAGCACGAGCGGCAGAGCGCGAAGTACACGCAGCTCAAGACCGAGAAACTCGCACTCGACCTCACCCGTGGCAAGCCGTCACCCGAGCAGCTCGATCTCGCGGCCGACCTGCTGACGCTCCCGGGCGCGGATTTCAAGGACGGCAACGGCACCGATTGCCGCAACTACGGCGGCCTTGCCGGCCTGCCGGAACTGCGTGCCATCTTCGGTGAACTCCTCGGCATCCCGGTGAAGAATCTGCTGGCCGGAAACAACGCCAGCCTCGAAATCATGCAGGACCTCGTCGTCTGGGCGCTGCTGCACGGTTTGCCCGACTCGCCGCGAGCCTGGTCGGCCGAGCCGAACGTGCGCTTCCTGTGCCCGGCCCCCGGCTACGACCGGCACTTCGCGATCACCGAGAGCTTCGGCATCGAGATGATCCCCGTTCCCGTGGGACCCGACGGCCCGGACGTGCACGAGATCGCCAACCTGGTGGCGTCGGATCCGCAGATCAAGGGCATGTGGGTGGTCCCGAACTACTCGAACCCCACCGGTGCCGTGTACTCGGAGGACGTGGTTCGCGCGCTGGCCACCATGCCCACTGCTGCACCCGACTTCCGTCTGTTCTGGGACAACGCCTACGCGGTGCATCCGCTGACCGAGGAATTCGCGCCGTCCTACGACGTCATCGGCATGGCCGCCGAGGCCGGTTTCCCCAATCGTGCGTTCGTGTTCGCCTCGACGTCGAAAGTCACGTTCGCCGGTGCGGGCGTCAGCTTCTTCGGCAGCTCCGAGGAGAACCTCGCCTGGTATCAGAAGCACCTCGGCAAGAAGAGCATCGGCCCGGACAAACTGAACCAGCTGCGGCACCTGCGTTTCTTCGGTGATGCCGAAGGTGTGCGGGCCCACATGGCCAAGCATCGAGAAATCCTGGCTCCCAAGTTCGCTCTGGTGCAGCAGATTCTCGAGGACCGGCTCGGTGCGTCGAAGATCGCCTCGTGGACCGAACCCAAGGGCGGTTACTTCATCAGCCTCGACGTGCTCGAGGGCACGGCCGCGCGGTCGATCGCGCTGGCCAAGGACGCCGGAATCGCTCTGACCGCCGCCGGTTCGGCCTTCCCGTACGGAAAAGATCCGGAAGACAAGAACATTCGCCTCGCCCCGAGCTTCCCCTCGCTCGGTGAGCTGGAGAAGTCGATGGACGGCGTCGCGACCTGCGTGTTGCTGGCCGCGACCGAAAAGTTGCTCGAAGGCTGACGCACGTGAGCGGAACCTCGTAGCCTGCTACGAGGTTCCGCTCACATGCGGCGAAGCCGCTCAGTGCCCGACGACTACCGCACCTTCGGGAGCCGAAGGCAACGGTCCGTTCTTCAGAAGCGTGGCCGAGAGCACCGCGCCGAGCAGGAAGATTCCCGACGCCCACCAGAACGTGGTGGTGTAGCTGGCGATCTCCGCGTTGGCCTGCAGCAGTGCCGCATCGGTTGCCGTCGCCATGTTCGAGCTGACGTAGCTGGTCGCCGCATTGGCGGCCACGGTGCTCAGCAGCGCGGTGCCGATCGAACCACCGACCTGCTGCATCGTGTTCACCGTTGCCGATGCGACGCCGGAGTCGTCCGGATCGACGCCCGAGATCGCGCCCTGCATGGCCGGGGCCATGGTGGCACCGAGGCCGAGGCCCATGATGACCAGGCCGGGCAGGATGTGCGTGACGTAGCTGCTGTCGACGTCGATCTGCGTCAGCAGTGCCATGCCGATGGACGCCACGACCAGGCCGGTCGTCATCAGGATGCGGGGTCCGAAGCGGGGGAGAACCAGCGCGGTCGACAGTGTCGCGGTGAGGATCAGCGACGCGATCATCGGCATGAACGCGAACCCGGTGGTGATGGGTGTGTACTTCAGCGTGTTCTGCAGGTAGTAGGTCAGGAACAGGAACACTGCGAACATGCCTGCGCCGGTAACGAATACGGCGAGGAACGACCCTGCGCGAGTCCGGTTCAGGACGATCCGCAGCGGCAGCAACGGATGCTCGACGCGCATCTGGATGGTCACGAACACCGCGAGCAGCACCACACCTGCGGCCAGGAATCCGAGGGTGACCGAGTTGCCCCAGCCGTCGGACTCGGCGTGAGCGAAGCCGTAGACGATGGAGAACAGTGCGGCCGAGACGGCGAGGGTGCCGGGGATGTCGAGCTTGGGCCGGACATCGACCTTGTGCTTGGCCAGGAACAGGAACCCGCCGACGAATGCGAGCGCGGCGAAGATCAGGTTGACGTACAGGCTCCAGCGCCAGTTGGCCCATTCGGTGAGCATGCCGCCGAGCAGCAGGCCGAGAGCGCCGCCGCCGCCGGCGATGGCACCGAAGATGCCGAATGCCTTGGCGCGTTCCTTGGTGTCGGTGAAGGTGGTGGCCAACAGGGACAGGGCCGCGGGGGCGAGCAGAGCGCCGAAGAGACCTTGACCAGCGCGGGCCGCGACGAGCATGCCGAAGTTGACGGCCGCGCCGCCCACTGCCGACATCAGCGCGAAGCCGACGAGCCCGATGAGGAAGGTGTTGCGCCGTCCGAAGAGGTCGCTCAGTCGTCCACCGAGCAGCAGCAGGCTGCCGAACGCGAGTGCGTACGAGGTGACGACCCAGGAGCGGTCGGCGTTGTCGAAGCCCAGGTCGAGCTGGGCGGCAGGGAGTGCGATGTTCACGATGGTCGCGTCGAGCACGACCATGAGCTGAGCCAGTCCGAGCGTCGCGAGAATCAGCCAACGATTCCGATGCGAACGTTCGTCGACCGGCGAGGTGGTCGACGTGGCGTCGCCCACGTTCTCCGATGAAAGGGTGGTCATAGTGTCCTCGGTTCGACTATGCGGAGGTGTACCCTCCGGTTGTAGAGCTAAGGTAGCAGCTAAGTGGAGGAATGTCCTCCGCTTATCGGGTGAAACGGACATCGAATGAGTGTGAGAGCGGACACAGCGGCATCGAAGCCGCTACGGGCAGATGCCGAGCGCAATCGACGACGCATCGTCGACGCGGCCCGTGAGCTGTTCGCCTCGCACGGCATCGACATCACGCTCGACGACGTCGCAGCGCACGCCAAGGTGGGCGTCGGCACCGTCTATCGACGCTTTTCGTGCAAGGAAGAACTGATCGACGGCGTGTTCGAGCAGCGTCTCGAAGACATGCTCGCCACCGCACAGCGCGCGCTCGAGGCCCAGGACCCATGGGAGGGGCTGGTGCAGTTCCTGACCGATGTGTGTGAGGGAATGTCGGCGGACCGCGGTCTCGGTGACGTCGTCCTCGGGTCCGACGAGGGCTGCCGCGGTATTGCTCAGGTTCGCTCGCGCATCGATCCGTTCTTCGAGAAGATCGTCGATCGAGCACTGGCCTCCGGGCAGCTACGGCCGGACGTCGCGGTCAACGACTTCTATCCCGTGCTCGGCATGATCGGCTCGTGCGTCGAATTCTCCAGCGCCGTCGACGCCGCCAACTGGCGTCGCTACTTCACCGTGTTGCTCGACGGCTTGCGGGGTGACGGCATCCCCCGATCGGCTCTGCCGGGGCGTCCGTTCACCAGCGACGAGGTCGACACGGCCAAGAATGCGATGCATCGCCGACGTCGCTGATCGTGAGGAGCCCGAACCAGCCCCTATGCGTTGTGTGGTGCATCACGTAAGGTGCGTCACGATAAGTGCTACACGGGGTAGCGCTCACTTGAAGACAAGTGATCGACGTTGGGGGTTTCCAGGGTGCGGTACAAGCGCGTGTTCGGTTCGGCCGTCGCAGTGGCGGCAGTGTTCATCGGGGTGACGGCACCGGCCGTGTCGGCTGCTCCGTCCACGGGTTCGACCGTCGAATCCGATTTCTACGTTCCACCGAGTCCGCTGCCCGCAGGCTCGCCTGGTGACGTGATTCGGTCGGAGCCGTCGAATCTGGCTCTGTCGGTCCCCGGAATCGGCGGTCCGCTGCCCGGCGCGGCAACGCGAATCATGTACCGCAGCACCGATTCCAACGACGGAGCCAATGCCGTCACGGGAACCTACATCGATCCTGCCGCGGAGTGGACCGGGCCCGGCCCACGTCCGCTCGTCGTCCTCGCCCCGGGAACCCAGGGTCAGGGCGATCAGTGTGCGCCGTCGAAGATGCTCAACAACGTCATCACCTACACCCCGCCGCTCGGCTTCATGGTCGAGTACGAGGTGCTCGCGGCGTACTCGCTGCTCTCGCAGGGTTACGGCGTGGTCATCACCGATTACGAGGGTCTCGGTACGCCGGGTGCGCACACCTACGTCAATCGCGCCTCGGAAGCTCACGCTGTGCTCGACGCGGCCCGCGCAGCGCAGAACCTGCAGGGCACCAAGATCTCCGCTGACGGCCCGGTGGCCGCGTACGGCTACTCCCAGGGTGGTGGCGCAGCCGCTGCCGCAGCGGAACTCGCCGATGAGTACGCACCCGAGATGAACCTCGTCGGCACCTACGCAGGCGCACCTCCCGCGGATCTGAAGGCGACCCTCGAGCAGGTCGACGGCACCATCTTGACCGGCGTCATCGGATACACCCTCAACGGTCTGCTCAACTCCGACCCCGGCCTGCGGCCCATCATCGACGAGAACATCAACGACGCAGGCAAGGCCATGCTGAATCTGGTCGCGAATCAGTGTGTCGGAGAAACGATTCTGAACGTCGGGCTGCACCGCACCAACGAGTACACCAAGACCGGTGAGCCGTTGTCGGTGGTGCTGGACAGGCTGCCCGTCGCTCAGGAGGTCCTGGCCAAGAACAAGATCGGCGAGCGGACGCCGAATGCTCCGGTGCTGATTCAGTCCGGTACGTCCGACGACATCGTTCCCCACGGACAGGCCGTCGGACTGGCCGGTGACTGGTGCGGCAAGGGTGCCACCGTGCAGCTGAGCGCCGCGCAGGTTCCGGCCATCGTGCCGGGTTCCGGTGCAGGACACCTCATTCCGGACCTCCTCGGCCTCGGCGAGGCGCAGAACTGGATCAAGGACCGGTTCTACGGAGTGCCCGCGCCGTCCAACTGCTGATCTGTCGAAGTACGGCCCGTGCGAATCAGCGCGGGCCGTACATGATCACCGCGACACCGATCAGTGCGATCGACGCACCGGTGATGTCCCAGCGGTCGGGTCGAAAGCCGTCGAGCACCATCGCCCACACCAGAGATCCAGCGACGAACACTCCGCCGTATGCGGCCAGGATGCGACCGAAGTTCGCGTCGGGCTGGAGGGTGGCGACGAAGCCGTAGGCGCCGAGGGCGATCACGCCCGCTCCCGCCCAGAGCCACCCGCGATGCTCGCGGATTCCCTGCCACACCAGCCATGCCCCACCGATCTCGAACACGGCTGCCACCGCGAACAGCATGACCGACCTCACAATGTTCATGCGACAAAGGCTCCCACAGCAGCGACTCGGTGTAGAAGGATGCGTTTGGGGGTACAGGCCTACAGGCCCCGCGTCGAGGGCCGATTCGGTAGGGGTGAGTGGTACATGCGGGACAGTTACACGGAGGCGCTGGACTCACTGGCGTCGAACCTGTCCGAAATGTCGAGAATTGCCGAAAAGGCGATGGTCGACGCCACCAGTGCGCTGCTGACCGCCGATATCGTGCTGGCCGAGCAGACCATCGAATACCGCGAGGAGATCGACGCACTCGCGGCCGACTGGGAACACGGAGCCTTCGGCTTCCTGGCCCTGCAGGCACCCGTTGCCCACGATCTACGACGCGTCGTCTCCGGAATCAACATCGTCGCCGATCTGCAGCGGATGGGCGGTCTCGCCGTCCACGTCGCAGAACTGGTCCGTCGTCGCCATCCCGCGCACGTACTGCCGCCCGAGGTCGAGGGTGTGTTCGAGCAGATGGGTCGAGTTGCCGTCGCGCAGGCGGAGGCAACGCAGCGCGTCCTGGAAACCCGAGACGCCGAACTCGCCGCCGACCTGCGAATCCAGGATCAGGAAATGGACGCGTTGCACCGCAGCCTGTTCATGCTGACCTCCGCACCCGACTGGCCGCACGGCGTCCCGGCCGCAGTGGACATCACGCTGCTCGGGCGCTTCTACGAGCGATACTCCGACCACACCGTCGAGGTCGCCAAACGAGTCATCTTCCTGGTGACCGGCGATCGCCTCACCGACGAGTCATAGTCTGCGCGAACGGCCCGAAGATGGCAGGATCGGCACGATGAAACGTGACGTCTCTGCGTACCTCGATGTCGACGTGACCGAGGCCAGCACCCTCGAGTTCCAGATCGCAATCGCTCCGCATCCAGGAACCGATGTGTGGGAAGCACTCTCGTTCACACTCGACGGTCAGCCGATCGAAGCGCAGGAGATCAGCGGTGCTCACGGCACCCGCATCCACAAGATCCATGCCGGCGTCGGCAAGCTCGAGGCGTCGTACTCGGCAACGATCTACGGCAACACCGAGCCTGCTCCGGTCTCCGATTACGACCTCTCTCTGTACCTGCGGCCCAGCCGATACTCCGAGGCAGACAAGTTCTTCGGCTTCGCGGCAACGGAATTCGGGTCCTACCCGCCGTCGGAGAAGCTGCTCGCCGAGGTCTCGTCCTGGGTCGGAGCGCGGCTGAGCTACGTACCGGGCAGCAGCGACCCCATCGACGGCGCGGTCGACACCCTCCTCGCCGGTGCCGGAGTGTGCCGCGACTACACCCACCTCGTGGTGGCACTGCTGCGCGCAGTCAACGTCCCCGCTCGCCTGGTCGCGGTGTACGCACCGGGCTGCGATCCGATGGACTTCCACGCTGTCGCCGAAGCGTTCGTCGAGGGACAGTGGCGAGTGGTGGACGCGACGTGCCTCGCACCGCGATCGACCCTGGTGCGCATCGCCACCGGACGCGACGCAGCCGACACCGCCTTCCTCGACAACCACGGCGGATCGATCATCCTCAACAGCGCCGTCGTCGGTGCCGTCGTCGACGGCCCGCTGCCCTTCGACGACATCACCCAGTTGGTCTCGATCACCTGATCTGCACGCTCTGCTCCTGGCACCCGCCATCGCAGGGCATGGCAGGATCGATCTCATGTCTCGCACACTGCACCTCGTCGGCGATCCAGAGGCCGATGCACTGCTCGCCGAGGATCCGTTCGCACTGCTGATCGGCATGCTGCTCGATCAGCAGGTACCGATGGAATCGGCGTTCGCAGGACCGAAGAAGCTCGTCGATCGTCTCGGTGACCTGAAAGTCGACACCGTCGCCGACGCCGATCCGGAGGAATTCGCGGCCCTGTGCGCGCAGACCCCGGCCGTACATCGGTTCCCGGGTTCGATGGCCAAGCGCATCCAGGGGCTCGCGGCGTTCCTGGTCGAGAACTACGACGGGAAGCCGCAGGAGATCTGGACCCGCGACGATCCCGACGGTGCCGAAGTGCTCAAGCGTCTCAAAGCGCTCCCCGGCTACGGCGATCAGAAGGCCCGCATCTTTCTCGCACTGCTCGGCAAGCAGATGGGTGTCACGCCCGACGGGTGGCGCAAGGCCGCCGGATCGTACGGCGACGACGGTGCGCGTCGATCCATCGCCGACGTGGTGGACGAGAAATCGCTGCTCGAGGTACGCGAGTTCAAGAAGGCAGCGAAAGCCGCAGCCAAGAACAAGTAAGTCTGTCGGTGCCCGTCGATACAGTGACCAGAACTTTCACCGGGGGGCGAGATGACCGAGAATATCGGGACCTACGAGGGCTGGCTGGGGTCTCTCGACGAGGACGCACTGACCGATCTGCTGCACCGTCGGCCGGACGTGGGCACCGACCCGCCACCGCGCTCGTTCGGCTTGCTCGCGCAGTTGCTCGGTGCACCGTCTCGGGTGTCGATGCTGCCGCGTCGACTCGACAGTGGCGCGCTCGCTCTCCTCGAATTGTTCGCGCTCATGGGCGATCTGAGCCGCGCCGAGATAGGGCACTGGGCCAGTGAGGGCCCGATCAACGAGACACCGCACATCGATGCCGCTCTCGCCACACTGACCGCCTACGGGTTGATCTGGCCGCGCTCCTCACCCGGCACCGGCACCGTCGAGTATTCGGCCATCGATCTGTGCGGGGTGTTCTCGCATCCGTTCGGACTTGCCCGCAGGCAGCGAAAGCTGTTCCTGCACTGCGCCGTCGAGCAGGACCGGCTGGCTGTGCTGTCGATCCTCGGTATCGACCCGACGCTCGAGCGAGGGGCGCGCGCCGACTCCGTTGCAACTGCGATGACGCCCGAGCGTATCCGCGCACTGTTCGACGGCGGGTCGGAGGAGATGCGAGCGATGTTGTCTCGCTTCGTCGATGGCAAGCCGGTGTCACTGATCTTCGACATTCCATCGAGCGCGGGGACCCCCGCCTTCGAGCGTGGATTGTTGTATCGACTCGACGGGCACCGCGTCGAGATGCCGCTGGAGGTGAGCATCGCCCTGCGCGGGGTCGGGTGGCGTCTGCCCATCGAACTCACGCCGCCGACCTTCGACACCCGCGTGCTCTCGCACGACGACGTGCGGCGCACTCGTTCCATCGCGCTGCTGCAGTTTTGCGAACACACGCAGGCGTTGCTGACAGCCGTCGACGCCGACGGCCTGACGACGATGAAGACCGGTGGCGTCAGTGCCAAGGAACTCCGGTCGCTGACGAGCAGGTTGGGATTCGCCGACGAACACGACACCGCGTTGATGCTGATGCTGGCACGCGAAGCCGGGCTGCTGGCCGAACGCGGAAAGACCGGCGTCGCGTTGACTGCGGCCTACGAGACGTGGTCGACGAGCACCCGAGCCGAACAGGCGGCCACGCTGGTGACCGCGTGGTGGAGTTCGCCTTTCACTCCCACTCACCGAGTGCCCCGTGCGTCGCAGAAGACGGTTCCGGTGCTCAAGAAGATGCTCGACGACCCCGCGGCAGCGGACCTGCGCGCGACGGCGCTGACAGCTCTGCTCCGATACGAGGACGCCGACTCACCGGTGACGGTTCTGCACGATTCGGAGGACTTCGACCGGTACCTGGACTGGCACATCCCGGTCGTCTCGACGAGCGCCGGGCCCGGTCACGTGCACGCGCTGTGGCGGGAGGCCGGTCGACTCGGGATACTGGCCGACGGTGCGCCGACCGATCTGTGCCGCACGCTCACCGAGTTCCCTGCGGGTCGAGACGGTGACCCTCACGAAATCCGTGCGGCTCTGGCCGCACAGTTGCAGGACATGGCCGAGTGGGTTCCGTTCTCCGTTCGGCTGCTGCCCGATTCCACGGCGGTGGTGACCGGGCCACCGAGCACCGAAGTGGCGTCGATACTCGGCGCGGCCGCACAGCCCGAGTCGAGGGACGTCGCATCGGTCTGGCGGTTCACCCCGGCGACCATCCGGGGTTTCTTCGACACCGGCGGCACCGGTGAGGAGTTGATCGATGCCTTGACCGCGATGGCCGACACCGACCTGCCTCAGGCTCTGAGCTACACGATCCGGGACTGCTGGCGCACCTACGGCGCACTGGCCGTACGCAGAATTCCCTGCGCCATCGTCTCCGAGGACGTCGTGCTGCTGACGAACATCGAGACCGACGAGTCCCTGGCCGTGCTGCAGTTCCAGCGCCTCGCGCCCACTGTCCTCGTCAGTTCGGCCACGCCGATCGACACCATCGCCGTGCTTCGCAGGAACGGATACTCACCGGTGCGGCACTCCGATACCGGGCAACTCCAACTCGACAGCGCACCTCGGGTCCGCGCGGGAGACAACCGGCCGACGCATCGTGCCGTCCACCCGGCACGGCATCGACGCGAACCACGAGAACTCGCGCGGCTCCTGCTGGCCGGTGGCAGCGGAACCGTCGACGAGGCACGAGTGCGGTCTGCACTGGATACCCACAGTCGGCTGCTGCCCCGTGAGCTGGATCTGCTGACCGACGCCGCAGCGCGCGGCACACCCGTCTCCATCGACTACCAGAACTCCAGGGGAGCCATCGTGCGGCACGCGATCTCGGATGCGCTGCAGGACGGCCACTGGCTGTACGCGCTCTCGGAATCGACCGGCGGCCGCGAGAGCTTCGCCATCATGAACATCCGAGCGGTGTCCACCGGCCCACAATGACCGGCGATGCAACTGTGTCCGTGGTCGCCGGTACCCTTTCGGGCGTGGCCCTCTACCGGAAGTACCGTCCTGCGACGTTCGCCGAGGTCGTCGGTCAGGAGCACGTCACCGAGCCGATCAGCGTGGCGTTGGACAGCAACAGAATCAACCACGCCTACCTCTTCTCCGGGCCGCGCGGCTGCGGAAAGACCTCCTCGGCGCGCATCCTCGCCCGATCGCTGAACTGCGCCGAAGGTCCGACGTCGACGCCCTGCGGCGTGTGCAACTCCTGCGTCGCTCTCGCCCCGGGCGGACCGGGCAACTTCGACGTCGTCGAGATGGACGCGGCCAGTCACGGTGGCGTCGACGATGCCCGTGATCTGCGAGACAAGGCCGTGTACGCCCCGGCCGAATCGCGCTACGTCATCTTCATCATCGACGAGGCACACATGGTGACCCCGGCAGGCTTCAACGCTCTGCTCAAGGTCGTCGAAGAGCCGCCGGAGCATCTGGTCTTCATCTTCGCGACCACCGAGCCCGAAAAGGTGCTCCCCACCATCCGCTCGCGTACCCACCACTACCCTTTCCGGTTGCTCGCGCCGTCGACGATGCGCGTTCTGCTGGAGAAGATCTGCGGCCAGGAACAGGTCCCGGTCGAGGATGCGGTCTACCCGTTGGTCATCCGCGCAGGCGGCGGTTCGCCCCGTGACTCGCTCAGCGTCATGGATCAGCTCCTGGCCGGAGCCGGACCCGAGGGCGTCACGTACCCGCGGGCACTGTCACTCCTCGGCGTCACCGACGTCGCACTGATCGACGAGGCCGTCGACGCATTGGCCGCGGGCGACGGCGGCGCACTGTTCGGCACCGTCGACAAGGTGATGGACGCGGGCCACGACCCGCGTCGCTTCGCCATCGACCTCCTCGATCGCATGCGAGACCTGATCCTGATGAAGGCCGTGCCCGACGCCGGAGAACGCGGTCTGGTCGACGTGCCGGGCGACGTACTCGAGCGACTGCGTGACGAGGCCGATCTGTTGGGTTCGGCGACGCTGACTCGCTACGCCGAGATCGTGCACTCCGGACTCGGCGAGATGCGCGGTGCCACGGCCCCGCGTCTGCTGCTCGAAGTGATGTGCGCCCGCATGCTGCTGCCCTCGGCCTCCGATGCGGAGTCCGCGGTGCTGCAACGACTCGAACGCGTCGAACGTCGCTTGGACGTCACCCTTCCGGCGGGGGAGCAAGCAGCCGTCGCGCAGGCAGCCGCGGATCCGACGCGACCGCAGTTGCAACCCACCGAGGAACCCGCACCTTCGGGTCCGGCACCGGTGAGCAAGTTCCAGCGACCGTCGCAGCGCCCGCCGGCCGCAGAGCCGGCAGCGCCCGCTCCCGTGGTGCCCGCACCGGCACCAGCTCCCGTAGCGCCCGCACCCGCTGCCTCTATTCCGGCACCGGCGCCCGCTCCGGAACCCGAACCGGCCCCGGAACCCGAGCCCGTCCCGGCTCCGGAACCCGAACCCGTCCCGACGCCCGAGCCGACCCCAGAACCTGAACCGGCACCGGCACCTGAACCGGCACCGGCACCGGCACCCGAGCCGACTCCGGAACCTGTTTCTGCACAGCAGGACTCGGTTCCCGCCGCCTCGGTGCCGCACGAGGATTTTCCGCCGGAGCCCGAGGACGATTACGGTCCCGAACCGGATCCCGTGTTCGAGTCGGAACCGGAACCCGTGGCGGCCCCTGCAGCCGCGTCGAGCGAGCCCGACGCAGCTGCGGTTCGCGCGGTGTGGTCCGAGGTGCGCACGAAGGTACGAGACCGCAGCCGGACCGTCGAGGTGATGCTCTCCGGTGCCTCGGTGCGCACCGTCGAGAACGGCACCATCACGCTCGGCCACGACTCGGCACCGTTGGCCAAGCGGCTGGAGGAACCCCGCAACGCCGACGTCATTCGCGACGCTCTGCGTGACGTCTTCGGCGTCGAATGGTCGGTGGTGTGTCTGGTCGGTGCCGCGGCACCACCGGAACAGTCATCAGCAAAAAAAGATGAACCGGCAGCGAAACCCGCGTCGCTGCCGAAGTTCTCGAGGCCGAGCCAGGCAGGGGCTCCCCGTCCCACGTCGGACGGGTTCGGATCAGCGGGCGACGGATCCTCGGCGGGCATCGGGGCGGACGACATTCCGATGCCGGAAGCGCCGGACTACCCAGACGAACCCGAGCCGATAGGCCCACCGCCACCGGAGACCCCGGAGGACGAGGAAGAGCTGCTCAAGGCCGCGGCCGAGCCTGCCGATCCGACGGTGCGCCGAGACCCGGAAACCGTCGCGATGGAGCTGCTGGTCAGCGAGCTGGGAGCGGTACCGCTCAAAGAGATCTGATCGACGGGCGCGTCAGCCGACGGTGAGATCCTCGTTGTCGGCGAACACCAAGCGGCCACTGTCGAGTGCCACGGCCCAACGCCGTGCCACCGCCCAGTCCCGTGAGGTGGTGTCGGGTGTCTGAACACCGAAGTCCTCGACGATGGCTCCGGTTTCGTAGGCGTCCTGACCGGCCTCGTCGTCGGTGCCGGTGGAGTGAATGCGTACTTTGACGCGAGCGCCCACGGTCAGTTCGTCGTCGGTTTCCATGGAGGTCTTCTTCCGCGTTCGGTAGATCTGATCTATCGGGATGTCCCGAGCCGACGTCGTTCAAACCTCAACAGTCGGATCGGTCATGGAGGACGCTCGTTTCGGTCCTTATATCGGATCCACCCGCGGCCCTACTGTGGCATGAGCTGAGGTCTGTCATGGCCTCGCACCGATGCGGCCGGCCGCGACGGCGACCGCGAGAAGATCGAGTATCTGGAAGGAACTGCGCGCTGTGACTACAGAGGCATTCATTTATGAAGCCATCAGGACTCCCCGAGGCAAGGGAAAGAACGGCTCCCTGCACTCGGTGAAGCCGATTTCCCTGGTGACCGGCCTGATCGACGAGCTCCGTCGACGTTTCCCCGACATGGACGAGAACCGAATCTCCGATCTCATCCTCGGAGTGGTCTCACCCGTCGGAGATCAGGGTGCCGATATCGCGCGCACGGCAGTGCTCGCAGCGAAGATGCCCGACACCGTCGGCGGATTCCAGCTCAACCGCTTCTGCGCGTCCGGTCTCGAAGCCGTCAACCTGGCTGCCCAGAAGGTGCGCTCGGGTTGGGACGAGCTCGTCGTCGCCGGTGGCGTCGAGTCGATGTCGCGCGTGCCGATGGGCAGTGACGGCGGCGCCTGGGCCATGGACCCCGTCACCAACTACGACACCTACTTCGCCCCGCAGGGCATCGGTGCCGATCTCATCGCGACGATCGAGGGGTTCAGCCGCGAAGACGTCGACGCCTACGCCGTGCAGTCCCAGGAGCGCGCCGCAGCGGCGTGGTCCGGTGGCTACTTCGCGAAGTCCGTCGTTCCGGTGACGGATCAGAACGGCCTCCTCATCCTCGATCAGGACGAGCACATGCGTCCGGGCAGCACCGTCGAATCGCTCGGCAAGCTGAACCCGGCCTTCACCGGCATCGCCGCCATGGGCGGGTTCGACGACGTCGCGCTGCAGAAGTACCACTGGGTCGAGAAGATCGATCACGTGCACACAGGCGGTAACAGCTCCGGCATCGTCGACGGCGCAGCACTCGTCCTCGTCGGCAGCGAGCAGGCCGGTAAGGACCTGAACATGGTGCCGAGGGCGCGGATCGTCGCGACGGCCACCAGTGGTGCCGATACGACCATCATGCTGACCGGGCCCACCCCGGCGTCGAAGAAGGTTCTCGCGACCGCGGGCCTGACCGTCGACGACATCGATCTCTTCGAGCTCAACGAGGCATTCGCCTCCGTCGTGCTGCGTTTCCAGAAGGATCTGAACATCCCGAACGAGAAGCTCAACGTCAACGGCGGTGCCATCGCCATGGGCCACCCGTTGGGAGCAACCGGAGCGATGATCACCGGCACCGTGCTCGACGAGCTCGAGCGCCGCGGCGGTCGATACGCGTTGATCACCCTGTGCATCGGCGGCGGCATGGGCGTCGCCACCATCATCGAGCGAGTCTGAGGTATTACGATGTCTGACAACATGATTCAGTGGGACCAGGACGCCGACGGTATCGTCGTTCTGACGATGGACGACCCCAACCAGGGCGCCAACACGATGAACCAGCTGTACAAGGATTCGATGGGAGCGACCGTCGACCGCCTCGAGGCCGAGGTCGACTCCATCACCGGCGTCGTGCTCACCTCCGCCAAGAAGACGTTCTTCGCAGGCGGCGATCTGCACACCCTCATCGCCGCTCAGCCCGAGGACGCCCAGCGGGTGTTCGACGAGGTCCAGGAAGTCAAGAGCCAGCTGCGTCGCATCGAGAAGCTCGGCAAGCCCGTCGTGTCCGCCATCAACGGCGCTGCACTCGGCGGCGGACTCGAGATCGCCCTCGCGACGCATCACCGCATCGCGGCCGACGTTCCCGGTGTCCAGATCGGTCTGCCCGAGGTCTCGCTGGGACTGCTGCCCGGTGGCGGTGGCGTTGCCCGCATCACGCGACTGCTCGGCATCCAGACCGGCTTCATGACCGTCCTCGCCCAGGGCACCCGGTTCCGTCCGACGAAGGCTCTCGAGATCGGTCTGATTCACGAATTGGTCGGCAGCATCGACGAATTGGTGCCCACCGCCAAGGCCTGGATCAAGGCCAACCCCGAGGGTGGCGTCGCGCCGTGGGACGTCAAGGGCTACAAGATCCCCGGCGGCACGCCGTCGAATCCGAAGCTCGCACAGATCCTGCCTGCATTCCCGTCCAACCTGCGCAAGCAGATCAAGGGCGCACCGATGCCGGCTCCGCGTGCGATTCTCGCCGCCGCCGTCGAAGGTGCGCAGGTCGATTTCGACAACGCGTGCACCATCGAGTCGCGTTACTTCACCGAGTTGGTCACCGGTCTGGTGTCCAAGAACATGATTCAGGCGTTCTTCTTCGACCTGCAGGCGATCAACGCAGGCAAGTCCCGTCCCGACGGCATCGAGAAGACCACCTTCACCAAGGTCGCGGTTCTCGGCGCAGGCATGATGGGCGCAGGCATCGCGTACGTGTGCGCCAAGGCCGGAATCGACGTGGTGCTCAAGGACGTTGCCCTCGAGTCGGCGCAGAAGGGCAAGGCCTACTCCGAGGCCATCGAGGCCAAGGCACTCTCGCGTGGCAAGACCACCCAGGAGAAGTCCGACGCTCTGCTCGCGCGTATCCACCCGACGGCCGATGCCAAGGACGTCGAGGGAGCCGACCTCGTCATCGAGGCCGTGTTCGAGTCGGAAGAGTTGAAGCAGAAGGTCTTCCAGGAGATCGAGGACCTCGTCGATCCGACGGCGCTGCTCGGTTCCAACACCTCGACGCTGCCCATCACGAGCCTCGCTCAGGGCATCAAGCGTCAGGAAGACTTCATCGGAATCCACTTCTTCTCCCCCGTGGACAAGATGCCGCTGGTGGAGATCATTCGTGGCGAGAAGACGTCGGATGCGGCCTTGGCCAAGGCATTCGACCTGGTGCAGCTCATCAAGAAGACCCCGATCGTCGTCAACGACAGTCGCGGCTTCTTCACCTCGCGTGTCATCGGCACGTTCATCAACGAGGCCATCGCGATGCTGGGCGAGGGCGTCGAGCCGTCGACCATCGAGCAGGCAGGTCTGCAGGCCGGCTACCCGGCTGCGCCGCTGCAGCTCTCGGACGAGCTCACGCTCAACCTGATGCAGAAGATTCGCAAGGAGACCTACGACGCGCTCATCGCCGCGGGTCAGACTCCTCCCGAGGATCCGGCCGGTGCAGTCATCGACAAGATGGTCGACGAGTTCGAGCGTCCGTCGAAGGCCAAGGGCGCGGGCTTCTACGAGTACGAGGACGGCAAGCGCACCGGACTGTGGCCCGGACTGCGTGATGCGTTCAAGTCGGGTTCGGCGGACATCCCGTTCGAGGACCTCAAGGAACGCATGCTGTTCATCGAGGCCATCGAGACGCAGAAGTGCTTCGACGAGGGTGTGCTGAACACCACCGCCGACGCCAACATCGGCTCGATCTTCGGCATCGGCTTCCCCGCCTGGACCGGAGGCGTGCACCAGTACGTCGTCGGCTACCCGGGAGGTCAGGCCGGATTCGTCACTCGTGCAGACGAATTGGCGAAGAAGTACGGCGATCGCTTCCAGGTTCCCGCCTCACTGCGCTAGCACCACTGCCGAAAGCATCTACCCGCGGTGCGCGATCAACCTCTCGGCGCCGTCTGTGAATTGTTGCTTCATCAATTCGCAGGCGGCGTCGATGTCGTTTCGAACGAGTGCCTCGATGAGTTCCTCGTGGTTGCGCACTGCCGCTCGGCCCCATTCGCGGTCGGTGGCATAGAGGCGGGTGGGTGTGTAGCGGGTGGCATTGTTGAGAAACCACGCCAGTTTCGCGGATTCGGCGAGTCGGTTGAGGACTCGGTGAAACTCGAATTCGCAGTTCTCGACGTCCTCCGGCCTACCGTTCTCGACCGCGATCGACAGTGCGGCGGTGAGTTCGGCGAGCCGGTCGAGCTCGGTCTCGGTGATCTTCGGCGCGGCGCGGCGAACCAGCTCGACGGCGATGCGCCCCTGTAGCCAGAAGATGTCGACGATGTCGTTGGGAGTTAGCGGCGAGACCTTGTATCCGCGATGCGGGACGAGTTCGACGATGCCCTCACCCCGCAGCGTCAGCAGTGCCTCGCGTACCGGAGTGACGCTCACCCCGAGTTCGGCGGCGGTCTCGTCGAGTCGGATGAAGTCGCCCGGGCTCACTTCGCCGGACATGACGAGGTGCCGGACGTGGTTGGCCACCTCCTCCGACAGCTGCGGCCGTCGGCGCAGAACCGATGCTCGACGCTTGTCCACCATGGGGAAAGCCAATCACACCGTGGGCTTGGTACGAAGCACGACCTTCGCGACGGGTTCGACGACGCGGGCGGCGATCGGTCCGAGGATGGCCATCAACAGCACGTAGGCCGTCGCCAGAGCGGTCAGCTCGCCCTCGACGGCTCCGGCGGCCACGGCCAGCCCGGCGATGACGATGGAGAACTCACCGCGCGCCACCAGCGCGGCACCGGCACGCAGCCGTCCCGGGCGACCGATTCCCTGACGGCCCGCCGCCCACCAGCCCGTCGCGATCTTCGTGGCGGCGGTGGTCACCGCGAGCACAACGGCCCAGCCCAGAACGGGTGGGATCGTCGCGGGATCGGTGGCGAGCCCGAACACCACGAAGAACATGGCTGCGAACAGGTCGCGTAGTGGTTCGAGGACGCGCGTGGCGTTGTCGGCCGTCGACCCGGAGATCGCGATGCCGAGCAGGAACGCGCCGACGGCGGCCGAGACCTGCAGTTCCGACGCGATGCCGGCCACCAGCAGGGCCGACCCGAGGACTTTGAGCAGCACGACCTCGCGGTCGGGACTGTCGACGATCGCGGAGACCAATCTGCCGTACCGCAGCGCGACGACGAGCACGAACGTGATGACCAGCAGTGAGATTCCCAGGGCTTCGAGTCCGCCGAGGAAGCTCACGCCGCTCAGTACCGCGGTGAGGATGGGCAGATAGACGGCCATCGCGAGGTCCTCGAACACCAGGATGGACAGCACGACGGGCGTTTCACGGTTGCCGAGTCGGCCCAGATCGGTGAGGACCTTGGCGATGATCCCCGAGGACGAGATGTAGGTGACACCGCCCATCACCAGGGCTCCGATTCCGCCCCAGCCGAGCAGTAAAGCGACGGCAGCGCCAGGAGCGAAGTTCAGGACGATGTCGACCAGTCCGGCCATCCACGATCGACGCAGTCCGGTGACGAGTTCGGTGGCGGTGTATTCGAGTCCGAGGAGAAGCAGCAGCAGGATGACGCCGATCTCGCTGGCTATTTCGCTGAACTCGTCGATGCCACCGAGGGTGACGATGCCGCCGTTGCCGAAGGCGAGGCCACCGAGCAGATAGAACGGGATGGGGGAGACGCCGATTCGACCGGCGAGCCGAGCGAGCAGACCGAGAACGAAGAACACTGCGCCCAGCTCGGTGAGGGCGAGCGCGCTCTCGGCCATCGCTCAGCCCCGACTGGTCTCAGGCATGGCCGAGCAACTTGGCCGCTGCGTCGAGTCCCTCTGCGGTGCCGACGGCGACCAGCAGGTCACCTGCGGCGAGCGTGAAATCGGGGGTGGGTGACGGTTGTACCTGACCGGCGCGCATGACAGCGACGATCGATACTCCGGTCTTGGTGCGCATCGCGGTGTCGCCGAGTGTGCGGCTGACGAACCGGGAGTTGGCGCGAATGGGGAGTTGGCGGGTGTTGATTCCGGGGAGGTCGCGATGCTCTTCCCCGAGCTGAGCGATGAGTTGCGGCGACCCGAGCAGATTGCCCAGGGCCGCCGCTTCCTCATTGCTCAGCGTGATCGATGCCTGCGTGGCATCGGGGTCGTCCTTGCGCGAGACGATCAGCTCGTTCGCGCCGTCCTTGCGGGTGATGACGCCTATGCGGCGCCCGGAAGCGAGGGCGAAATCCTTCCGCACCCCGATCCCGGGCAGCAGGGTCACTTCGACGTTCATGGCCGAAATGCTAGCCCTGCAGGCAGCGCATTATCGCAGGATCGGGCGTGGAGCCCGACCCATCTCGATCAGGATGCGACGGCAGCCAGGAGGGCTTCGCGCTGGTTTGCACCGAGGCCACCGATACGGCGGGTATCGGCGATGGACAGCTGCTCGAGCAGCTGTGCGGCGCGCACGGAACCAACACCCGGCAGGGCCTTGATCAGGGCGGACACCTTGGTCTTCTTGACGATCTCGTCGTTCTCCGCCTTGGCGAGAACGTCAGCGACGCTGAGTTCGCCGGACTTGACGGATGCGAGCAGCTTCGACCGCGCAGTGCGTGCCTCGGCCGCCTTGGCCAGCGCCGCGGTGCGCTGTTCCGGTGTCAATACTGGTAAAGCCATGGCCTGTTCTCCTCGATTGTGGTGACCCGTCGCTCGTTGACAGGTCTCGACCCTCTTGCATCGTGCCTGGTGGCTCTTCCAATCTAACCGAACAACACGGGTGTCATTCACGGTCGAACCACCGAACCTTCCCAGCCAGGCTACGTCCTATCCGATTCGTGGTGTGCCCCGACCAGCACATCGGCCCTCCGAGGCCTGATGTATCGGGTCCGTTCGACGGCTCATGCCGGGTCCGCCGATGCCAGCAACCAACGGTCGCCCGAGCGTTCGAGTCCGATCAACATCCGGGAGGAATCGGTCCGCCCATCGGGCACCGCGAGATTGAACACCTCCTGATCGAGGAACACCGCAACGACGGCGTGTTCACCGTCGATCTCGACGATTCCGGCCGTGACGGCGTGACCGGTCGCTCTGCCCTGACCCTGGGTCAACAAGTCGGTCAGGCTCGTCGACACGTCCCGATAGTCGGTGGCGAAATCGTCGGTGGACGATGCGATCACACGGTCGAGATTCGTTGTCGGTGTGGCGTAGTCGTAGGTGGAGAGCTCCTCGGTGTACTGCCGTGCCGAGTCCAGCGCCTCGGTTCGGAGGCCGTCCATCGTCCGGCTGCCCTGATACAGGTAGCCGAGCACGGCGACGCCTGCGACGAGAGCGACGAACAGCAGTAGGGCGATACCTCGGCGGATGGTCATTGCTGTACTCCTTCGAGCAGTTTCTTCCAGTAGTCGAGCGCCTCGAGTCCGGTGGGAATCAGCACCGGATCGTCGGCGATCGGTGGTCCGGTCACGTTGCCGGGACGGGTCGAATCGGTCAGGCCCAGGTCGTTGGGACGGGGTGCGTTCTGTGACCCGCGTTGGGCCAGGTTCTCGCCGGGCGGGCAGTACAGCGTCAGATTCGGATCGCGCGGAGATTCGTCGCCGACGGCGCGGCGGGGGGTGTCGTACCAGCAGACCGGGCCCTGGGTTGCGACCAGCGTGAAGTCTCCGCGGTCTCCGTGCACGACGGAGGTGAGTTTGCCGAGCGTGTCGGGCAGGGCGGTGAGCAGCGCCGACAGTGCGGGGGTTCGGTCGCCCAGAACTCCGGTCACCGACACCAGATTGGTGAGAAGGGCCCCTGCTGTTCCTCGGGTGTCGTCGAGAAGGTGCTGGGTTCTGGTGAGCATCGCGGGGGACCGGTCGAGCAGGTAGACCAGTGACGGTTCGTTTCCCACGAGTTGTCCGGTCACATCACGTGTCACAGCAGCGGTGGCCGGGAGCGAGTCCGATGCAGGCGCGAGTGCGTCGAGCATCGGGAGCCCGGTATCGAGAATGTTGGCCAACGCCGGTGCCTGCTCGTCGAGCATTCGGGTGAGGGTGTCGACGTCCTCGATCACTCGGCCCAGCGCAGGCCCGGTCCCGTCGAGGGCCGTTCCCATGGTCTGCGTGAGGGAACTCACCGTGGCGGGATCGATCGAGTCGACCAGTGTCGAGATGCTGGTGATGACCTCGTCGAGTCGGCGAGGCCGATCGGCGTCGTCGACGGTCAACGTGTCCCCGTCGACGAGATACGGGCCCTCGGCGGTGGTCGGCACGATGTCGAGTGTCTGAATGCCGAGTGCGTTGCTGTCGGTCACCCGAGCCGGTGAGCCGACGGGAACGGAGGCGTCGGGGTCCAACGAGACTGCGATGTCGGCGCCGAGCCCGTCGGCGGACAGCGCGACGTCGGTGACTCGACCGATCTCGATGCCGCGATAGGTGACGCCCGCGCCCACTCCCAGGTTCGCGGCATCGGTCGTCGTGGCGGTCACCGTGATCGAACCCTGCAGTGCCGAGGGGCCGAGCGCATAGACGGTCCCTGCGACCAATGCCACCACGGACGTGATGGCGAAGAGAATCAGCTGAACGGTGACGGGCCGCCTCATCTCGGGCCCCGCAACACCGGTGCCAACAGCTGCCCGAGTGCCGAGGGCACGTCGGCGATGCGCCCACCGGTGGTCAATTCGCCCACTGTCTCGGGCAGGTCGAGTGCGCCGTCGAAGGCGAGGTAGTCGCCCCGCACGGCTCCGCTGAAGCCTGCGATGAAGTTGTTCATCTCGTTCAGTGTCGGGGTGATCGAATCGTTCCATCCTTGAACCGAACTCAGTACGCGGGCGATGTCGTCGACACCGTCCTCCAGTTGCTTCCCGTTGTCCGACAGGATGTCTCGAGCCGTTGTGGCCAGCGAGGCGGTGTCGTCGAGCAGGGACGCCAGTCGGTCGCGTTGCTGGACGAGCAACTCGATCGTCGGCGCGGACACGGCGAGGCCGTCGTCGATGACGGTGCGATTGTCGGCCAGCGCGGCGGAAACGTCGCGTGCGGCCTGCAGTACGCGATCGAATTCGCCGCGCTGCGCGTCGGCTGCGGCGAGGATGGTGTCGGTGCTGCGCAGCAGCTCCCCGACCTGCGGCCCACGGCCGGAGAATGCCGTGTCGAGCTCGGTGACGATGGTGTCGAGCTGGCCGATTCCGCTGCCGTTCAGTACCAGACCGAGTGCGGCGAGCGATGATTCGAGTTCGGGCCCGATGTCGGTGTCGGTGATGACGGCACCGTCGGACAGCCGATCTCCCGACGGCGTCTGCGGTGGATCGAGTCGGATGTACGGATCCCCGAGCGCCGACGCCACCTCGATCGATGCGGTGACATCTGCCGGAACCGCTACGGCTCGGGACAGGCTCAGCCCGACCCGAGCCAGACCCCCGTCCGTCGACAGATCGTGGACCCGGCCGACCAGTTGCTGCCCGCTCCGCACCTCGGCACCGAGCCTGATGCGGTCGGCTCGCGAGAACTCTGCGGTCACACGGTAATCGGACCCGTCGGCGGACCGGCCGAGTGGAAGTTCGCCCAGGCCGAGACCGCATCCGGTGAGTGTGCCGACGAGGACGGCCGACACCGCCAGGGCCGCGGGGCCTCTCATCGGCCCTGCGCCAACAGTTGAATGAGGCCCAGTGGATCGGATGCTCCGATGGGCACCGGTATCGGGTTGGTGAATCCGGCCCCGGTGCAGATGGGCAGAGCCAGGTCGCGGCACAGCGGAACGGTCGACGCGAACTGGTCGAGATCGGTGGAGACGTTCAAACGGATGCGTCCTCGCTGGTCGTCGCCGATGGTTCTGCCGATGTTCTGCATCGCCAACGGCAAGACGTCCATCAGTTCGGCGAATTGTGCTTCGCGCGTGGCCAATCGACCGGTCAGGTCGGCGGCGTTGTCGAGTGCGGCGCGTAGGTCGTCGCCCCGGCCGGCGAGCAGACGGTCGAGTTCGTCGAACATGGACGTCAGTTGGGCGATCGGAGTGCCCACATCGAGGTCCTGAGTGCGGAACTCCTGCCCGAGACGATCGAGTGAGTCCACCACCGATTCCACTGCACCGTCCCGTCGGTCGACGGCGGTGATCAGCTGGTTCACGGTCTCGACGAGTGCGCCGATGTTCTCGCTGTTCCCGCCGATAACGGCGGTTGCCTGCGCGATGTTGCGGATGGCCTCGTTGACCGCCGGTCCTGTCCCGTCGGTGGATTCGGCGAGCTCGGCCGCTGCGGCCCCGACGTCTGCTCCCTCGGGACCGACTGCAGTGGCGATCACGTCCACACTGTCGAGGAGCTGGTCGAAGTTGATGGGCGAGTGGCTGCGCTCGACCGGAATGACGCTGTCACCGAGCTCTTCTCCGCCCTGATACACCGGTCCGATCTCGACGAATCGGTCGCTGATGACCGACGGATTCATGACGTACGCCTCGGCGTCGGCCGCAATGGCGTCGTCCGAGGTGATGGACATGACGACGCGCACCGCATTGCCCCGGGGCGTGATGTCGGTGACGGTACCCACCGGAACTCCGAGAATCCGGACCGGGCTTCCGGGGTGGACGCCGTTGATGTAGGCGAAATCTGCTGTGACGGTGGTCGAGTGCTCGGAACCGTGGAGAACGAACCAGCCGCCGACCAGAGCAGCCACCGCGATCAGCGCTGTCGGTGTCTTCTTCATCGGCATCCCGTCTGAATGCCAAGGGTGCACAGGAGATTATCGGCGATGGGGCCGGCCGGGGCCGAGACGTCGACCCAATTTCCGTTGCCGGTGGCGTCGGTGACTGCGCGCAAGGCGGCGGGCAGGGTCGTCATGAGTGTGTCGATGTTCTGCCCGTTTCGGTCGAGGGTGTCGGTGACCCCGCGCAGGTTGCCGATCAGACGATCGAGCTCCTCGGAGTTGTCGTCGAGGAACGTCGACGCGGTGGCGGTGACGGTTCGGAGGTCGTTCACCAACTGGCTCAGTGCAGTTCGTCGATCGGCCAGGACCGACAGCACGAACTCGGCGTTGCTCACCAGAGACGACAGCGATGCGCTTTCCGCGGCGAGCGACGAGGTCAGGGATCGGGATGCATCGAGCAATCCGGAGATCTGCTCGTCGTTCTCTGCCAACAGCGCCGATGCCGAACCGATGCCGGTGATGGCGTCACGGACCGTCGAACTGTTCTCCGGCAACGACTCTCTCAGGGTCCGAACCATCTCCTCGAGTCCGGGTACGTCCACCTCTGCGGCGGTGGTGTTCGCGGCGGCGGAGATCTGGTCGAGCGAATACGGAACCGACGTTCGCTCGAGAGGGATGGTGTTGTCCGTTCCGAGGGAACCGCCGCCGTCGGGGACGATCTCGAGGTAGCGCTTTCCGAGGATGGTCCGCAGCTGGATCGACGCATGCGTTCGGTCGCCGAGCGTGTGGTCGCGGTCGAGCCGGAACGTGACCTGGACGTGCGTACCGACGATGTCGACGCTGTCGACCCGGCCCTCGGGTACTCCGGCGACGTAGACGGGATCGGACTCGGTGAGCCCGCCGGCATTCTCGAATTGCGCTGTGTAGGAACGAGTGCGGACCAGGTACCAGGCCTGCGGTATCGCCAGGGCGCACACCAGTGCCACGACGATCATCACGATCCCGCCCACACCGAGCTTGGTGGTCGTCATCGGCAGATCTCCGAGTGAGTCGTGCCGAAGATGTTCGCTTCTGAGCTGCCTGCCAGCAGCGTGAAGTTGCACGTGTAGAGGTTGAGCCAACCGCCGTAGTCGCCGATGCGATTGATGGACCGGGCGAGCTCGGGAAGCAACGTCATGGTTCGGTCGAACGGTTCTGTGTTCGCCGTCCATGCATCGGTCGTCGCAGTGCTGTCGGCTACGACGGCATCGAGCGGAGCGGCCGCATGCGTCAACAAATCGGCCAACGAGCGCATCGAGGCCGATCCGTCCTCGAGTGCGGATACGAGCTGATCTCCGTGTCGGACCGCCACATCGCCGAGCTCGGCAAGCCCGTCGATCAGGCGCGTGATGTCGGCAGAACGCGAGTCGAGATCGCTCGTCACCGATCCGAGGTTCGCGATCAGTTCGTCGAGAATCTGCTCGTTGTCGGTCAGCCCGCGGGTCATCGACGCCACTCGCACCAACAGCGATTCGATCGCGGAGGACCGACCCGAGAAGGCGTCGACGATCGAGCGTGCCAACGAGTTGATCTGGTTCGGGTCGATCGCGTCGAACAGCGGCTCGAAGCCGTTGACCAACGCCGTCAGGTCGACGGGAGGAGAGGTTCGCGACAGCGGTATCACCTCGTCCGCCGCCAGGGTGCCGGACGGGTCGGCGGGGGTTTCGAGCGCCAGATACCGGGCACCGAGCATGTCGCCGTAGCGAATTGCGGCGGTGATGTTCCCGGGCAGGTGCACGTCGGACCGGACGGAGAACGACACCGCGGCGATGCTGGTGGGTCCGTCGGTGGTCGACCGAACGTCGGCGACCTTGCCGACCCGGACTCCTGCGAGGGTCACGTCGTTGCCGTCCCGCAGGCCCTCGACGCCGACGAACTCGGCGCTGTATCGGGTCGTGGCACCGCCGACCGGGACATCGAGCGTCTGGATGACGACCACGGCCGACAGAGCACCTGCGGCGACGAAGGCGGCAAGCGAGATCAGGGGTCGGATACTCATCGGACGGTCACCTCAGTGCCACGGAGCAGCGGAGCCAGCAGCAACGTGCTGGCGGGATTCAACGGGAGCGATGTGCCGGTTGCGGCGTCCTGTAGCTCGGCCAGCGCGCAGTTGGGACCGGCGAGACCGGGATACTGCGGGCAGTCGGCGGCGGTGTAGGGGAGCGGTTCGGAGAAGTCGGGTACCGCGGTGACGTCGAACTTGCCCGAGGCGAAGATCCGCGCACCGGCCTCCCCGAACGGCCCCAACCGATCGAGCGTCGCCGTGAGGCCGTCGGAATCCTGCGCGAGCGCACCGAGTGCCGCGCCGCCGCTGTGAACGACAGTGATTGCTGCACTGCGGTTCTCGGCCACGACGGCCCGAGTGGACTCGACTGTCCCTGCCGCAGCGGTCAGTAGTGCCCGCACGCCGTCGGATCGATCGAGCAGCGTCTGCGACACCCTGGTCGCGGCAACGACCGAGGCGAGTACGTCCGGTGTGGCGGCAGCGATGTTCTCGGTCAACTCGCGCAGCTGCGGCATACCGCTCAGGGCGGCCTCGATACCGGGTTCGAGTCGCTCGGTGACCGAGGCGAGTCGGTCGATACTCTCGCCGATGCTCTGACCTCTGCCACGTAGTGCGGTGCCGAGCGCGGTCAGAGCCAGCTGCGCCTGATCCGGTTCGAGGCCGTCGAGGAGGTCGGTCACCGTGCGGAACAGATCGCTCGCCTGGACTGCGTCGGCAGACGCGTCCGGTTGCAGCGCCATCCCGTCCGCCAGTGCCGAGGAGGACGATCGATCGACCGCAACGAGCTGAATGTAGATGTCTCCGAACAGAGTCCGCGGCACCACCCGAACACGCGCGGAGGCAGGCACCGTACCGATTCGGTCGGCGTCGATACGCATCGTCACTAGAGATCGATCGATACCCGGCTCGATGTCGACGACCTCACCCACACGAACGCCGAGGTACTGCACGCCGATCTCCCCGGTCAGCAATCCCGCTGTCGCGGGAAGCACGACCGATACTTCCGGTGCGGAGTCGAAGGTGCCCGAGCTGTAGGCAACCGATGCCACCGCCGCGACCACCGCGGTGCAGGACGCGACGATTCCGCGGAACACGAGCATGCTTCGGCCGGGTCCGAGACGACGGGGAGCCGGTTGGTTCGGGCCGGTCACGAGGCACCGAGCCCGGGCACCGTCGGCACGATTCCCCACAGCGCGAACGTCAGGAACACGTCGGTGATACCGATCGCCAGAATCGAGGTACGTAGCGCGCGGCCGGCCGCGCGGCCGACCCCTTCCGGCCCACCCGATGCGTGAAAACCGTACGAGCAGTGGACGAGCGCGACGATGATCGCGAACACGACCGCTTTGACGACCGAATACAGCAGATCGCTCGGGGCCAACGCGAGGTGGAAGTAGTAGTCGTACGTGCCGGCCGAGCTGCCGCCGAACGTGACGACGACCAATCGTGTGGCGACGTAGGCGGCGATGAGGCCGACCATGTAGATCGGCACGATGCACACCACTGCCGCGATCAGCCGGGTGGTGGCCAGGAACGGAATGGGCCGCACCGCCATCGAATCGAGTGCGTCGATCTCCTCGGAGATCCGCATGGCACCGAGTTGGGCGGTGAATCCGGTCCCGACTTTGGCCGCCAACGCGATGCTGGCGATGACCGGTGCCAGCTCCCGGGTGTTCGCCAGTGCCGAGAGCAGCCCGGACAGGGAGGTCAAACCGATCAGGTCGAGACCGCGGTAGGTTTCGACGCCGACCATCATCGCCGCGACGGCCGACATCGCGAACACGATGCCGATGGTGCCGCCGCCGGCGAGCAGCGACGCGTATCCGAAGCTCACCTCGCCGATGTGGCGCAGAACGTGTTTCGAGTACCGGCGCATCGTGTACGGGATGGCCGCGATGGTCTCGAACCAGAAGGTGACGTGCCGGCCGACGTCCACCATGGCCGAGGTTGCAGCCCGGGTTCTGCGCTGGAGTCGAACGCGGGTGTCGAAGACCATCAGTACGTACCGACCGCGGGAACGACGACTGCATAGAGTTGCGACAGAACGGTATTGACGACGAAGACCATGACGAATGCCAGTACGACGGCCTCGTTCACCGCGTCGGCGACGCCACTCGGTCCGCCTTCGGCGTGCAGACCCCGGTACGACGCGATGAGCGTGGACGTCACCGCGAAACAGGCCGATTTGATCATGGCCATGACAAAATCAGAGACGCGGCCGTATTCGGTGAAGGTGGCCAGAAACGCGCCTGCGGACTGATCGGCAACGAGTACCTGGTAGAACAGGCACGCCGACACACCGACGAGGGTGACCATGGCGCAGATGACAACGGCGACGACAACCGAGGCGACGAGCCGGGGAACCACCAGTCGGGCGACGACGTCGACGCCCATCACTTCCATGGCGGCGATCTCCTCGCGGATCGTCCTCGATCCGAGATCGGCACAGATCGCCGATCCGGCAACGCCGGCGAGCATCAGTGCGCACACCAACGCCGCAGCCTGACCGACCACGACGAACGCCACGACCGCGCCGGAATATGCTCCGGCACCGAGCCTTCCCGCCAACGACCCGACCGACACCGCGATCAGTACGCCGATGGGGAGCATCAACAGCAGAGCGGGAACCGTGCACACGCGCGCGACGAACAGAGCCTGGTTGACGGTCTCGGCGACCGGTAGCCGGCCTCGAACGATGTCGGTCACGGCGCGCGCGCAGGCGGTCGTCGAGAACGCCGACAGGCCACCGATCTGATCGACGAGATCGCGAACCGGACCTCGCGCGACCGGTGGCTCGAATCTCATCGGTCAGGCCGGCGTCGGCGAATAGGATTTCCTGAGCGAGACCTTCAGAACCTTGCCGCTGGCGTTGCGCGGCAACGCATCGACGATCACCAGATCCTTGGGGTGCTTGAACCGGGCCAGGTGATCACCGAGCCACACCGTCAACTCGTCGAGCGTGAGATCGGGCGCGTTCTGGGAATTGTGAAGTGCGACAATGGCGACCGGTACCTCGCCCCACTTGTCGTCGAGGCGCCCGATCACGGCGGCCTCGAGAATTCTCGGGTGCGAGAACAGTACGTTCTCGACCTCCGCGCAGTAGATGTTCTCGCCGCCCGAGATGATCATGTCCTTCTTCCGGTCGACGACGAAGACGAAGCCTTCCTCGTCCTGCCTCACCAGATCGCCGGAGTGGAACCAGCCGCCGTGGAAGGCATCGGCCGTGGCATCGGGGTTCTCCCAGTAGCCGCGCATCAATGTCGGCCCCCGGTAGACGATTTCGCCGATCTCGCCCTGAGCTACATCGTTCATCTCGTCGTCCACCACTCGGGCCGCGATGGTCGGGATCACGCGTCCGACGGATCCGATCTTGCGCAGTGCATCCGAGCCGTCGAGGACACAGGTGATGGGTGACATCTCGGTCTGGCCGAACACGGCGACGTTCAGCGTATCGGGGAACGTTGCCGACATGGCCTTCAGTACGGTGTCCGACGCAGGTGCCGCACCCCAGGAAATCACCCGGAGCGCAAGCTTTCTGGGGCTGCGAGACTGCTCGGCGCACATGGCCTGCCATTGCACCGGTACGAGAAACAGGTTGGTGACGCGTTCTGCGGCCAGGACATCGAGCAGAGTGCCGGGGTCGAAAGCGCCCACCGGGTAGATCACGGTGGTGATGCCGAGCAGCAGGCTCGGGGCGAGGCTGCCCAGTGCCGCGATGTGGAACATCGGGGAGGCGCAGAATCCGACCTCGTCGGTCTCGCTCATCTGCAGTGCGCGAATGCAGGTGAACGCCTGGGCCTGCATGTTCGCGTGGGTGAGAACGGCACCCTTGGGTCGTCCGGTGGTGCCCGAGGTGTACATGATCAGGGCGGACGCGTCGTCGGGCACGTCGACTGCCGCTGCGGGTTCGCTTTCGGCGAGCAGGCGCTCGTAGGATTCGCCGACGGTGATGACGATCGGTGGTGAATCGGCCTGTCCCACAACCGCGTCGACGAGTGGTGTGAGAGTCTCGTCGGTGATCACGATGGTGGATCCGCTGTTCAGGGCGAGAAACGCGACTTCGGGTGGAGTCATCCGGAAGTTGACCGGGACGGCCAGAGCGCCCAGTGCGTTGATGGCCAGGACTGCTTCGAGGTACTCGGGTCGATTGAGCATCACGATCAGTACTCGGTCGCCGAAGCCGACCCCGCGTTCCTTCAGCGCTCCCGCGAACCTCGCCACTCGATCGTCCAGTTCGCGCCAGGTGATCGATCGCCCCTGAAACCGCAGGGCCACGTTCGTCGGCTGCATCGTTGCGTGCCGTCGAACATGGTTGTTCCAGTTGCTTCGGTTGGAGAGCTGGGGTTCGTCGGTGTGAATCGTGCGTGCAGTCGAGTCCGTGTGAGCGGCCATCGCCGGTTCCTCTCTGAGCCGTGAGGCGGGGGGTCGAGTGTGGTGCAGCTTACCTGGGGAGCGGTGGTTTGTCTGTGGTTTGTGGAGTGCATTTCTGCAGGTCATTCAGACAGTAAGTTTATGGAGATTCGCGTCGGGAACGAGGCTGTCGGTGGTTCAGCACGGCGTCGAGTCCCTGCGCGAATTCCGGTGCCGTCAGCAGTTCGACCTGCCCGGCGGTCTCCCTCTCGAGTGCGTCGTCGAGCATTGCCAGCGTCGATGCCGTCAGAGCCCGCTTGGTCAACTCCAGTGCGCGACGCGGACCGCGGGAGAGCGTGCGTGCGATCGTGCGAACATGCTCGTCGAGGGCCTGGGGAGCAACTGCCGCGGTGATGAGCCCGCAACGGGCGGCATCCGCCGCGCTCATCGGCTCACCGAGCAGAGCCATCGCGCCTGCGCGTGCGCGTCCGATCGCGGCCGGGACCAACAGGGTGCTACCACCGTCGGGCATCAGGCCGAGCGACGTGAACGGCAGGAGGAATTGGGCGTCCTCGGCCGCGTAGACGAGATCCGCGGCCAGCGCGATCGACACCCCGATCCCCGCTGCGATGCCGTTGACCTGTGCTATCACCGGCATCGGCACGTCGAGCACCGCACGTACCAGGGCCGCGGCTACCCGCATCGTCTCCTCGGCGTCGGCCTGTGCGTCGGAAGACGGCTCGGCAGCAGCCATTTCGGCGATGTCGGCACCGGTGCTGAAGGCGGAACCGGTGCCCGTCACGATCACCACTCGCACCGCAGGGTCGGACGCGGCCGTGGTCAGTGCGTCGATCAGGGCCTCGGCGGTGGGGCCGTCGAGAGCGTTCATCCGGTGGGGCCGGTCGATGCGCAGCGAGAGGATTCCAGCGGCCGACGTGCAGTGCAGGCCGTTCGTCACTATGAACTCCTGTCGGCCGTCGGTGCTACCCAGTTGCGAATTGCGGCTAACTTAGCGCATCAAATCGACTGATTGTCAGTGTTTCAGAGAAATCCGTCGAACGGATCGTTCGTGTTCGAGCTACCGCTACGATGGGGAACGAACGTCGGGTTCGGTCCCGTCGGTACGAGGACAGGTCATGACTGACACAGGTGCAGCGACGCAACGCCGTCGACCACGAAATCGCAAAGCGCAGATTCTGACAGCGGCGGCAGAGGCGTTCAGTGAACGCGGCTACCACCCTGTCGGCATCGAGGAGATAGCGGCCACGGTCGGGATCTCGGGTCCCGCGCTGTACCGGCATTTTCCGACCAAGTACGCACTGTTCGCCAGTGCAGTCCTGCGATTGGCCGATTCATTGCTCGCGGCAACCGATCCTGCGGTCATCACTCGAGAGGATCCGGAGGACCGGCTCGACGCGGTCATCGGTGCCGTCATCCGAACCACCATCGACAACCGTCGAACCGGTGGACTGTATCGGTGGGAAGGGCGCTACTTGGTGGGGGACGATCGGCGCGCCCTGCGCCGGTCGATGGCAACGCTGCACGAGCGCGTGACGAATCCGCTGCGACAGCTTCGCCCCGATCTGTCCGAGGCCGACGCAGCCATGCTGGCCACCGCGTCGATCAGTGCGGTCGCCAGCATCACCGCGCATCGATCGGCGTTGTCGGCCAAACAGATCGAGGAGTCGATGCTCGCTGCCGCACGGTCGATACTGCGGACCGATCTTCCGCAGCAGGGCAGTGAATCTCCCCACCACGAATCGGTGCTGGAGCATGCATCGAAACGCGAAGAGCTGCTGCATCATTCGATTCGGCTTTTTTATCTGCACGGCTACCACGAGGTGGGCCTGGACGACATCGGCGCAGCAGCGTCGATCACCGCCTCCAGTGTCTACCGCTACTTCCCCAGCAAGGCCGAGCTGCTCGAGGCTGCGTTGCACCGTGCCAACGTCCAGCTCACCGACACCCTCGCCGGTGCGCTCGAGCACTCGAATTCCCCGGTCGACGCGGTGCGGACCTTCGCCAGGCTGTACACCGAATTGACCTTCCGGCAGGGCGAACTGGTGGCCGTGTACTTCGCCGAGATCGGGAACATTCCGGCCGATCGGCGGACCGCACTGCGCCGGATCCAGCGCCACAACATCGACGGCTGGGCGCAATTACTGCGTGAGGCACGGCCGAACACGAGCGTGGTGGTCTCAAAATTTCTGATCCACGCCGCTCTCGGGTTGGTCTTCGATGTCGGTCGCACGGTGCGGTTCGAGCGCTCCGACCGAACCATGGCCAGGGTGCAACAGACGATGACAGCGGTACTTCTGGGATGAATCCACCCGATGTGAAACGGAGAACAGCTATGACCGATCGTGAAACGATCACGCGTACAGACGAATTGCTGGCACGGACCTCGGGTGTCTCGGCAGCGGAACTCGACGAACTCTGGTCGCAGCTCGCCCCCGTACGCGCCGAGGACATCCTCGGAAGCTGGACCGGTGCCGCGTTCCAGACCGGCCACGGACTGTGTCGGGCACTGCCCGCCAGCAAGTGGCACGGAAAGAACTTCATCTCCGTCACCGAGGCGCAACCGTTGATCTGCCGCGCCGACGACGGCTCGCTGTTCTCCAACGTAGAGATGGGGTCGGGGGAGGCATCGCTGTGGAACATCGAGTTCCGGGGCGAGGTCACCGCCACCATGGTGTACGACGGCAAAGCCGTCTTCGATCACTTCAAGCAGATCGACGACCGCAGGCTGATGGGCATCATGAACGGCAAACCGGAGCTCGTGCTCTCTCGCGGCGAGCACTTCTACTTCGTGTTGGAGCGCGACCGATGATCGCCGCGCGGGCACTGCTCTCGCGTGATCCAGCCGAGTCCTTCACCGTCGAGAACATCGACATCGACGAACCCCGCGACAACGAGATCCTGGTCCGGATGAACGCGACCGGGATCTGTCATACCGATCTCGTTGCGCGACGGGCAGGTTCGGCCGAGAGGCCGGTACTGCTCGGGCACGAGGGTGCAGGCGTGGTCGAGTCGGTGGGCCGGTCGGTCCGCGGGATCGATCCGGGCGACCATGTGGTGCTGACGTTCCGGCACTGCGGTGTGTGCGGCAACTGTCGGCAGGGACGGCCGGCCTACTGCGTGGACGGCCACGCTCTGAACCAGTTCGGTGCACGCGCGGACGGCACGTCCCGCGCCGTCACGAGTACCGGCGCTCCGGTGCTGGACGGATTCTTCGGGCAGTCGAGCTTCTCCGAGTTCGCGCTGACCCGCCAGGACAACACCGTCGTCGTCGATCGGGATATCGACCTCGCTGTTGCCGCTCCGCTGGGGTGCAGCGTGCAGACCGGTGCCGGGGCGGTGCTGAACGTCCTGAAGCCTCGGTCGGGGGACACTGTGGTGGTGCACGGAGCAGGTGGGGTGGGGATGGCGGCCGTGCTCGCGGCGATCACCACCGGCGCCCGCGTGATCGCGGTGGAGAGATCGAGCGCCAGAAGAGAATTGGCGTCGAGTCTCGGTGCACACGTGGTGATCGATCCGGCGTCGGAGGATGCGCGCGCCGAGTTGTCGGACGCGACCGACGGAGGCGCGACGCACGCACTCGACACCACCGGCAACGCAGAGGTGATCGGTGACGCGATGGCCGCTCTCGGCAAGGGCGGCACGCTGGCGATCGTGGCTCTCGGCCGCGGTGTGTTGCAGCTGGATCTGCTGGATACGGTGTTGAGCGGCAGGGGGATTCGCGGATGCCTCGAGGGGGACGCCGTCCCGCAGCAGTTCATCCCGGCACTCGCCGAGATGTACTCCGCGGGGGCGCTCCCCGTCGATCGGCTGATCACCCGCTATCCGTACGACCGGATCGACTCCGCTCTCGGCGACCACCGCCGCGGAGACACCGTCAAGCCGGTGCTGGAGTGGCCCTGACCGGTGCTGCCGAATCGGCGGTGTACGGGCAGGTGGTAGCTCCCAGATCCCGAGGGCGGTAGCCGACGGGGTAGCCGGGGTAGGTCTTGTTCGACGCGTCGGCGGTGGCCCGCGAGTGCGTCCGCTTGGGTAGGAACCGCTCCACGCGGGCCCTGGCGCGAAGGCCACGCACGGCGGCCCGCTCGACCGTCGCCGAGCCCGACGGGAAGCCGAAGGCACCGGCCATCCGATCGTCCAACAGCGCGAAGACTGCCTGCTTCACTGCAGGGGTCAGCGCAGCGGGGTACCAGGAGCAGTACAGATCGAGGGTGTACGTGCCGATCCGTCGATTGTCCTCGGTGAAGCGGAACGTGCGCTCCTCGTAGTCGAGCTTGAACTGCGCGAGCTCGGTGTACGACTCGGGAATGTTCTTGATGCCCATTCGTTTTCCCACTTCGCAGTAGAAGTGGAACGTGGCGAGTCGTTCCTTGGGGTGCAGGCGACGCCATCCGTAGGTGTCGATCCACTCGATCGGCTCGTAGATGAACGTCGTCAACACGTAGAGCATGTCGTCGTTCGAGATGTCGTACTTTCCGTGCATTCGGTTGACCATCCGAAGCGACTCGCGCCCCCGCTCGGAGTCGTATCCGTGCTCGAGCAGTTCGGCCATCAGCAGCGAGGTGTCGTCGTAGCGCTTCTGCGGTCGTTTCTCGAATTCGCCGGTCTCGGCCAACAGCGCCGAGATGGTCGGCACGCAGTAGGTACGGAACAACGCGAATTCGAGTGCACGCTGGTAGTCCCACGGGAACTCGTAGCCGGCGGTGATGCGATGGATCGTGTGGCAGTCCCGCACCGGGTCGAGTTCCTCGATACGCCGGAGCCAGCCGAAGCGCCCCTTCTTCGGCGTGATGTCCATGGTCAGCTCCGTCCGTGCCGAAGCTTGAGCACCAGCGTCGAGATCTTCATGTCCCGTGCCTTCCGCTTCATCGTCAGCAGGTTGAGCGGAGATGCGAAGCTCTGCACCGCAAGCGATTTGACGGTGCTGAACTCTCGCAAGCCGTCGGCGCCGTGGATGCGGCCGAATCCCGAGTCGCCGGTGCCGCCGAAGGGCAGTGCCGGGATGCCGGCGAAGCCGAGGACCGAATTGACCGTGACCACACCGCAATCGAGCTTCTCGGCGGCGCGTCGACCCACCGCGGTGTCCTTGGTGAACACCGACGCACCGAGTCCGTAGGCGGAGGCGTTGGCCCGCTCGATGCCCTCCTCGAGATCGCGAACCTTGTTCACCACCACCGTCGGACCGAAGGTCTCCTCGGTGATCGCCGTGGAATCCTCCGGCACGTCGGTGAGGATGACGGGGTCGATGTAGGGGCCGTGGAGCGAGTCGAGTCCGCCGAGCACGGCCTTGCCGCCCTTGGCCAACGCGTCCTCGATCTGGCCGCGCACGATGTCGCTCTGCTTGGCCATCGTCATCGGGCCGTACGACGAGGTTCCCACGCCGCCGGGCTTCAATGCCCGTACCGCGGCGGTGAACTCGGTGACGAACCGGTCGTACGCAGGTTCGGCGACGTAGATGCGTTCCACACCGGCGCACGTCTGCCCGGCGTTGCCCATCGCGCCGAACGTTGCGAACTCCACTGCGGCAGCGATGTCGGCGTCGGCATCGACGAGCATGGCGTCCTTGCCGCCACACTCGGCGACCAGGGGAGTCAACGTCTTCGCGCACGTGGCCATGACCTTCTTGGCCGTGGCGGTCGAGCCGGTGAAGGCAATCTTGTCGACGGTGGATTCGCACAGCGCCGAGCCGGTGGAGCCGTCGCCGGTCACCGTCTGGAACACCGGGTGCGGGGCGGCGAGCGACGCCCATTTCTCGGCCAACCACACCCCGACCCCCGGCGTGAGTTCGCTGGGCTTGAAGACCACGGTGTTTCCGGCGGCCAGTGCGTAGGCGATGGAGCCCATCGGGGTGTACAGGGGGTAGTTCCAGGGACCGATCACCCCGACGACGCCGAACGGGCGGTAGCCGACGTACGCCTTCTGGTTCACCGAGATGAGCCCGGAGCCGACCTTGCGCTGCCGGAGGATCTTCTCGGCATTGCGGGCCGCCCAATCGATGTGTTCGACGCCCATCATCACTTCGAGTATCGAGTCCTCGTCGGGCTTGCCGGTTTCGGCGGCGATTACGGCAGCGAGACTCGCGGCGTCCCTGGCGATGGCGGACTTGAATTCGAGCAGCCACCGTTTGCGTCCGACGAAGCCCTGCACATCCCACCAACGCGCGGCCGACCGGGCGCGAGCGACGGCGGCGTCGACCTCTGCGGGGCCCGCGATCGGATACGCGGCGAGTGCGACACCTGTTCTGGGGTCGAGGCTTTCGAAGGTGCTCTCGTTCGTTCGTTCGATCTGGTCCGTCACGGGCTCTATCCTCCAGCAGATCGCATCACATATATTTGATGTGATTCAATGTTGTCCAGGACACACTATGCGTCGCTTCCGGTTGCTACAACCCCCCGTTGCCCCGATGTGCAGGAGCCGATCCATGAGTATCGATCTCACCCAGGAACAGACTGCGTTCGCGCAGGCCGTCGCGTCATTCTGTGCCAAAGAGGCGGGCACCAGGTCCCAACGGGATGCCCTCACCGAACACGGCAAGCACACCCACAACCAAGCGCTCTACGACAAGATGGCCGACCTGGGCTGGTTGGGAGCGATCATCTCGGAGGACCACGGTGGGGCAGGCGGCAGCACCGTCGACCTGTGCATCCTCCTCGAAGAATCAGCCAAGGCCATGGCCCCCATCGGCGGTATCGGACCCACCTTGATCACCGGCGCGGCGTACGAGAAGTTCGGCACGCCCGCGCAGAAGGACACTGTTCTCGGCGGCATCGTCGCCGGGCGCAGCTACTCGATCTCGATGTCCGAGCCCGAGGCCGGCTCGGATGTGGGAAATCTGACCTGCCGTGCCGAGAAGACCGACTCCGGTTGGCTGATCAACGGCCAGAAGACCTGGTGCTCGAATGCGCATTTCGCCGATCGGATCCTGCTCGTCGCACGTACGGGCAGAGAAGGTGGCAAGCACGAGGGTCTGACGATGTTCGACGTCCCGGCCGATATCGAGGGCCTGAACATCGTCGGCATCGACACGATGGGTGGAAAGGAAGTCAACGACCTGTACTTCACCGACTGCGTGCTTCCCGAGGACGCGGTGGTCGGGGTGGAAGGGCAAGGATGGTCGCAGCTGATGACCGGTCTGAACATCGAGCGCCTCATTCTCGCGGCGATGATGCTCGGTACCGCGCAACGAGCGTTCGACGACACACTCGACTTCATCACCCAACGAAAGCAATTCGGCAGGCCCGTCGGGACGTTCCAAGCACTGCGGCATCGAATTGCCGATCTGGCCACCGAGATCGAGTGCGGACGGCTGCTGGTCTACCACGTGGCTCGGTTGGTCGACGAGAACCCGACGAAGCTGTTCCCCCGCGAGGCCTCGATGGCCAAGCTCAAGCTCACCGAGACCGCGAAGAAGGTGGCACTCGAAGGCATGCAGATGATGGGCGGCTACGGTTACGCCACCGAGTTCGACATGGAAAAGCACGTTCGGACGACTCTCGTGTCCTCGATCTACGGCGGTACCAACGAGATTCAGCGTGACATCATCGGCAAGACGTACGGACTCTAGGTCATCGTGTTGCGTCGTCGCCCGCAGCTCTCGGAGGATGTCGCCGCAAGTATTCGCCAGCAGATCGTCACGGGTGCGCTCGAGCCGGGTGCATTCGTGCGAATCGACGAAACGGCCACCGAGCTGGGTGTGAGCGCGACACCGGTGCGTGAAGCGCTGGTGTCTCTCCGCGGTGAAGGACTGGTGGAGCTGGTACCTCGGCGCGGCTACCGCGTCAGCGAACTGACGCAGCAGGACATCGACGACATCTTCTGGTTGCAGGGCACGATTGCGGGCACACTTGCCCGCCGCGCGGCCCACGTCATCACCGACGAACAGATCGACGCGGTGCGCGCGCTGAACGACCGGCTACGTGATGCGGTGTTCCGACGCGACCTCGACGGCATCGAATCCTGTGAGTTCGAATTCCACAGGTACATCAACAAAGTCGCCGGTGGAGCCAAGCTGGCGTGGTTTCTGTTGGGTGCCGTCAGATACACGCCGGCCCGAATGTACGCGTCGAACCGGCAGTGGTGCGAGCATGCGCTCAGCAGCCACGAGGAACTGATCGAGGCATTTCGTCGACGGGACGCCGACGGTGTCGCAGACCTGATGTGCACGCAGTTCCTCGTCGGTGCGACATTGGTTCACGGGCTTCACGGGTGAGGTGGTTTCACCGGTGAGGTGGCCAACAACAGTTCGGTGCACCGGTCGACAACGGCGTCCTCGCTCAGTTCCAGTTCTCCGCCGAGCCACGCGGTGAGGACCTGAGCGAATCCGCCGACGACGAAATGGGTTGTCAGGTCGAGATCGTGATCCCTTGTCGTGCCGTAGAACTCGGTGGCCTGAGTGGCCAGCAGATGGGCGAACATCTTCGTCGACTCGGCTCGTTTGGCTACCAGGATGTCGCCGACCGTCGTGGCGGAGAAGAGGAGGAACCCGCGGCGTGGGTCTTCGGCGACAGCGCGCACGATCGCACGGATCCCGGCGTGTACCCGTTCGCGGTCGTCCTTCGGTGCTGCGGCGACCGCGTCGAGCGCGATGGCCGCGACATCGTCGACGACGTGGTCGTACACCGCCACCATCAGCGCGTCCCGGTCTGCGAAGCTCTCGTAGAAGTAGCGGCTGACGACGCCGGCCCGGCGGCATACCCCGCGAACGGTCAAGTCGGGCTTCGCTGTTCCGAGCAGATCGAGGCCGGTCTCGATGAGGATGCGCCGACGCTCGGCGACTCGCGCCGAACCGTCGACGCCGCCGTAGGTGCGGGGTGAATCGGGCATGGATACATCTTGACATCCCTCGGCATCCACGCCTAGCTTGATCTGAACACAGACGTACTCAGATTGCTGACAGTGAAGGAATCGATTGCATCATGACTGTCGACACCGACTTTCTGCGCAAGTCCATGACCGGGTTCGGCCTGCTCGCGGGGTCGGCGAACGTCATCATGCAACTCGGGCACCCCGCCGTCGGGTACGGAGTGTTCGAGAGCCGCGTGGAATCCGGACAGATCAACCGGCACCCGATCAAGCGCACCCGAACCACGTTGTCCTACCTCGCCGTCGCGGGTATGGGCGACGACAAGACCAAGGCCGCATACCGCAAGGCGACCAACAGATCCCATGCGGCCGTGCGGTCGACGGCCGACAGTCCGGTGAAGTACAACGCCTTCGATCCCAACCTGCAGCTGTGGGTGGCGGCGTGCCTCTACCGCGGTTTCGAGGATGTGTACGTTGCGCTGTACGGGCTACCCGATCCGGCCGTTGCAGACGAGATGTACCAGGCGTGCCACGTACTCGGCTCGACGCTGCAGATGCCGCCCGAGATGTGGCCCGCAGATCGAGCGGCGTTCGAGAAGTACTGGGAAGCAGCGCTGGACGACATTCACATCGACCCGACGATCAGGCGTTACCTGTACGGCATCGCCTCGGCCACGTTCGCCAGACCCGCAGCATTGCATCCGCTGATCGGGCCGTTCTTTCGCTTCGTGACCACCGGATTCCTACCCCAGCGATTCCGGGACGAGATGGAATTGCCCTGGGACCCGGTCAAGCAGAGACGGTTTGCGCTACTGCTGCGCAGCGCGTCCCTGCTCAACCGAGTGTTGCCGCCTGTCGTGCGAGCACTGCCGTTCAACATCCTGCTGCGCGATGTCGAGCGTCGGATGCGTTCGGGGCGGGCGCTGGTCTAGTTCGAGCCTCAGCTCAGGTGATGCGGCTGCGGGTGCGACTTGTGACCCTCGTCCGAGCCCTCGTTGTCCTGATGGCCGTTCGCTGTTCCCTGCACACCCGTCCCGGCCGGAACCATCGAGATGATCACCGACTTCGAGGTGGGGCAGTTGCTCTGCAGCGCAGTCGAATCCAGCGGGATCAACGGATTGGTCTCGGGGTAGTACGCAGCAGCCGACCCGCGCGGGGTGTCGTACTCGACGATGCGGAACGACGGCGCGCACCGTTCCACGTCGTCGTCGTCCCACTTGGTGACGAGATCGACCATGTCGCCGTCGCGGAAACCGAGCGTCGAGATGTCTTCTCGGTGCACGAAGATGACGCGTCGGCCGTTCTCGATGCCGCGGTACCGATCGCTGAGGCCGTAGATGGTCGTGTTGAACTGATCGTGGCTGCGCAGGGTCTGCAGAATCAGATGGCCCGGCGGAACCTGCAGCACGTCGATCGGTGACACCGCGAATTCACCACGGCCGCTCTTGGTTTCGAACGTCCGACTGTCGCGCGGGGGGTGTGGAAGAACGAAGCCACCGGGGCGTCGAACATTGACCTCGTAGCCCTCGCAACCGGCGACGACGCGGGAGATGTGCTTGCGGATGTTGCGGTAGTCGTCGCGGAAACCCTTCCAGTCGAGACCGTATCGGTCACCGAGGGTCGCCTCGGCGATACCGCTGACGATGGCGACCTCGGAACGAAGGAATTCGCTCGCGGGCTTCAGCGGTCCGCGTGAGGAGTGCACCGAGCAGGTGGAGTCCTCGACCGAGATCCACTGCTCGCCACTGGCTTGCACGTCCTTCTCGGTGCGGCCCAGGGTCGGCAGAATCAGTGCGGTCTCGCCGCAGACCAGGTGCGAACGGTTGATCTTGGTGGAGATCTGCACCGTCATCCGCATCTTGCGCAGCGCCTCGAAGGTGACGTCACTGTCCGGAGTTGCCTGGACGAAGTTTCCGCCGAGTCCGAGGAAGAAGTGCGCCTTGCCGTCGCGCATGGCCCGGATGGAATCGACGGTGTCCAAGCCGTGCTCGCGCGGCGGCTCGAAGTCGAACTCCGCGGCCATCGCGTCGAGGAACTTCACCGGAGGGCGTTCCCAGATGCCCATCGTGCGGTCGCCCTGCACGTTCGAGTGGCCACGAACCGGCAGCAGACCCGCACCTGCCTTACCGATGTTGCCTTGCGCGAACGCGAGATTGGTGACTTCCTTGATGGTGGCGACGGCGTTGCGGTGCTGCGTCAGGCCCATTGCCCAGCAGAACACGGTGGCCTTGGAGTCGCGCAGCATCTCGGCGGCCTCGGTGATCTGCGCTACCGACAATCCGGTCACCTCGGTGACGAGATCCCAGTCGACCTCGGCGACGTGCGCCTTCCACGCGTCGAAACCGACGGTGTAGGTGTCGAGGAACTCGTGATCGAGCGCGTCCCACTTCACCAGCAGCGAGCCGATGGCCTGGAAGAGTGCGAGGTCGCCGTTGAGCTTGATCGGCAGATGCAGATTCGACAGGTCCGTTCCCGGTCCCACCATGCCGCGCGGAGTCTGTGGATTCTTGAAGTTGAGCAGACCCGCTTCGCGAAGTGGGTTGATGGACAGAATCTTTGCGCCGTTCTGCTTCGCCAGCTCGAGGGCCGAGAGCATACGCGGGTGATTGGTGCCGGGGTTCTGGCCTGCCAGGATGATCAGCTCGGCGTTGTGGACGTCGTCGAGCGTGACACTGGCCTTACCGATGCCGATCGACTCCTGCAGAGCGATGGACGTCGACTCGTGACACATGTTGGAGCAGTCGGGCATGTTGTTGGTGCCGAACGACCGAGCGAACAACTGATACGTGAACGCGGACTCGTTGGAGGCGCGACCCGAGGTGTAGAAGATGGCCTCGTCGGGACTGGCGAGGGACTTCAGCTCGTCGCCGATCAGGCGGAACGCGTCGTCCCACTCGATGGGCTCGTAGTGGCTGCCGCCGGGCAGCTTGATCATCGGGTGCGTGATCCGGCCCTGCTGGCCCAGCCAGTGCTCGGTATGTGCGTCGAGTTCGGCAATGCTGTGTTGCGCGAAGAACTCCGGCGTCGCTCGCGTCGTCGTCGCCTCCTCGGCAACCGCCTTCGCGCCGTTCTCGCAGAATTCCGCCGCGTGCCGGTGGCCCGGATCCGGATCGGGCCAGGCGCAGCTCATGCAGTCGAAACCCTCGGCCTGGTTGAGCTTGAGGAGCGTCTGCGCGGTGCGCTTCGGGCCCATGTGCCCGAGTGCCCGCTTCATCGACACTGCGACGGCGACGGGGCCTGCCGCGTGGGTCTTCGGCTTCTCGATGTCGAGCTCGGCCTCGTCGACGTCGCTGTCGGTGCGTCTCATGCGGGTCCCTTCGTTGCGTTACCCCCGCACTCGACCATAGCCGTAGGCTCAGCCGGCGAGGAGCTTGGTCACCAGATCCACGTACTGCTGCTTCGCCGAATCCTGGCTCGTACCTTCGAGCTTCGCCCAGGCATCGAACTTCGCGCGGTTCACCATGTCCAGTCGTCCGGGCCGCTTACCCGAGGCGTCACCGATCGAACCCTGCTTGTAGAGCGAGTACAGGCTCAGTAGTTCTTCGTTGCTCGGCTTGGACGTGAGCTTCTTGACGTCTACCTGCGCGTCGGCGAACGACTGGTCGAGATCGGACATGAAGAACTCCTTCGGTTAGAGGTGCAGTCATCCTCGCACGGAGGCTTCGGAAATCAGCCGAATGCAGTGCGCCACGAGGGCTTCGCGGGTGACGGTGACCGTGCCGTCGAGATAGCCGATGAACAGGGCGGTCAGTGCCCCGACGGTTCCGACGGCGATCAGCTGTCGATCGGTGGAGTCGGGGAGTTGGGCGTGCACCAGTTCGACGAAGCCCGGTAGCAAGTCGAGTCCGCGGCGGCTGAGTGCCGGTTCGGCCAACGGCGCGATGAGCAACACCCGCCCCGTTTTCGGTTCGTCGATGATGAGTTCGACGAATGCGCGCACCGGCGCCGCGATGGTGTCCTCGGCGGTGTTCGCCTGCATCACGGCGTCGAGCAAGGCCTTCTGCGCTCTTGTGCCCACCCAGGCGTACACGGCCCGGACGAAGGTATCGCGGTCGGAGAAGCTCTCGTAGAAATACCGTTCGGTCAGTCCGGCGGTACGGCAGACGGCGCGCACGTTGACGGCAGGTCCGTCCGGGGAGCCGAGCAGCTCGACCCCGGCCGCGAGCAGCGCGTCGTACCGCTTGGATCTGCGTTCCTCCAACTGTTGACTACGCATGTTGTCAACTCTAGTCTGACAACATGCGTAGTCAGTCCGATCGACCCGTCCCGCTCGGTCCCGATTCACTCACCTGGAAGTACTTCGGCGACTGGCGGGGGATGCTGCAGGGCGTCTGGGCGGGGTCGATGCAGAACATGCACCCCGGGCTCGGAGCCGGGGTGGAGCAGCACTCCACATTCTTCGACGAGCGCTGGCAGCGGCTGTACCGATCGCTGTACCCCATCGGCGGGGTCGTGTTCGACGGCGATCGCGCCGAGGAGACCGCACTGCAGGTCCGCGGTTATCACACGAACATCAAGGGAATCGACGCCCGAGGCCGCAAGTACCACGCACTCGATCCCGACACGTTCTACTGGGCGCACGCCACCTTCTTCATGGGGACGGTGCTCACGGCAGACCACTTCATGGGCGGACTGACCGAGGCCCAGAAGGTACAGCTGTTCGACGAGCACGTGCAGTGGTACCGCCTCTACGGAATGAGCATGCGGTCGGTGCCCGCCACCTGGCCCGAGTTCCAGAAGTACTGGGAACACATGTGCAGCACCGTGTTGGAGGACAACATGGCCGCGCGCGGGGTGCTCGACCTGTCGAAGCTGGGACCACCGCCGTACGCATCCTGGCTGCCCGAACCCATCTGGGCCTTGTGCCGGCGTCCGGTGGCGAGCCTGTTCGTCTGGATCACCGTCGGGCTCTACGACGAGCCGGTACGCACGCTCCTCGGCTACAGCTGGTCCGAACAGGACGAGAAGCGCCTGGCGCTGTTCGGCAAGGCGGTCAACCTCGTGTTCGGGTTGGTGCCACCACGACGGCGACTGCATCCGCGGGGCCGCGCCGGATGGGACCGCGTCAAGGGCCGAACCCCGAGAACGGCACCGTTGGTGCACACACCGGCCCGCAATCTGCCGCCCGTGGAGCGGCGGTCGGACCCCTCGCACTACAGCCCGAAGGTGTAGATCGGTGCGCTCGGGGTACTACGCGGTTATGCACAGTGTCAGAACCGGAAGCGGAACCCCGATCGTCCTCGTCCACGGGCTCGGGTCCTCTCACGGGAATTGGGACCCGATCGTCCCCGCCCTCGCCAAGCATCGTGAGGTCATCGCCCTCGACCTGCCCGGGTTCGGGAAGACTCCGCCGCTGCCCGAGGTCTCCATCGCGTCGTTGACCGACGCCCTGAGGGAGTTCCTCGACAACGAAGGTCTCTCCGACGCCGACCTCGTCGGTAGCTCCATGGGTGCGCGCATGGTCGTCGAACTGGCCCGCCGCGGTCACCGAGGCTCGATGGTGGCACTCGATCCGGGCGGCTTCTGGAACGACCGCCAGGTCAAGATCTTCGGAGCCACGATCACCGCGTCGTTGGCACTGATGAAGAACGTGCAGCCGCTCGTGCCGTTCCTGGCCGGTAACCCGGTCACCAGAACGGCTGCGCTGGCTCAGTTCTCGGCTGCGCCGTGGAAACTTCCGAGAGCTCTGGTCGAACAGGAGCTCGAGGGCTTCTCCTCCACGACGTCACCGTCGCTCGACGCCGCACGCAAAGCCTTGATCCACGGGCCGAAGCAGATGGGTGCAGCGAAGGGGTCGTTGCAGGGCCCACTGCTCATCGGCTGGGGCCGTCAGGACAAGGTGACGACGCCCAGCCAGGCACAGGTGGCGTTGGAGCGATTCCCCGACGCCACCCTGCACTGGTTCGACAAATGCGGACACTTCCCGCACTGGGATCAGCCGACCGAGACCGCGCGGGTCATCCTGCGGGCGACGGGTCGCTGACGCTCACAAGCGTCAGCCGTTCCACCAGGGCCGCAGGGGGACGTCCGCCTGCCCCTTCGGTCCGAGTTTGACCGCCAGAACCTGGTGCAGCTGAACCACATTGCGCTCGAATCCCAGACGGCTGCCGGCCATGTAGAGGCCCCAGACGCGGGCCGTTCCCTCACCGGCCTCGGCCACGCAGGCATCCCAGTTCTCGACGAGGTTCCGGCACCATCCGGCGAGGGTCAGGGCGTAGTGCTCGCGGAGATTCTCCTCGTGACGAACCTCGAGTCCGACATCCTGGATCTCGGTGATGATGCGGCCCGAGCCGGTGAGTTCGCCGTCCGGGAAGACGTACCGGTCGATGAAGCTGCCCGCCTTGGCGTGCGCGCGATTGTCCGGCCGGGTGATCGAGTGGTTGAGCAGCCGACCGCCGTCCCGCAGCTTGGACTGGATGAACGTGAAATACGACGGGTAGTTGTGCACGCCGATGTGCTCGGTCAGACCGATGGAGGAGATGGCGTCGAAGTTGGTCTCGGGCACGTCGCGGTAGTCCGAGAAGCGCACCTCGGCGAGATCGGAGAGCCCCTCGTCGGCGATGGCCTTCTGCGCCCACGACGCCTGCTCCTGCGAGAGCGTCACGCCGATGACCCGGACGCCGCGGCGAGCGGCGTAGCGCACCATCGAGCCCCAGCCGCAGCCGATGTCCAGCAGGCGATCACCCGGCTGCAGGCCGAGCTTGTCGAACACCAGGCGGTACTTGTTCTCCTGAGCAGCCTCCAGAGACTGATCGGCGGCCTCGAACGCCGCGCAGGTGTACGTCATCGAGGGGCCGAGCACCTTCTCGTAGAAGGCGTTGGACACGTCGTAGTGGTGGTGGATCGCTTCTGCATCGCGAGTCTTGGAGTGACGCAGACCTTCTGCGATGCGACGCCACCGCGGAATTGCTTCCTGGGGCGGGGGAGCGATGGGCCGCAACACATCCCAGCCGAGTGAACGGGCGATCGAGGTCAATGTCATTGCCGAGGGGCGACGGAAGTGCAGCTCGTCGCCCATCAGTGCCAGCAACTCGTAGGGGTCACCGGGATGGACGCCCGTAGCCTCGAGATCGCCGGAGACGTATGCGCGCGCCATGCCCAGATCGCCGGGAGCGGTTGCGAGATAGGTGGTTCCGCGAGGGCTCTTGAGGTTGAGGCCGATTCTCGCGTCCTCGGGTCCTGCGGTGCTGCCGTCGTATGCGGTGAAGCGCAGTGGGATGTTGCCGTCGGAGATCAGCTCCAGAATCTCGGAGATCTTGAGCTTCTGGGCACCGTTCACCGTGCGATTGCCGGAGTCCTTGAACGTCGTCATCTGCGTTGCACCGCCTTCGAGTACAAATCCAACAATCGGGATTCGGGATCGTATTTCTTCTTCAGCTGGATGTATCTCTCGCCGCCGTACAGCACGGCGAATTCGTCCTCGGTGTAATAAGCATCCGAGTACAGCGATTTATGCCCGTCGAACTCGGTCACTTTCTTCTCGATGGCGCGGTTAGCGGCACCCTCGGGTTCGCCCGAAACGATCGGGACCGAAGACCAGAAGCCGATGTTGACGTAGGTGCGTTTCGGTTCGAGTGGATACAGCGGCCACGGCCGAGCCGGATTCGCGCCCGGCGCTGCCGGCTCACGAAGTCGCAACGGGCACAACCACAACGGCTCGATCGGGATGTTGTCGAGGAACCACGCCACGAAGCCTGCGGTGTGTTCGATCGGAACCTCGACATCCTGCACGACGCGTTCGCGCGGCGGATTTCCCTTGCGCTTCTCGAGTCGGTCGGCAATGTCGTACTTGCGATCGAGGCCGATGAGCTTCCAGTAGAAACTGCTGCGCCGGTACTTACGCGGCCAGAAGCGCCGGATTCTCGGGTTCTGTGTTCCGAATGCGCGGGAGCACCAGAACCAGTCGGTGTCCCAGCGCCACAGGTAGTCGTGAATGGTGAGGCGGTCGGTCTTCGGTGTGTCCGACGCATGCTGGATCGAGCGGTAGAAGATGTCGGCACCGGTGTAGTCGCTGACCGGCCCCGGTTCGTCGGTCTGGACGCCGAGGGTGAGGTAGCTTTCGTCGGCGCCGAAGACCACACCGTCGAGGTATTGGACCTCGATGCCGTCGTACTCGCGCTGCTCGACGATGGTGTCCATCGTGGACTGGAGAGTGTCGAGATCGTGAAATCGTAGGTGGCGCAACGCGACATACGGCAGCACGGGTTCGAGCTGAATCCGCAGCCGAGTGGAGTAGCCCAGGGTGCCGTACGAGTTGGGAAAGCCCCAGTAGAGATCTGCGTGTTCGCCCTCCGGTGTCGCGGTGACGATCTCGCCGCTGCCGGTGAGGACGTCGATCTCGAGCACCGATTCGTGCGGGAGTCCACTACGGAACGACGTCGACTCGATACCGAGGCCGGTGACGGCTCCACCGAGAGTGATCGTCTTGAGCTGCGGGACGACGAGGGGCGCGAGACCGTAGGGAAGCGTCGCGTCGACCAGGTCCTCGTAGGTGCACATGCCGGCGACATCGGCTGTGCGCGTGGCGGGATCGACGGTGATGACCTTGCTCAGGCCCGAGACGTCGAGCCCCGGCGTGGTGGTGGTCGTCCTGGCCCGGAACAGGTTGGACGTCTTCTTCGCCAGACGCACCGTCGCATCGGTCGGAATTGCGCGATAGCTGCGAAGCAACTGCTCGACACCCGACCGGTGCGCTGCGTAACCGCTCTCCCTCGGTTCTGGCCGTCGTCCGAGAAGAGCATTCACTGAAGCCACATACAGACGCTATATCTCGTACCGCACGGTATCCACCGGCATTGGCGTCCGACCGGTGAAACTTCACGCAACTGTTGCCGAATCCGAGCGAGGAATCGGAGTAAATCGGACAAATGGTTGCGTCATGCATGTGTTTTACCGATATGAGAATTGTCGTGTGAAGCACATCACACATGCATCGGCGCGATGCCGAACGTGGCCTCGAGGAGAGGCAGGATGGACGCACATCCCGTCCGCTAGAGAAGGAGAACGTTTCCGTGGCTCAGGTCAGTGCATCCAGTTCCGCCACCATCGCTGCCACACCGGATCGGGTGCTCGCCGCGCTCGCCGACTACGAGACGGTGCGCCCGCGCATCCTCCCCGAGCAGTACCGCGACTACGAGGTGGTCCAGGGCGGGCAAGGGGACGGAACCGTGGCCACGTGGACCCTGCAGGCCACCGAGAAGCGAGTGCGCAACGTCGCCGCGACCGTCACCGTCGCCGGATCGACCATCACCGAACGCGATGCCAACTCCTCCATGGTCACCACCTGGTCGGTCGCCCCGGACGGCGCAGGCACCACGGTCACCACGACGACGGAATGGAAGGGCGCAGGCGGCATCGGCGGATTCTTCGAGAAGACCTTCGCACCACTCGGACTGAAGAAGATCCAGGCCGCGACGCTGGACAACCTGCGTCGCGAGTTGATCTAGTCGGATCGTTCCGCAGGCTCCACTCCTTCCTAGTTGGGTCGTTCCGCAGGCTCCACTCCTGCCCGATCGGGTCGTTCCGCAGGCTCCACTCCTGCCTAGTTGGGTCGTTCCGCAGGCTCCACTCCTGCCTAGACCCGCTCGAAATCCGGGGCCGCGATCAGCGTCAGGGTTCCGACCACCACGGTGCGCATCGACCACAGGAACATCCCGTCGGGTCCACGGTCGACCGTGTCGTAAGCCCCGGGCAGGGTGTCGAGGTCGGTGCGGGCAGCAATCGCGTCGTCGTATTCACGATCGCGTCGGGCATCGTTGTAGACGACCTCCGCCAACGCCAGCGCGTGCTCGACGACGGTGATGACGGCCCACGTCGCCTGCTTCGGAGTGAGGTCGTAGCGAATTCGGTAGCGCGTCTGGACGGCGTCGGCCATCCGAAGAGCGTCGATCGAACTGGGAGTCAGACCGATCAGATACTCCGCGATGCCCGGGTTGGAGTGAACCAGCTCGCGCATCGCGGAGGCGAGGGTCAGCAGAGCGTCGTGCATCGATTCGTCGTCACCGGGAAGCGGCGGCGACCACCTGCGCAGAATCTCCTCCGCCACGAGGGCCTTGAGGGAACCGAGATCGTCGATGTTGTTGTAGATGGCGACGATCGACACGCCCAGACTCTCGGCCACCGACTTCACCGACACCTTCGGCAGCGTCAGCGCGATACCGGCCTCGGCCATGGTCTCGGGCGTCACCCGACGCTTACGAGGGGAGTGACCCTCGGAGTTCGTCGGTGCGTGCATTCGAGGATGGTACGCGTCTCAGTACTGACAGATGTTCAGGCGCGGGGCTCCAGAATCGCATCGTGTCCTTCTCTTCCGCACTACCCGCGACCGACGGGGATCGGACGCTGGTCGAAGACGGATGCGGGATCTGATGAGGACGGCATCCACACGATGGGTGCGGCGGTGAGGGTGGCGGACGGCCGAACCTTCGCCAGGGTGAATCTCTATCACTTCACCGTTGGCCCGTGCGCAGAGACCGTCGCGCGGAGCAACGCTGATCCTCGTTACCGAGGGCGAACCGTCGTGCGGCATCGCCGGAAGGCACTGCGCTGAGTGTCCACTATTCGTCACCGCAGGCGCGATCCCGTGTTTGCCGCAAAATTGTGGACACTCAGGTCGGTATGTCGATTCGACGCGCAGTGAATCACAGCGATTCAAGGTGCGACTACGCTGGTGTTCGCTTCGAACCCACGCGAGAGGACAGCACAGTGCAACCCGGTGAACAGCCCGACATGGCATCGATCCTGCAGCAGGCCCAGCAGATGCAGCAGCAGCTGATGGCGGCGCAGGCCGAGATCGCGGAAACCGAAGTGACCGGCCAGGCAGGCGGCGGACTCGTCGTCGCCACCGTCAAGGGAACCGGTGAGGTCGTCGGACTGACCATCGACCCCAAGGTCGTCGACCCCGAAGACATCGAGACTCTGCAGGACCTGGTGATCGGTGCGATCGCCGATGCGTCTCGCGCGGCTCAGGCCGTCGCGAGCGAGAAGATGGGCCCCCTCGCTGGTGGTCTCGGTGGCATGCCCGGCCTGCCCGGGTTCTAGGCGGTGTACGAAGGTCCGGTTCAGGATCTGATCGACGAACTCGGCAAGTTTCCCGGGGTCGGTCCGAAGAGCGCTCAGCGCATAGCTTTTCATCTCCTGGGCGTCGAGCCTCCCGAGGTGGATCGGCTCATGCGCGCGCTGCAGCGTATTCGCGACGGCGTTCAGTTCTGCATCGTCTGCGGCACGGTCTCGGACAAGGAACTGTGCCGGATCTGTGCCGATTCGCGTCGAGACAGATCGATGATCTGCGTCGTCGAAGAGCCCAAAGATGTTCAGGCCGTGGAACGTACACGAGAGTTCAAGGGCCGCTACCACGTACTCGGCGGAGCGCTCGACCCACTGAACGGAGTGGGGCCGGATCAGCTCCGCATCCGAGAGTTGTTGACCCGTGTGGGAACTCAGGACGACGGAGTGGACGTCACCGAGGTCATCATCGCCACCGACCCCAACACCGAGGGTGAAGCAACGGCCACGTATCTGGTCCGCATGATGCGCGACTTCCCCGGCCTGGCCATTACCCGCCTCGCCTCCGGCCTGCCCATGGGCGGAGACCTCGAATTTGCCGACGAACTGACGCTGGGCCGCGCTCTGACCGGACGTCGACGAATGTGAGTGCCCACGGATGTGGTGCGATCAAGTGCCGCCCAGGGCACTCGACCGCACCACTGCCGTAGGCACTATCGCAGCCGCTCCTTGCGGAGTTGCGCAACCTCGGGCAACTCGAGCGGAGCGAGCGTGGTGCCCAAGGCGCGCTCCAACAAGTAGTCCGCCAACTCCGGGTTTCGGGCGAGTACCGGCCCGTGCATGTACGTGCCGATCACAGACCCCTGCACGACGCCTTCGCGTCCGTCGCCGACACCGTTGCCCACGCCGTGGGTGACCTTGGCCAATGGGGACGCATCCAGCCCGAGAGTTGTTCCGCCGCGGTGGTTCTCGAAGCCGGTGAGTTTCTGGCTCAGGCCCTCGAGCGCGGGCTCGGTGACGACCTCGCCGATGGACCTGGTTGCCTGCGGCGCGGTGGTGACGTCGAATAGCGAGATGCCGTCGACGCGTTCGCCCGCGGAGGTTTCGTACCAGTGGCCGAGTACCTGGATCGCGGCGCAGATCGCGAGCACGGGCGCACCGCGAGCCGCGGCGTTCTGCAATCCGGGATAGCGGGTGAGGTGACGAGTCGCCAGGCGTTGAGCCGAATCCTCTGCTCCACCAAGGGTGTACACGTCCAGTGAATCGGGGACCGGGTCGCTGAGAGTGATCTGGACGACCTCGGCATCGATGTCGCGCATCCGCAGCCGCTGCCGCAGAATGAGCGCATTTCCGTTGTCGCCGTAAGTGCCCATCACGTCGGGCAGGACGAGGCCGATGCGTACGGTGGACTCAGACATCTTTCACCTCACGAGCCAGCGCGCGACCGAGATCGCGGAACGCGGTGTAGTTTGCGAGCACTTCGACGCGTCCCGGCGGGCAGGAAGCAATGGCCTGCAACGGATCTGCGATGTTGGTGTGCTGCGAACCCGCATAGAGCAGCCGCACTCCGAGGTCGGTCGCGCGTTCACCGGCGGCCACGACGGCGACGTTCTCGAAGTGCTCGAAGCGCACGTCCCACAGCCACGACAGGTCTTCGCCGTCGGGAACCTGACCGTTGACGGCGATGACGAGTCCGTCGCAGGTGGGGTCGATCATCGACAGTGCTTCCTGCCAGCCGGCGGGATTCTTGGCGAGAAGCATTCGGACGGAATGAGATCCGTACTGGATGGTGGAGTAGCGACCGGCCACCTCGTCGACGCTCGACGCGGCCGCGACGGCATCGGTCGGTGTCGCGCCGAGCGTCACTGCGGCGGCGACGGCCTGAGCTGCGTTGCCGCGGTTGGCCTTTCCTGGCAGCGACAGCGTCATCGGCAGGACGAGACCGTCGGGCCCGTAGAGATTCTCGTCGTCGAGCCACCAGTCCGGCGTCGGACGCTTGAAGTCGCTGCCGGTGCTGTACCAATGCTCGCCGTCCCACACGATGGGCTCGCCCGTACGCGGACAGCTGACGGAGTCTCCTGCCCACCCACCGCCCGCCGCGACCCAGACGACGTTCGGTGCGTCGAACGCGGCGGACGTGACGAGAACGTCGTCGCAGTTGGCGATGACGACGGTCTCGGGATGCCGGGCCAGTCCGGCGCGCAGTTTGCGTTCGATCATGTTGATCTCGCCCACGCGGTCGAGCTGATCGCGACTGAGGTTGAGCAACACGATCGCTGCGGGGTCGACGGCGTCGGACACATGGGGGACGTGCAGTTCGTCGACTTCGAGGGCAGCCAGCTCGGCATCGAAGTGAGCGTGCAGTGCGGCGACGATGCCGGCGTCCATGTTCGCGCCGTCGGCTTGGGTGGCGACGTCACCGAGGGTGGCCAGCGCCGCAGCCGTCATCCTGGTGGTGGTGGACTTGCCGTTGGTGCCGGTGACGATGACGGTGCGCCGACCGCGGCCGAGCCCGCCGAGAATGTTCGGGTCTATCTTGAGTGCGACGAGGCCGCCGATCATCGATCCCTTGCCGCGGCCTGCTTTGCGGGACGCCCAGGTCGCCAGCTCCGCCGCGCGCAGTGCCACGCGGCCACGTGCGCCGATACGTCTGCGCTCACCCACTTCAACCATCCGCCGAGTCTGGCACAGAAGAGGGTGCAGTTTCACGTCGGCGGTTTCGACCACTCGGTCGTTCCGCGGGCTCCACTCCCGCCCCTCACACCGGCGCTTTCTCCAGCACTTCGGTGGGCCGCCGGACGGTCATGCCGCCCAGACACCCGCCGATGACGACGACGCCACCGATCAGTGCGAGCACCGAGGGGTTCTCGCCCAGGAAGATCCAGGCCCCGGCGATGCCGACGACGGGAACCAGCAGCGAGAACGGCGCGACGAGACCGGCGGGGTTGCGACTCATCAGGATGCTCCACAGGCCGCTCCCGACGATCGTGGCCGGAATCACGATGTAAGCCAACGCGACCAAGCCGGGCCAGCCCTGCGGACCGAACGAGGCCGTCAGTGCGTGCCAGCCGGTGCTCGGACCCTCGACGATCGCCGACAGCGCCAGCATCGGCACCGGCGGCACGACGGTCATCCACAGCATCAGCGTCATCGGCGATTCGGACTTCGCGAGTCGATTCCCCAGGTTGCCGAACGCCCAACCGAGTCCGGCGAGCAGGGTGAGGATCACCGGGAGCAAGGTGGCGTTCTGGGCGCGGTCCCACCCGATCAGCACCATGCCGAGCACGGCGATCGCAATGCCGATGGCCTGCCTGCGGGAGACGTGTTCGCGGAGCAGAACCGCGCCGAGAACGACGGTGAACGGTGCCGACGACTGCAGCACGAGCGACGCCAATCCGGTGGGCATGCCCGCCGCCATCGCTGCGAACAGGAACGCGAATTGCAGGAATCCGAACCCGAAGCCGTACAGCAGCAGCCACTTCAGCGGCACCTTGGGTCGCGGGACGAACAGCACGACGGGGACGGCGATGACCAGGAATCTCAGTGCGGCGAAGAAGAAGGGCGGGAAGTGATCGAGCCCCACACGGATGGCAAGGAAGTTCAGTCCCCACAGCACGACGACGGTCAGTCCGAGGAGGCGGTCGCGAGTGCTCATGGCCCCAATCGTGACGGCAGCGAATGATCAGCACAATCGAATATATTCGCAGGAACAGTTAAGATCGTCTACATGAACGTGGAGCGGCTGAGGATCCTTCGTGAACTCGCCGACCGTGGGACCGTCGCTGCCGTCGCCGACGCGCTGTCCATGACGCCGTCGGCGGTATCTCAGCAGCTCAAGCTGCTCGCCAAGGAAGCGGGGGTGACGCTGCTCGAACCCGACGGCCGCCGACTTCGGCTCACCGACGCCGGGCGTGCGTTGGTGGTCAGGACGGACGATGTGTTCGCCGCCCTCGCCCGCGCCACGGCGGAGATGGATCGATACCGGGCGTCCCCGCGGGGACGCGTTCGAGTCGCGCTGTTCCCGTCCGGTGCTGCGCTCCTGTTGCCCGGGCTACTGACGCGGTTGGCGAACTCGGACGTCGACATCGACGCCCGCGACGAGGATCTGCCCGCATCCTCGGTGCCGGAACTTCTGGCGGACTACGACGTCGTCCTCACGCACCGCGACGAGCGGGCACCGTCGACGGCAGGCCCGCGCATCGAGGTGACGACCCTGATGCGTGAGCCCATCGATCTGGTGTTACCGCCCGGACATACTCTGGCGCAACATGAATCGATAGACCTTCGGGACCTGGTCGACGAACGATGGATCAGTGTCCGCGGCGGATTCCCGGTCGACGACGTGCTGCTCTCGGTGGCCGCGGCGACCGGCGTCGAACCGCGAGTGATGCAGCGAGTGAACGACTTCCGCGTCACCGAGGTCTTGGTGGCCGCAGGTCACGGAGTGGCATTGATGCCGCGCTACGCCGTCGTTCATCCTGGCTTGGTGCGGCGAGAACTGTCCGGGGTGCGGGCAGGGCGAATCTACGAACTCGCGACGCGACCCGACGCGGGACGACTACCCTCGATCGCCGCAGTGCTCGACGCGTTCAGGGCGGAAGCGACGTTCAGGACAGGGCTTTGGCCTTCAACGTCCTGAACTCGTCCTGATCGATGGTGCCGTTGTCCAGCAACGCCTTTGCGTGTGCGATCTCCTCCGATGCCGACCGACCGGCCACTTCCTTGATGTAGTTCTCCTGCTGGTCCTTGGCGTGCTGCAGGGCGGCGACTTGACGCTTGGCCATGTTGCTGCCGTTCACGATGAGGTAGACCAGCGCGGTCAGGAACGGCGCGACGATCAGAAAGAACACCCACACGGCCTTGATGACTCCGGATGTCTTGTGGTCTCGGAAGAGGTCTCCGATGATCGAGAACATCACCATGAGATAGGCCACGAAGGCGAATCCGACGATGAGTAGCCAGAGAAAATCCCAGAAAGAATCCATGGCGAACTTCCATTCCCTAAGGTGCCCCGACGGCAGGTTCATTGTCGCACGCGGCGTACCAGCTGAGCGTCGATAAACAGCGAAAAGCCGCCCGTTCGTGATGAACGGGCGGCTTTTTCGTCGAGCAGAGGATCTATTTCAGCGCGCGGTTCACGGCCGAGACCACAGCGCGCAGTGACGCAGTGGTGATCGACGTCGCGATGCCGACGCCCCAGACGGTGGTGGCGACACCGGCAGGCGAGGTGACCGAGGCTTCGACGTAGGCGGCGGCCTGTGCGTCGTCGCCTGCGGACATGGCGTGCTCGGAGTAGTCGAGGACGCTGACGTCGTAGCCGATGGTGGACAGTGCGTCGACGAACGAGGCGAGCGGGCCGTTGCCGGAGCCGGAGATCTCCTGCTCCACGCCGTCGACCTTGACCGTCGCGGTGATCGTGTCGGTGCCGCCGTCGTGCTCGGCCGCGATGACCGACTGCTTGATGCGCTCGAGCGGGCGGATCGGGGTCAGGTACTCCTCGGCGAAGACGTCCCACATCTCCTTGGGCGAGACCTCGCCGCCCTCACCGTCGGTGATGCGCTGGACGGCCTGGGAGAACTCGATCTGGAGTCGACGCGGCAGGTTCAGTCCGTGATCGGACTTCATGATGTAGGCGACGCCGCCCTTGCCGGACTGCGAGTTGACGCGAATGACGGCCTCGTAGGTGCGACCGACGTCTTTCGGGTCGACGGGCAGATACGGAACCTGCCAGGTGACGTCCCCGATGTCCGAACCCTGCTCGTCCGCAGTGACTTTCATCGCGTCCAGGCCCTTGTTGATGGCGTCCTGGTGGCTACCGGAGAAGGCGGTGTAGACCAGATCGCCGCCGTAGGGGTGACGCTCGGCGACGGGAAGTTGATTGCAGTACTCCACCGTTCGACGGACCTCGTCGATGTTGGAGAAGTCGATCTGCGGATCGACACCGCGGGTGAACAGGTTCAACCCGAGCGTGACGAGGCAGACGTTGCCGGTGCGCTCGCCGTTGCCGAACAGGCAACCCTCGATGCGATCTGCACCCGCCTGATAGCCGAGTTCGGCTGCGGCAACACCGGTTCCGCGGTCGTTGTGCGGGTGCAGTGACAGCACGATGCTGTCGCGGCGGTCGAGGTTGCGGCTCATCCACTCGATCGAGTCGGCGTAGACGTTGGGCGTCGCCATCTCGACGGTGGCGGGCAGGTTCAGAATCAGCGGCTTGGCGGGAGTCGGATCGATGATCGCGGTGACCGCGTCGCACACCTCTTTGGCGTAGGCGAGTTCGGTGCCGGTGTAGGACTCGGGGGAGTACTCGTAGCGCCAGTCGGTATCGGGGAACTTGGCTGCTTCTTCGAGGACCTTGCGGGCACCGTCGGTGGCGATCTTCTTGATGACGTCACGCTCGGCCCGGAACACCACCCGGCGCTGCAGGATGGACGTCGAGTTGTAGAAGTGCACGATGACGCTGCGGGCACCCTCGCACGCGACGAAGGTGCGCTCGATCAGCTCGGGACGGCACTGCGTCAGCACCTGGATGGTGACGTCGTCGGGGATCGCGCCGTCCTCGATGATCTCGCGGACGAAATCGAAGTCGGTCTGACTGGCCGACGGGAAGCCGACCTCGATCTGCTTGTAGCCCATGCGGACCAGCAGGTCGAACATCCGGCGCTTGCGGGCCGGGCTCATCGGATCGATCAGCGCCTGGTTGCCGTCGCGCAGATCAACGGCACACCACTGCGGCGTCCGGTCGATGATCTTGTCCGGCCACGTGCGGTCGGGGAGGGTGATGGGCTCCACTTCCTCGGCGAACGGCCGATAACGGAACGTGGGCATCGAGGAGTTCTTCTGGGTGTTCCAGGCGGGCTGGTCGCTGGGAGCGGGCCGCGAGGGCGGGGTGATGGTGCGGGATCCCGAGGTGAATGCGTCGGCTGGTGACATGGTCTTCGTCTCTCCGTACAGATCAGAGCAATGTGTTCGACCGGCGCAACGAACCCCGCGACGGGAAGCCAGTCTGGTCTCAGACCCCGTCGCGGCTGTTAAGAAGGAGAGCTCGCAGCATGGGCTGAGTGTACTACCGCCGACCGACGGCCTACCCCAGGGTTGACGCGTCGAATTCTGTGACCACCGCGTCGAGCCGACGTTGCCAACGTTCGATGTCATCCATTCGTCCGACGTCGGTCATCGTCCAACAGTGCGCGAGGAGTTCGTACCCGAGGCGATCGACCTCGACATGCTGCGACCAGACCCGATGCGTCCACCCTCGATCGTTGTGCGCGGCCTCGGCACCTGCGAGAGCGGACCCGACGAGCTCGAACTGGACGTCGCGCCGCACGGCGAGAGCCGTCGGCGCGGCCACGTCCTCGGTCCGCAGCACCGTCAGCAGATGCGCGCCGAGCGTCAGGACTCGGCCGTCGGACCACAGCAACGTGCGACGAAATGCCCCGGGCAGCAGCAGCCACAGCGCTGCGAAAGCGAAAGCTACTCCCACCGTCGTCTCCACGATCCGGTCGACGACGATGTCCTCCAGCACGGACCCAGGATGGGTCAGGGTGCCCATCAGCAGGGCGAGCGGAGTGATGAACGTGACGGCCAACCCATAGTTGCGTGCCACCGACACCTCGATCGCGAACTGCAGCACCATCAACACCACGATGACGGCCAGACCGGTCAACGGCGAGAGAAAGATGGCCGAGAACAACGCCACGCCGGCGAGAGTTCCGCCGAGCCGCTGCAGGCCACGGTAGGTGCCGTGCACCCGATCGGGACCCTGTTGCAACACCAGGACGGCACCGAGGATCGCCCAGTCCGGTCGGCTCAGATCCAGCGCGACGCTGATCCCGCCCGCCGCCGCTGCCGCGCAGAACACCCGAACGGCGGTCGACATCGCATGGGAATCACGGTGCAGCGAGCGCCGCAACCGATACCCGACGCTCGGCCTGGCCAGCGGCAGCTGATCGGACACGGAATCAACCGCCCGATCCGGATCGGCCCGCGCAGTGGTCGTCGCCGCAAAGGCCCGATGCGCGTCGAACAATTTCTGAACCAGCACCGGCCTCGATGACCGCCGCACGGCACCCGCGTCGTACACCGCAGCCCACGCCGCGTGCAGACGCGCGGCCGCAGCATGACGATCGGCGGCAGACGCCGTCGGCGAGCTCGTGTATTTCTCGATGGCACCCACCGCGGCTCCGACGGCCTCGCGCTCCGGTCCTCGCGGATCCCAGAGCACCCCGGACATCGACACCACCAGCGCCGACGCGACGCCGATTGCCGCACAGACCGCTCCGTGAGCGGCGCTGATGCCGGCTCCGGGGATGTACGACGACACCGCGCACACCAACACGAAGAAGAACGCTCCCGGCGGTCCCAGTCGCAGCGCAGCGATGACGTAGACCGAGACGAGAGCGAGGAGCGAGAGCAGGGTCACCGGGACCATCCGCGCCACGCCGGTGCTCCCGAGATCGAGCGACATCTGCCCGGCCGTCGCCCCGAGCCACACCGAGGCCACCAGTGCGCCGCCCGCGGTCAGGACCACCCACCAACGCGAACGATACGGACGGCCCTCGCCGTAGATGACGGCAAAACTGCCCGAAACCACCAGCAGGGCCTCGGTGTGGAACCCGAGAACCCACGCCGCGATCGCGGGGACACCGAACGCCAGAGCCGAGCGCAGTCCACCCGGCCAGCGACGGCCGACGGCGGGGAGCCCGAAGAGCACCCGCAGACCTCGCGGGGGTGGGGGTGGGCGGTGCTCGGGAAGGGTCACCCGACCATGTTAGGACAGGCGTATCCGCAGGCGAGCCACCCTAAAGTCCCAGCTCGGAGCTACCCGGGCCACTGCTCGGGGCATTCGCTCGGTAGGGTTACCCCGGAACAATCGCCCGATTGTCGGCTATCCAGCGGAGGTAAACAGGCGTGGCTCTCATCGTCCAGAAGTACGGTGGATCGTCGGTGGGAACCGCCGAACGTATCCGACGCGTCGCTGAACGAATCGTCGAGACCAAGAAGGCAGGCAACGACGTCGTCGTGGTCGTGTCGGCCATGGGCGACACCACCGACGAACTACTCGACCTGGCCCAGCAGGTGTGCCCGGCCCCGCCGGCCCGCGAGATGGACATGCTGCTCACCTCGGGTGAACGCATCTCCAACGCGCTGGTCGCGATGGCCATCCACTCGCTCGGTGCCGAGGCCCGGTCGTTCACCGGCTCCCAGGCAGGCGTCGTCACCACCAGCGTGCACGGCAACGCCAAGATCATCGACGTCACCCCCGGCCGCGTGCGCAGTGCCCTCGACGAGGGTTCGATCGTGCTCGTCGCCGGATTCCAGGGCGTCAGCCAGGACAGCAAGGACGTCACGACGCTCGGTCGTGGTGGGTCGGACACCACCGCCGTTGCGCTCGCCGCAGCACTGAACGCCGACGTCTGCGAGATCTACACCGACGTCGACGGCATCTTCACCGCCGACCCGCGCATCGTGCCCAACGCCCGGCACCTCGACACCGTCTCGTTCGAGGAGATGCTCGAGATGGCTGCCTGCGGCGCGAAGGTGCTCATGCTGCGCTGCGTCGAATACGCGCGTCGCTACAACGTTCCTGTTCACGTGCGCTCGTCGTACACCACGAAACCCGGAACGATCGTCTCCGGATCTATGGAGGACATTCCAGTGGAAGAAGCAATTCTCACCGGCGTCGCACACGATCGCAGCGAGGCGAAGGTCACCGTCGTCGGCATCCCCGATTCGCCGGGTTACGCGGGCAAGATCTTCCGCGCCGTCGCCGACGCGGAGATCAACATCGACATGGTGCTGCAGAACGTCTCCAAGATCGACACCGGGAAGACCGACATCACCTTCACTTGCCCCAAGTCGGACGGTCCGACGGCCGTGGAGAAGCTGACCAAGCTGCAGTCCGAGATCGGCTTCGCGCAGGTGCTCTACGACGACCACATCGGCAAGGTCTCGCTCGTCGGCGCAGGAATGAAGACCCACCCCGGCGTCACGGCGACTTTCTGCGAGGCGCTGGCCGAGGCAGGCGTCAACATCGACCTCATCAGCACCTCCGAGATCCGTATCTCGGTGCTGGTCAACGACACCGAGCTGGACGAGGCCGTGCGTGTTTTGCACGCCGCCTTCGATCTCGGCGGCGACGAAGAAGCCGTCGTACACGCAGGGACAGGACGATAGAAGATGACCACAGTTGCAGTCGTAGGAGCTACCGGCCAGGTCGGTGCTGTCATGCGAACACTGTTGGAGGAGCGTAACTTTCCCGCCGACACCGTTCGATTCTTCGCCTCCGCCAGGTCGGCGGGCAAGAAGCTGCCGTTCCGCGGCGAGGAGATCGTCGTCGAGGATGCGTCCACCGCGGACCTGACCGGAATCGATATCGCGCTGTTCTCGGCAGGAGCCACGCTCTCCCGTGAGCAGGCACCGCGCTTCGCCGCTGCAGGTGCCACCGTCATCGACAACTCGTCGGCGTTCCGCAAGGACTCGGACGTGCCGTTGGTGGTCAGCGAGGTCAACCCCGAGGCAGCGAAGAACCCGCCGCGCGGCATCATCGCCAACCCCAACTGCACCACCATGGCCGCGATGCCGGTGCTCAAGGTGCTGCACGACGAAGCAGGCCTGCAGCGTCTGATCGTCTCGAGCTACCAGGCCGTCTCCGGTAGCGGACTCGCCGGTGTCGAGGAACTCGCCACCCAGGCGCGCGCCGTCATCGGCGACGTCGAAAAGCTGGTGCACGACGGTTCGTCGGTGGATTTCCCGGCCCCGAACAAGTACGTCGCGCCCATCGCCTTCAACGTCCTGCCGCTGGCCGGCGCGTTGGTGGACGACGGATCCGGCGAAACCGACGAGGACCAGAAGCTGCGCAACGAATCGCGCAAGATCCTCGGCCTGCCCGACCTGCTGGTCAGCGGTACCTGCGTCCGCGTGCCGGTGTTCACCGGCCACTCGCTGTCGATCAACGCCGAGTTCGATCGCCCGCTCTCGGTGGAACGTGCCCGCGAACTGCTGGCCTCGGCACCCGGTGTCTCGCTGGTCGACGTGCCGACGCCTCTGCAGGCGGCAGGCGCGGACGATTCCTTGGTCGGCCGCATCCGCCAGGACCCGGGTGTTCCCGAGGGCCGCGGATTGGCCCTGTTCGTCTCGGGCGACAACCTGCGTAAGGGCGCGGCGCTCAACACGATTCAGATCGCCGAGCTGCTGGTCTGACCTCGTGGCGCGTTGTGCGTCCCCAGGGGTACGCACAACGCGCACGACGGTCAGTTCAGGCGGTGACCTTCGGCGGAAGCGTCGAAGATGTGCGCGTGCGCGTCGTCGATGCGCACATGGACGCGGTCGCCCTTCTCGGGCGGGCTGCGCCAATCTGCCCGGGCGACGATGGTTTCCGTGCGGCCGTTGATGTCTGCGCGGCCGAACACGAAGGCCTCGGAACCGAGTTCCTCGACCACGTCGATCTCCAGAGCGATTCCGCTGCTTGCAATCTCGATGTGCTCGGGCCTGATACCGAACATCACCTCCGTGGCGGACCCGAGAGTCTGCCGCGGTACGGGAATCACCTGATCGGCCAGGCGAACACCGCCGTCGGTGACCGGGGCACGGAACAGATTCATCGACGGTGAGCCCATGAACCCGGCGACGAACGCATTGACCGGCTTCCGGTACAGCTCGCGCGGAGTCGCGCACTGCTGCAGCACACCACCTTTGAGCACCGCGACGCGATCGCCCATCGTCATGGCCTCTACCTGATCGTGAGTGACGTACACCGTCGTCGTCCCGAGCCTGCGCTGCAGCTGCGCGATCTGCGTGCGCGTCTGGACCCGAAGTTTCGCGTCCAGGTTGGACAGTGGCTCGTCCATCAGAAACACCTGGGGCTGACGAACGATGGCGCGCCCCATGGCAACCCGCTGACGTTGGCCGCCCGAGAGGGCCTTGGGCTTGCGGTCGAGGTACGGCTCGAGGTCGAGCAGCTTCGCGGCCTCCTCGACGCGAGTGCGAATGTCCTCCTTGTTCGCCTTCGCCAGCTTCAGCGCGAACCCCATGTTCTCGGCGACGGTCATGTGCGGGTACAGCGCGTAGTTCTGGAACACCATCGCGATGTCGCGATCCTTGGGTTCGGAATGGGTGACGTCCTTGCCGCCGATCAGGATGCGGCCCGAGTTGACCTCTTCGAGACCCGCGAGCATGCGGAGCGAGGTGGACTTTCCGCAACCGGATGGGCCGACCAGCACGAGAAATTCGCCGTCCTCGATGTGCAGGTCGAGCTCGTTCACCGCGGGAGTGTCGGAGCCCGGAAACAGCCTGGTGGTGCGCTCGAACGAGATTGTTGCCATGACGAAATAGATCCCTCCACCGGCAGGAACGTGCCGGACGATCCGAGTGTGGGGTGACGGCGGGAGCCGACGAGCACATAGTATGGCCCCCATCACAACCAGTAGAGAGGTGGCCGGGTGAGCGGAGCTGTGTCCCGACGAACCGCGCTGCGAGGGCTGGCCGTGGCCGCCGTCGCCGCCGGAGCCGCTGCTCTTCCGGTGGCGTCGACGACGCGTCGAGCACTGGCGGACGACTTCCTCCGCGGCCAGAGCCCCCTGCTGTTCCACTCACCGCCCCTGACGCCCTTCCGGGACGAGCTGCCGAGATTGCCGCTGATCAGCGGTACGGAAGTGACGTTGGACGCGCACAGTTCCATGCATTCCTTCCACGCCGACCTGCGCCCCGGGCCCACCTTCGGATACGGGCAGTGCGACTACCTCGGGCCCACCATCGAATCGCAGCAAGGCCAACCCTGGACGCTGAAGTACTCCAACACCACCGCAGGTAACCCGCTCGCCGCGGACATCGACACCTCGCTGCACGGCATGAGCGAGATGGACCGCACGATGACGCCGACGTCACTGCACCTGCACGGCAGCATCACCGAACCGGCGAGCGACGGGCACTCCGAGATGCTGGTGCGCCCGGGCGAGTCGATGACGCACAACTTCCCGGGACTCAACGACGCCGCGGGACTCTGGTACCACGACCACGCCATGTCGATGACGCGCATCAACGTCTACGCAGGTCTGCTCGGCATCAACCTGGTCCGAGATCGTTGGGACACCGGCACACCCGACAACGCACTGGGTCTGCCGTCGGGAGAGTTCGAGCTGCCGCTGGTGCTGCAGGAAAAGATCATGAACCCCGACGGCAGTATGAGCATCCGCTCCAACATCACCGTGCCGCAGGGCAAATGGGAAGGCGGCGGCACCGGAGACGTGGGCGTCGTCAACGGCAAGATCTGGCCGACGATGGAAGTGGCACGCGGGATGTATCGGCTGCGCGTGGTCAACGCCGGGTCGTACAGCGTGTGGAACTTGTTCTTCACCAACAGACTTCGCTTCTGGGTCATCGGGAACGACGGTGGATTGCTCGACGCCCCGGTGGAGACCACCAGCATTCGGCTCGCACCTGCCGAGCGCGCCGACATCCTCGTCGACTTCGGTGCCGTGGAGCCGGGCGCACTGATCGAGCTGCTCAACGACGAGCCACCACCTGCTCAGGCGGCATCACTCGGTGCGGTGCCGATGCCACTGTTCTGTCAGTTCCGTGTCGCGTCCGCCGCAGGTTTCCGAGGCGGCATGCCGTCGTTGCTACGCGGTGGAAAGGGTCAGCCGGATGTGTTGCCGCCGTTGCCGGCTGCGACTTTCACTCGAACGGTCACCGTGAACCAGCCGTCCGGTGGGCTGAACCTGGACATGACGCTGATGAACCTGAACAACCTGCGGTACTCGGACCCGGACATCGAGATGCCGAAGCAGGGGACCGTGGAGATGTGGAACATCGTCAACACGACGGTGGAGCCGCACCCGATTCACCTGCACCTGGCGCACTTTCGGACGTTGGGCCGTATTCCCATCGACCTCGCGGCGTACCAACGAGACTTCCCCCGGCCCACATTCGGTACCAGATGGGCTCCGCCGGTGGAGAAGTTTCTCACCGGTCCATCGGTGCCGCCTGCTTCGTGGGAAGCCGGGTGGAAGGACACCGTCAACACCTACCCGGGCACCGTCACACAGATCCTCGTTCGATTCCCGACGGCCGACGAGCTCGGGTTCGACCCCGACGCCACCTTCGCCGGTCCGGCCGCGCACCACGGCGGCGAGCACGGTGGCCATGACATGGGTGGAGGTGGCGAGTTGCAGGGGTATATGTGGCACTGCCACATGCTCGACCACGAGGACCACGAAATGATGTTGCGGTACCGCACCGTCGCTCCGTGACGCACGCACCCGAACCTGTCCTGGGCCGGGAGTTGCTTGCGTTCACCGTCCGGTCGGCCCACACTGGCCCTGCCGCGTCAGGCAATCACCGCGCTCGGTCGACCTTTCTGCCCATCGGCTGACTGCGACAACGGAACGGACCTCGCACATGAGCAGCGGAACCACATCCGACCCTTGGGCTCTCATCACCGCCCCCGGCACCTCGGCGTACACCATGTACCGCGATCCCGACCACGAGCCACCTGCCCTCGTATGCCAGGTGGGGACGACGACCCTGCGCTACCGCATCGAGGCAGTCGAGGACTTGCACGCGTGGCTCACCGAGCAGGCCGAGTGGGTACTGCTCGGTGCCGCGGACGAGAAGAAGCCGGCCGCTCCTGGCACGGTCGAAGCGTGGGGGCGCTCGCCCGACAATCCAGTCGGCGGTTGGTACGGGCTGAGGAACGGATACCGCGGCCGGTTCGGGATGTACCTGCCGCCGCTACTCGAAGAGCTCGGCCTGGCCGAGCTCACCCACCATGCCCGGAACAACAGCATGCGGGCGTTGTAGACGAGTCATCGAAAAACGTGTCGGTGGGTGGGTATAGCTTTCGTGGGGTGAAGACATGGGGGGATGTGTTCGAGCTCGGGGACCAGGAATTGGTCTCCGAGCTGGCCGACGTTGCCTCCCTCGAAAATGCGCTCGCTGCAACCAGATTGACACTTCTCGCCGAGATGGACCGACGCGGTTTGGCGATGAAACTCGGGCACTCGTCGGTGACCCGGTGGTACGCGCGATCGGTGCGGATCACCGACGGGTCCGCTGCCCGTCAGATGGAGCTGGGGCAATGGCTCACCGAGTGGCCGAGCGTGTCGAACGCCCTCGCAGGTGGTGACATCCACGCCGCGCATACCTCGGCGATCGCCGACGGCTACGCCACCGTGGTGGTCGCCGACCCCACCCTCGACGAGCAGCGCCGTGACGCTGTCGTCGCCGAACTGCTCGAGACCGCAATGCGCAGCACCGCCGGCCAGGTCACCTCCCGTGCGCAGGCTCTGGCGCATTCCGCGGCGGACGACGCCAGAGCCCGACACAAGCAGGCCGAGAAGCAACGACAAGAACAGGAACAAGAACGGGAACAGGCGAGCCGAGCTGATACCGGGTCCAGCGACACCGACGACGCAGGAAACTCCGGTAATGCAGGAACCTCGAGCGATGCAGGTGGGTCAGGCGAGCCCGAACCTGCTGGGCCCGAACCTGTTCCGCCGGGGCCGCCGCCGGTACCGGTGTCGGAGAATCCGGAGCTGAACCGGTTCGATGTTCATCCGCTTGCCAATGGTCGTTTTCAACTCGGCGGCAACGTCGACCGGTTGCTGGCCGAGAAGCTGCTCACGGCGTTGTCGCCGTTGACCGCCCCGCGGCCGGGTCCCGGTGGTGAACGCGACCTACGTGGTCCGTCGAAGCGGCGGGCCGACGCGCTCGATCAGATCCTCGACCGGCACCTCCGCGGCAGCAGCCGCGGATCGGCGGGCGGGTCGCGGGCGTCGGTGCACCTGATCGTCCCGCTGCGGGAGTTGCTCACCGATAGTGGTAGAGGCCGATCCGCATGCGCATCAACGGGTTCGAGGCCACCCGCGGCCGATGGCACTGCCCGAACCGGTGATGCCGACACGAGTCCCAACGGTGCTGGCGGCGGTCACCGTGTCAGCGGGAGCAGTGCTGGTGCCGGCGACAATTCACGAACCGACGATTCCAGCAGCGATGCCGGGCAGAGGTCTGCGCCCGAGCCGGGCGATGCCGAGTGGCCGTTCCACTTCGACTGGACCGGGCCGATCAGTCGCTCCCTCGCCCAACTTCTCACCTGCGACGCCGACCTGACCCCCGTCATCGTCGACCACCACGGCGTCCCGCTCGCCCTCGGCCGCACCACCCGACTCGCCAGCGACGACCAACGCATCGCCCTGACCATCCGCGACACCTGCTGCGTGATGTGCGGCCGCCCCGCACAGTGGTGCCAAGCCCACCACGTGAAATTCTGGGAACACGGCGGCCACACCGACCTGAACAACCTCGCTCTGGTCTGCGGAGAATGCCACCGCCTCGTCCACCACGGAGACTGGCAACTGTTCATGGGCGACGACGGACACCCCTACGCCATCCCACCCGAATCCATCGACCCCACACGCCAACCCATCCCCAGCTACCACCGCCGAAAACGTCGCGCAGCCTGACCGCGCATCAGTCGCGCCGCCCTAGCCATTTGCCCCTCGGAGCCCTGCGCCCATCGGACATGCTTCGGCGCGCGGCCTCCCCGTGTGCACGGTGCTGTCGATCAGAACTGACGCGCGCCGGCCTCCCCTGCACCAGCGGCTCTCTCGCCCGATCCCTCGCCATCGCCGGGCCGGCTTTCATCATTCGGTAGCCGCCCAAATGAACTAGGTCGCTGGCGGCACCAGCGGTGAACTACCCGTCGCGCGGTGGTCGACGGCCGGTGTCTGTGGGGCCTACGAGACTGCGATAGTGCGCCGCGATCTCGCCCGGGGTGGTGAACCAAACGCCGTCACTGTTGTCGGTCATATGCTGCAGCGCCGCGCGGAACCGTCGGAGACGATAGGGCTGTCCGGTGAGGAAGGTGTGCAGCGAGATCGCGAGCACTACGGGTTGGCGGGTCGAGTTCTCCTTCAGCTCGTCGAAGCTGTCGATGATGTTGCGCTCGAACGTTTCTGCGGTCTGGTGGTGGTGAACGAACACAGGGAGATCGTTGACCTCGTGCGGGTACGGGATGCTCAGCAATGGGCCGCCCCGGGTCTCGAGCCACACCGGCTGATCGTCGATGGGCCAGTCCAAGGTGTACTCGTAGCCGCGTTCGGCGAGCAGGTCCTCGGTCATGCGGCTGGGGTTGGCGCCGGGGCTCATCCAACCCCGAGGTGGGGCTCCTTCGTGACGCTCGATGGCGGTCGTCACCTCCTCGATGGAGCGTCGCTCGGCATCCTCGTCCAGAGCGTTCGGTTGGACGGCGTTCGTTCGTCCGTGCGCGACCACTTCGGCATCGAGGGCGCGGAAGGCGTCGATCAGCTGCGGGGCATGCTCGTACACCTCGGTGTTGACCAGCAAGGTCGGTCGAACTCCGCTCTGCTGCAACGTCTCCGCAATCCGGAACCCGCCCACTCGGTTGCCGTATTCGCGCCAGCCCCAGTTGTAGGTATCGGGCTGATCCATCGCGGGCGTGTAGCCCAGGCCGGGTTTGCCGTCGTCGTACGGAAAGTGCTCGCAGTTGACCGCGACGTACACCGCGAGGCGCGCGCCACCCGGCCAGTCGAACTGTGGCCGATCGACGATGGGGGAGTAGTCGAAGCGTCCGTGGGAGGCGAGGGGCATTGCAGCGGTATTGCCCGCGGCGAGCCGAGACAAACGGTGGTCACTGGGACTGCGTCACGGCGGCGACAAGGTCCACGATCTGCGGGTCCCGTGTGGCCTGTCGGCCGTCCTGGCGGCAGATCGCCAGCGCAATCGAAGAGGTGAACGAACTTAAAGTCAGGCTGGACTGTTTGTTGTTTTCGCGCTACTGTGCAAAGTGTGACTACCGACACAGGGCTCGACGATGCAGCTCCCACCGAGCGCCGGACGCAGGCCGAACGCACCGCGGGCACTCGGGCGAAGCTGCTCGACGCCGCGATCGATTGCCTGGTCGAACTCGGCTTCGCCAAGACCAGCACCCAGGAGATCGCCCGGCGCGCCGGTGTCTCGCGGGGCGCGCAGCTGCACCACTTCCCGACCAAGGAATCCCTGCTGATCGCGGCCGTCGAGCACCTCGTCGATCGGCGTCTCTCGGAGATCCTCGAAGCCGAACCGGACCCCGAGCGAGGGCCCGAGATCCTCGCCGACGCGTTCTCCGGCCCCCTGTTCCACGCCGCGCTCGAGCTCTGGGTGGCGGCCCGTACCGACCCGGCGCTGCACGAGGCGATGATCCCGCTGGAGCGACGCGTCGCCGAGGCCATTCAGGGCGGTGCCCAGATCGTCATGGGTAGCCGGATGTCCCCCGAGTCCATCGAGCTCAGTGTCGAACTCGCCCGCGGACTGGCTGTCTCGGCGCTGTTCCGTACTCCCGAAGCCGACGCGCAACTGCGCGGGCGGCTCCTCCCCGTCTGGTCCGAAAAGGTGATGGATTCGTGAACGCAACGCTGCCCGCACACAACGCAACACTGCCCGAACAGCTCGATGTACTGGTGGTCGGAGCCGGTTTCGCGGGTCTGGCCGCGGTGTCGAAGATCCTCGCCGATGATCCGAGCGCCGACGTGACGGTGATCGAACGCGCCTCCGACGTCGGTGGCACGTGGCGCGACAACACCTACCCGGGGTGCGCTTGCGACGTGCCGACCTCGCTGTACTCGTTCTCGTTCGCACCGAGCCCCAAGTGGAGTCATACCTTCGCTCGCCAGCCGGAGCTGTTCGACTACCTGCGTTCGGTGGTGGATCGCCTGAATCTGAACGATCGCATCGTCACGAACTGTGAACTGCAGTCCGCGACCTGGGACGAGGTGAACAAGCGGTGGTCGGTGCAGACGTCGCAGGGGTCCGCGAGCGCCAGGGTGTTGGTCGCCGCCACCGGGGCGCTGTCCACTCCGAAGATCCCGGACGTCCCCGGCATCGACACGTTCACCGGCACCGTGTTCCATTCGGCCACCTGGAATCACGAGCACGACCTGACCGGTGAGCGGGTTGCCGTCATCGGCACCGGGGCGTCGGCGGTGCAGTTCGTCCCCGAGATCGTCGACCGCGCCGAGCGGCTCACCGTCTTCCAGCGCACCCCCGCATGGGTCATTCCGCGCCTCGACCGCACCATCGGCCGGCTCGAGCGCACGCTCTACGAGCGAATCCCGTTGGCGCACCGTGCAGTTCGTGGTGTCATCTACGGCTACCGCGAGGCCTACGTGACCGTGTTGGCGGACAATCCGTGGCTGCTGCCCGCTGTGAAGGTGTTCGCGAAGTCGAATCTGAAGCGTCAGGTCAAGAATCCCGTGACACGTGCGGCCCTGACTCCCGACTACGCACCCGGCTGCAAGAGGCTTCTGCTGTCGAACGATTGGCTGCCCACGCTCGACCGGTCGGACGTCGATCTCGTGACGTCGGGGCTGACGTCCGTGACCGAGAACGGCGTCGTCGACGCCTCGGGCCGCAACCACGAGGTGGACACCATCATCTTCGCGACGGGGTTCACCCCCACCGAGCCGCCGGTGTCGCATCTGTTGCGCGGCAACGACGGTCGGACGCTGGCGGAACACTGGGGCGGTAGTCCGCAGGCGCATCTCGGGACCACCGTCGCCGGCTTCCCGAACCTGTTCCTGATGTACGGCCCCAACACCAACCTCGGGCACAGTTCCATCGTCTACATGCTCGAGTCGCAGGCCAACTACGTGGTCTCCGCGCTGAACGAAATGAAGGATCGCAGGATCGCGGCCGTCGAGGTCAACGAATCCGCTCAGCGGCAGCACAATTCGTGGGTCGATTCCGCGCTCGACGGCACCGTCTGGAATGCCGGCGGCTGCTCGAGCTGGTACCTCGACTCCAACGGTCGCAACTCCACGATGTGGCCCACCTACACATTCCGGTTCCGCAACAAGACGCGCGAGTTCGACGTGTCGAACTATCGGCTCGTCTCCGACGCTCTCGACTCAGACAACGAGGTGGTATCCGCATGAGCGACTACGACGTATTGATCATCGGCTCCGGTTTCGGCGGCAGTGTCGCCGCGTTGCGGGCAGTCGAGAAGGGCTACCGGGTGGCGGTTCTCGAGTCCGGCCGCCGATTCGAGGACGACGAGCTGCCGAAGACCAGCTGGCGTCTGCGCAAGTACCTGTGGGCTCCGGCGCTGGGTTGCTATGGGGTGCAGCGTATTCACCTGCTGCCCGATGTACTGGTGATGGCGGGAGCCGGCGTTGGCGGAGGTTCGCTGAACTACGCGAACACGCTGTACCAACCCCCGGCCAAGTTCTTCGAGGACCCGCAGTGGGGTTCGATCACCGATTGGCAGCGCGAGCTGAATCCGTACTACGACCAGGCCCGCCGGATGCTCGGCGTCGAGACCAACCCGACCATCACCGCCTCCGACAAGGTGATGAAAGAGGTGGCCGAGGACATGGGTGTGGGGGACACGTTCACCTCGACCCCGGTGGGCGTCTACTTCGGCGATCGCGGCATGACTGCACCCGACCCGTTCTTCGGCGGTGCCGGACCCGAGCGCACCGGCTGCACCGAATGCGGAGCGTGCATGACCGGCTGCCGCGTCGGTGCGAAGAACACACTCGTCAAGAACTACCTGTACCTCGCCGAACACGCAGGCGCGCATGTTCTTCCGTTGACCACAGTCGTGGACGTGCGCCCGAACGGCGGTGGCTACGACGTGGTGACGCGTCGGACCGGTGGAAAGCTGCGTCGCAAGGAGAAGACGATCACTGCGGATCAGGTGATCTTCTCGGCCGGCACCTACGGCACCCAGAAGCTGATGCTCGCGGCCAAGGAGAAGGGCTCGCTGCCGCGCCTCTCGGAGCGGATCGGTTCGCTCGTGCGCACCAACTCCGAGGCCGTGCTCGCGGCGACCGCCCGCGGCCGTGAGGTCGACTACCACGAGGGCGTGGCGATCACGTCGTCGTTCCATCCGGACGATCACACGCACATCGAGCCGGTGCGATACGGCAAGGGCAGCAACGCCATCGGCCTGCTGCAGACCGTGCTCAGCGACGGCGGCGGCAAGATGCCGCGCGTACTCAAGACTCTCGGTGTCGCACTGCGTCACCCCGGCGCTGCGGTACGGAGCCTGTCGGTGCATCGTTGGTCGGAGCGAACCGTCATCGCGCTGGTGATGCAGACCGACGACAACTCGCTCGAGCTCGGATCGAAGAAGGGACCGTTCGGGCGCCGCCTCACCAGCAGGCCCGGCGCAGGTGATCCACCGCCGCAGTGGATTCCGCAGGGGCACGAGGCCATTCGTCTGCTCGCGGACAAGATCGGCGGTGACCCGGGCGGATCGATCGCCGAGATCGTCAACATTCCGATGACCGCGCACTTCCTCGGTGGCTGCGCGATCGGCGACTCGCCGCAGACCGGCGTGATCGACGGTTACCAGCGGGTCTACGGCTACGAGGGACTGCACGTGCTCGACGGTTCTGCCGTCAGCGCCAACCTCGGCGTCAATCCGTCCCTGACGATCACGGCCCAGGCCGAGCGTGCAATGGCGTTGTGGCCCAACAAAGGTGAGCCCGATCGGCGACCCGCGGTGGGCACGGAGTATCAGGAGGTCACACCCACCCAGCCGGTGCATCCGGTTGTCCCGGTGTCGGCCCCGGGTGCCTTGCGGCTCCCCCTGACCGTTGTGGGGAGGGATTCCTGATGTGGAGTGTCACCGAATCCGAAACCGAGCGCACCGACTGGCCGGTCAGTCCGGCAGCGCCGTGGCCGGCGAACGTACGCGCCACGATCTGGTGGCATCGGGCCCGGTCGTCGGATTTCGCACCGAGCGGTGCCAAGACGCTGCCGATCACGATGTGCATGGTCGTCGACTACACCACGTCGCCGGTCGGTCCGTACCGCGAGATCCTGGCGAGCCCGGCGCTGCGCCGGGACGTCGGACGCGTTCCTCGGATGGCGGTGCCGTTCATCGCCGTCGATTCCGCGACGTCGGTGCACGGCGGCCGGACCAACTGGCATCTGCCCAAGGTGCTGGCCGAATTCGAGGGCGACGTGCTGGGCGAGGCCGGGGCGAGTGGCGACGAATGGTCGGTGCGGACGACGTCCCGCGCCGTGGGACCGCAGTTCCCGATGCTCGGCTCCCTCGGTTTCGCGCAGCCGGTGTCCGGCGGCTCGGCCATCGCCACCGCAAGTCTGAAGGGCAGAGCCAGGGTGGCCCGCGTCGAGGTGGACGCGAAAGGCCCGACGCTCAGTCGCTGGATGCCGTCGGGCACGTATTTCGGGTTGCAGATCGTGTCGGGTTCGATGCGGACGGGTGAAGCTCGCCTGGTCGGATAGACGAGATCCGCTTTTCTTGACTTAGTCCAGATTAGGGGCATACTGGAGTACATGCAGCTCACCGAACGCGTCGACCCCGCAGCGCAGTTGCGCTCGGTCGGTCTCCGCGTCACCGGACCCCGAGTTGCAGTCCTGAATGCGGTCACAGCCCGACCGCATTCGGACGCAGACGACATCGCTGCCGCCGTCCGTGCGGACGGTGGTTCGGTGTCGACTCAAGCCGTCTACGACGTGCTCAGGGCCTGCGTCGACGCAGGTCTGCTACGTCGCATCGAGCCTGCCGGTTCGGCCGCGCTGTACGAGAGCAGGACGGCGGACAACCACCATCACCTCGTGTGCCGAGAGTGCCACGGCGTAGTCGACGTCGACTGTGTCGTCGGTGCTCCGCCGTGTCTCGTCCCCGAGAACACCCATGGATTTGTCGTCGACGAAGCCGAGATCGTCTTCTGGGGTTTGTGCGGCGACTGCACGAGGCATTCCGTCTGACACTGCGGTCCAGCGTACGGCCGCTCGGTTTCACAGATCTTTCGAAGAACAGCCCTCTTCGGATTCGATTCAGCCCTTCAGGAGGCTTCGTATGACCAAGCCGATCACCAACAAACCGACCACCAGCAACTCGGGAATCCCCGTCCCCAGCGACGATCAGTCGCTGACCGCCGGAACGCAGGGACCGATTCTTCTGCACGACCACTACCTCATCGAGAAGATGGCGCAGTTCAACCGTGAGCGGGTCCCGGAGCGCGTCGTGCACGCCAAGGGCGCAGGCGCGTTCGGTGAACTCGAGATCACCGGGGACATCAGCAAGTACACCAAGGCGAAGGCGTTGCAGCCCGGTGCCAAGACCGAGATGCTGGCGCGCTTCTCCACCGTCGCGGGCGAGCAGGGCAGCCCCGATACCTGGCGTGACCCGCGTGGCTTCTCGCTGAAGTTCTACACCGAGGAAGGCAACTGGGACCTCGTCGGCAACAACACCCCGATCTTCTTCGTCAAGGACCCGATCAAGTTCCAGGACTTCATCCGCAGCCAGAAGCGCATGCCCGACTCCGGTCTGCGCGACAACAACATGCAGTGGGACTTCTGGACCCTCTCGCCCGAGTCGGCACACCAGGTGACGTGGCTCATGGGTGACCGCGGTATCCCCAAGTCGTTCCGCCACATGGACGGATTCGGTTCGCACACCTACCAGCTCATCGCCGAGGACGGCACGAAGACCTGGGTCAAGTTCCACTTCAAGACCGACCAGGGCATCGACTTCCTGACGCAGGACAAGGCGGACGAGGTTGCCGGTACGTCTCCCGACCACCACCGTCAGGACCTCTTCGGATCCATCAAGAACGGTGACTTCCCCAGCTGGACGCTGAAGGTCCAGCTCATGCCGTACGACGAGGCCGAGAACTACAAGTACAACCCGTTCGACCTCACCAAGGTCTGGTCGCAGAAGGACTACCCGTTGATCGAGGTCGGCAAGATGACCTTGAACCGCAACCCGGAGAACTTCTTCGCGCAGATCGAGCAGAGCTCGTTCGAGCCGTCCAACACCGTGCCCGGCATCGGCTTCAGCCCCGACAAGATGCTGCTCGGACGCGTCTTCTCCTACGCCGACGCGCACCGGTACCGCATCGGAGCGAACTACGCGCAGCTGCCGGTCAACGCCCCGAAGTCCGAGGTCAACTCGTACTCCAAGGACGGCAACATGCGGTACTCGTTCAACTCCCCGGAGACGCCCGTCTACGCACCGAACTCGTTCGGTGGCCCGTCGGCGGACACGAACAAGTACGGCGACGACGGCGCGTGGGACTTCGAGCCCCGTTTCGTGCGCACCGGTTACATCGAGCACCCCGAGGACGGTGACTTCGTACAAGCAGGAGCCCTGGTCCGCGAGGTCATGGACGACGCGCAGCGCGAGCGTCTCGTCGGGAACATCGTCGGACACGTGCTCAACGGCGTCAGCGAGCCCGTCCTGAGCCGGGTGTTCGAGTACTGGACCAACGTCGATGCAGAGCTCGGCAAGAAGGTCGAGGAAGGTGTTCGGTCGCAGCAGAACGAGACCGCACCGACCACGGGTGCAGGCGCGATCGACGATCCTTCCGACGAGGCCGCCAAGGTCTGATCCGATCGATCCTGGGATCGGCGTCACAGCGATGATGGCGTCGATCCGGAACAACGCGTGGCCACATGCCGTTGTGTAGTACAGACGAAAGAACAATAATGGTGTGCGATGCATACCGTCGTCCAACGGCAGGGAGGCCACATCATGACGAACCCCATCACCAGCACCCTCGACGCAGGTCAGCAGAAGATCGCCGGCGATGCGCTTCAGGGAACCGTGGTCGATCTCATCGACCTCTCGCTCATCGCCAAGCAGGCGCACTGGAACGTGATCGGCAAGAACTTCCGGTCGGTGCACCTCGAGCTCGACGAGTTGGTCACGGCCGCACGTGAATTCACCGATCAGGCAGCCGAGCGCGCCACCGCTATCGGGGTCAGCCCCGACGGCCGCGCAGCCACCGTCTCCTCGACGGCAGGCACCAAGGGCTTCGGTGCCGGATGGACCCAGGACAGTGAGGTCGTGCCGGCCGTCGTCGACAACCTCGCCGCGGTCGTCGAGCGTCTTCGCGGACGCATCGCCGACACCGGCGAAGCCGATCCGGTGACCCAGGACCTGCTCATCGGCATCACAGCGCGACTCGAGCAGTTGCACTGGATGTGGCAGGCCCAGGCCAGCTGACCTTTCTTCACTTCGACAGGCCCCTCGCACGCAGCGGGGGGCCTGTTGTTTGCCTGCACCACCCCCGGGTATCCGATGCTCATGCCTGTTACCGAGCCGAAAGTCGACGCAGTTCTGCTCGACATCGACGGCACCCTCGTCGATTCCAATTACGTGCACGTCGACGCCTGGTCGCGGGCCTTCCGTGATGCCGGCCGCGAAGTGCCTTCCTGGCGCATTCACCGCTGCATCGGGATGGACGGCTCCAAGTTGCTAGAGACGCTCGTAGGATCGTCGGACAGCGCGCTGGCCGGCGAGGCGAAGAAGCTGCACGGCGAGTACTACGCGGCCGCTTCGGCGGATCTCGAAGTGCTCCCGGGTGCCCGTGAATTGTTGGCGGAGTTGAACTCTCGTGGAGTCACCGTGGTGCTGGCCACCTCGGCTCCCGAAAGCGAGCTGTCGACGTTGCGCGACCTGCTCGACGTCGAGGATTCCGTCGCGGTGGTGACGAGCGGTGAGGATGCCGAGGTCGCCAAGCCGGAGCCCGACATCATCGCGGTTGCCCTCGAACGGTCCGGCGTCGGCGCCGACGACGCCGTCATGGTCGGCGACAGTGTCTGGGATATCGAGTCGGCCGGTCGCGCGGGCGTACGCGCCATCGGTGTACGCAGTGGCGGTATCTCGCGTGGTGAGTTGCTCGACGCAGGCGCGGCAGCGGTGTTCGACGACCCGGCGGATCTGCTGGAACACGTCGAGACCAGCCCGATCTTTGCTGGAAAGGTAAGTGCTTGAACGAGTTCCGTAAGCCGTGCCCCAGGGTCGACGGTTACGTCCCCATCGAGAGTTACGGAGCCATCGGCGACGGCCGGACTGTGGCGATGATCGCCGACGACGGCCGGATCGACTGGTTTCCGGTGCCCAACCTGGACTCGCCGCCGCCGTTCGCGGCGTTGCTGGACGCCGGGAACGGCGGGTACATCGAACTGATGCCGTTGGCAGAGTTCACCGTCCGGCGTGAATTCGTCCCCGGGACAAACGTTCTGAGTACTACGTTCCGCACCGATACCGGCTCCGTTCGGATCACCGACTCGTTGAACACCGGGGTCGCCGGGCGTCTTCCGTGGGTGGAGTTGGCCCGCCGCGTCGAGGGGCTCGACGGCACCGTCGAGTTGTCATGGTCCGTGGCACCGGGCACGATGCTCGGCATCGCGTCGCCGTGGGCGTACGACACCGAGCACGGCACCGTTCTGCGGGTCGACGGATTGACCTTGGCGGTGCGGACTCTGGGCATCGAGAACGTGCGCGTGGCGGACCGCGACATCGGTGGGGTGGTCTCCACGCAACCGGGCTCGCGGCACGTGCTGGGCGTCGTGGGGACGGAGAACGAGCCGCTGCCGTTGCCCGATCCGCAGCACCTCGACGAGGGTATCGACCGGACCATCGACAACTGGCGCGTCTGGTCCGACGAGTTCTCGTACGAGGGTCCGTGGGCGGAGCATGTGGCTCGCAGCGCGCTGGCGCTGAAACTGTTGCTGCACAGCCCGTCCGGTGCCATTGCCGCCGCCGCGACGACCTCGCTGCCCGAGAACCGGACCGGTGGCAAGAACTGGGACTACCGCTACGCGTGGGTGCGCGACGCCGCGTACACCATCCGTGCGTTGCAACGGTTCGGCCTTCGTGAGGAGATCCATGCTGCGGTGGCGTGGTTGCTGAAGGTGATCCGTGCCAACGACCCGTTGGTCAACGTCTTCTACACCCTCGGCGGTGAATTGCCCGGTGGCACGGAACAACCCGACGTTCCCGGCTGGCGAGGCATCGGGCCGGTGGTGAACGGCAACGCTGCGGCGGATCAACTGCAGTTGATGATCTTCGGCGACCTGTTCTCGATCATCCGGCAGTACGTCGACGCCGGAAACATCCTGGACGCGCAGACCGGTCGACTGTTGGCCACCATCGCAGACGAGGCCTGTGATTCGTGGCAGCGCAAGGACGCCGGCATCTGGGAGCTCGAGGACGAACAGCATTACACCAGCTCCAAATTGGGCTGTTGGCAGGCGCTCGACTGCGCGGTGCACCTCGCCGAGGCGGGGGAGATCCCGGGCATAGCGGATCGATGGAAGGCCGAGAAGGAACGCATCCGGCACTACATCGAAACCGAGTGTTGGTCGGACGAGCGGCAGGCCTACCTCGCGTACCCGGGTGCCGACGGGCTCGACGCATCCGTGCTGTTGGCCGCCGAGATGGATTTCGATCGTGGAGAACGTCTTTCGTCCACGATCGATGCGCTCGGCGAAGAACTCGGTGCCGGACCGCTGATGTACCGCTACAGCGGGGTATCGAAGGAAGAGGTGACCTTCGTCGCCTGCGCGTTCTGGCGGGTGTCGGCGCTGTCCTGCGTAGGCCGAGACGACGAAGCCACCGCCCTGATGGACCAGTTGGTGGAGCTGTCCAACGACGTCGGGCTGTACAGCGAAATGATCGATGCTTCGGATGGATCGTTTCTGGGTAACTTCCCGCAGGGCTTGAGCCACCTGGCCCTGGTGAATGCGGCGCTGACCATCGCGCGCTCGCACGACGCCACAGCCTGACATCAACCTCTAGCGCAAAGTGGGATCGTATGGATCTGGGAATCGACGGTAGAACCGCGCTGGTGACCGGGGCAGACTCCGGCATCGGCTGGCACACCGCGAAAATGCTGTTGGCCGAGGGCGTTCGGGTCGTCATCAGCGACAAGGATCAGAGCTCCCTCGACGAGGCTGCGGCGCAACTCGCAGCACCGGAGGGGCAATTGTTCGCATTCGCTGCGGACGTGACCGACACCGAGGCCGTCGAGAATCTGGCCGCACGCACGCAGCAGGCCGTGGGCGACATCGACATTCTCGTCCAGTCCTCGGGGGTGACGGGTGCCCAGGGCCTGTTCCACGAGATCGACGAGGAAGGGTGGCGTTCCACCCTCGACATCGACCTGATGGGACCGGTTCGGCTGCTGCGGGCATTTCTTCCTGCACTCCGACGAGGCGGCTGGGGGCGCATCGTGTTGCTGACCTCCGAGGACGCCGTGCAGCCGTACGACGACGAATTGCCGTACTGCTCGGCCAAAGCGGGCGTTCTGGCTCTCGCCAAGGGGCTTTCGCGCAGTTATGCGTCGGAGGGATTGCTGGTCAATGCGGTCTCTCCCGCGTTCATCCATACCCCGATGACCGACGCGATGATGGACAAGCGCGCCGAGGAGAAGGGCACCGACCGCGACGGTGCCGTCGAGAGCTTCCTCGACGAGGAGCGTCCGTACATGGAGCTCGGCCGCCGAGGCGAACCCGAGGAAGTGGCCTCGGTGATCACGTTCCTGTGTTCGGATCGCGCGTCCTTCGTCAACGGATCCAACTACCGAGTCGACGCCGGTTCCGTCGCAACCATTTAGGAGAACAGCATGACCAATTTCGGATACACGTTGATGACCGAGCAGAGCGGCCCGAAGGAGCTGGTGAAGTACGCCGTCGGAGCCGAGAAGGTCGGCTTCGACTTCGAGGTCAGCAGTGACCACTACTCGCCGTGGCTCTCGTCGATGGGTCACTCGCCCTACGCATGGACGACGCTGGGTGCGGTGGCTCAGGCCACCGAACGCGTCGAGTTGATGACGTACGTGACGTGCCCGATCATCCGGTACCACCCGGCCGTCGTCGCGCAGAAGGCCGCCACGCTGCAGATTCTGGCCGACGGACGCTTCACCCTCGGCCTCGGCAGCGGGGAGAACCTCAACGAGCACGTCGTGGGCGAAGGCTGGCCGTCCATCGACAAGCGGCAGGACATGTTCGTCGAGGCGCTCGAGATCATCAGGGCACTGCACGCCGGTGGCTTGGTCACATACGAGGGCAAGCACTTTCGCGTCGACTCCGCGCGGATCTGGGATCTGCCCGAGGGCGGTGTGCCGATCGGTATCGCCGCCGGCGGCGAGAAGGCCGTCGCTCGGTTCGCGGAGTACGGCGATCACCTCATCGCCACCGAGCCGGACGCCGATCTCGTCAAGGCATGGTCGGACAACCACGAGGGCCCGGCGCGGTCCATCGGCCAGATCCCCATTTCCTGGGACCCGGACAAGGACGCGGCCATCGATCGCGCGCACGATCGCTTCCGTTGGTTCGCCGGCGGCTGGGCAGTCAACGCCGATCTGCCGACGACGGCCGGCTTCGCCGGAGCGACCAAGTTCGTGCGGAAAGAGGATGTGGCCGACACGATCCCGTGCGGACCGGACCTGGACGCGATCGTCGAGGCCGTGAAGCCGTACTGGGAGGCCGGTTACACCGACATCGCCCTCGTACAGGTGGGCGACGAAACCCAAGAGCGGTTCCTCGCCGAGGCTGCAGGCCCGCTGTTGGAGAAACTGCGCGCTGCGTCCAGCTGACCCCCGACTGCTAAGAGACCCCGATCGATGACATCGATCGGGGTCTCGTCGTCGTGCGGTGGTCCTACGGTGCGAGAGACGACAGATTCTTCGAGATGCTCGACGTCAGTGCCTTGCCGACGATCGCTGCGAGTCCGGGGACGGGCGCGTCGAATCCGATCGTGTAGTCGAGTTCGGTGCCGCCGTCGGTGGTGGGGGTGAACTTCTGCACGCCCCAGTGGCCGCGTAGCGGGCCGCCCTTGGTGATGCGGTACTCGATCAGCGAGTTGGGCTCGGACGTGATCGTGGTTTCCTCGAACGCGGGCAGCGGCCCGAGCTTGAGGCTGCGGGTGGAGCCGACGCCGTTGCGCGATGTATCGCCGTCGCGCACACGGCCGATCTTCGCCAAGAACAGCGGGCCGAGGTTCTCGTGCTCGGACAGTGCCGCGAACACGACCTCGGGGGGAGAGACGAACCGGTGGGTGACGTGGACGCGGGTCGGTGTCGGCATGGGTCGTGAGATCCGTTCGCTGGGGGTCGACAGAGTCGACTCACAGTAGCCGTCCACCGCGCAAAAAAAGGGACCCACTCGATCGAATCGAATGGGTCCCTCTTCGTGGTCCAACTGTCGGGGTGGCGGGATTCGAACCCACGACCTCTTCGTCCCGAACGAAGCGCGCTACCAAGCTGCGCCACACCCCGTGTACCGCTGGAGAAGTCTAACTCACGACTGCCTCGGAACGCGAAACGCCCTCGTCGGAGACGTTTTTCGGACCCATTCTCGGGGCCGGAGTCAGCGTGATCAGAGTTGCCTCGGGCCGGCAGCAGAACCGTGCAGGCGCGTACGGCGACGTTCCGACGCCCGCGGAGACGTGCAGCTGGGTGTGTGCGCCCCACTTGGACGGACCCTTTACCCGTGAACGGTCGATCTCGCAGTTCGTCACCAGGGCACCGTAGAACGGCAGGCACAGCTGCCCACCGTGCGTGTGACCGGCGAGCACGAGGTCGTAACCGTCCTGGGCGAACTTGTCCAAGACGCGCGGCTCCGGCGAATGCGTGATGCCCAGGCGCAGGTCGGCCAACGGATTCGGCTGGCCGGCGATGGTGTCGTACCGATCGCGCTTCAGGTGGGGATCGTCGACGCCTGCCGACGCGATCCGCACCCCGGCCACCTCGAGTTCGCGACGCACGTGCGTCACGTCGAGCCAGCCGCGCTCGGAGAACGCGGCCCGCAGATCGCGCCACGGCAGCGACTCGCCCGTCGTGCGCTTGTGGTTCTTGTCGAAGTACTTGAACGGGTTCTTCGGCTTGGGCGCGAAGTAGTCGTTGCTACCGAACACGAACAGGCCAGGGCGGGCCAGCAGTGGTCCCAGCGCCTGCACGACGCTGGGAACGGCGCGCTGATGCGAGAGATTGTCCCCGGTGTTGACGACCAGATCGGGGTCGAGGCGGTCCAGTTCACGCAGCCAGTTCTGTTTCATCCGCTGGCCGGGCATCATGTGCAGGTCGCTGATGTGCAGCACGCGCAGGGTCGCCGAACCCGGCTCTAACACGGCCATGGACGTCTCGCGCAGAGTGAAGGCATTGCGCTCGATGAGGGTGGCGTATCCGAGCCCCAACGCCGCCGCGCCTGCAGTCCCGATCACGGAACTCTTCAGCGGAGCTGCTCGGACTGCATCGCGAGCCTGTTCTGCGGCACTGCGAAGTTGTGTGGAGGCACTGCGCAGCTGCGTCGAGGTGCTGAGAAACGAGGGACTGAATTGTGCGGACACCTCATCCACGATACGGCAGCAACCGGATATGGACGTGCGAGCCGACGACTGCGCCGCGTAGCGTTTCCGCCATGTCCGAACTCAAGGCTCGCCTCCGTACCGACCTCACCGCAGCGATGAAGGCGAAGGACAAACTCCGCCTGGCAACGCTGCGCATGATTCTCGCCGCTATCCAGACCGAGGAGGTCTCCGGCAAGGAGGCCCATGATCTGACCGACGACGACGTTCTCAAAGTGCTTGCCAAGGAAGCGAAGAAGCGCGGCGAATCGGCCGAGATCTACACCCAGAACGGCCGCGGCGAACTTGCGGCGAACGAGCATGCCGAAGCGCAGATCATCAACGAGTACCTGCCCACTCCGCTCACCGACGAGGAACTGGCCACCATCGTCGACACCGCGATCGCGCAGGTCGCCGAGGACCTCGGAGAGCGACCGGCGATGAAGCAGATGGGTCAGGTCATGAAGATCGCGTCGGGACTCGCAGCGGGCAAGGCCGACGGATCGCGACTGTCGAAGGCAGTCAAGGACCGCCTGTAGTGCGCTCCGCGCAGTGGTGCGGTCATGTCCCCTCCAGGGCACTCAACCGCACCACTGCCGCAGGCACTAGCGAGGTGCCGTCAACCCGGGGATCGCCGGAATCTGGATGCCCGGCGGTAGGTCCGGGATCTGGATGTTCGGCAGCGCGGGTGCCGGAGCCGGAGCGGGTCGAACCGAACCGTCACTGACGTAGATCGTGATGTTCGATCCGGGGACCGCCGAGCCCGACGGCGACGTCGACACCACGGTGCCGCGCGCAGCCTGGTCGGCCGTGGTGGCCACCGTCACCTGGAAGCCCGCACCCTGCAGGGTCGAGGTTGCCGACGACTGGCTCTGGCCGGTGACGTCGGGAACCTGGCCGTTGGCCGAGCCGCGGACGTACTTCTGGTCGACCGGTGGCAACGCGACAGGGCCGAAGTTGTTGGCGATCGGAGTCATGGCGTCGAACCACGTCCGCGCCGGCTCGTTACCGCCGTACAGGTTGCCCGAGCTGCAGGGCCGCAGCGGGAACGAGCAGATCTCGCTCGGCGTCGGGGAGTCGCCGTAGGTGTAGACGGCGGCGGCGTAGTTGTTGGTGAACCCGAGGAAGCCCGAGGATCGGTTCGACTCGGTGGTTCCGGTCTTGCCGGACATCGGCAGGGTCCAGCCGGCGGAACCGGCGGCGGACGCGGACGTGCCGCCTGCCTGGTCGTCCTTGCTCATCGCGTTCGCAAGGGTGTTCGCCAATCCGGGCTCGACGACCTGCTCGCAGGCCTGGTGCGCGACCGGAACGGGCTTGCCGTCGCGGTCGAAGATCGAGTCGATCGGGGTGGGCGGGCACCATTTGCCACCGGAGGCGAGCGTGGCAGCCACGTTGGACAGTTCCAGTGGGTTGACCCAGGTGGGCCCGAGCGTGAACGAGCCGAGGTTCTGGTCCTTCTGGAAGTCGGCCATGGACTGTTCGGTCCCCGACGAACCCGGGTCGTTGTAGGAGCGCAGACCGAGGCGCACGGCCATGTCGACGGTCGGCGTGACGCCGACCGATTCGATCAGCTTGACGAACGCGGTGTTGGGAGACTGCGCCAGCGCGTCGGTGATGGACAGCGCAGGTGGGTAGTTGCCCGCGTTCTCGACGCAGTAGGTCGCTGCCGGGCAGTTCCTGGCTCCGCCGTCGCCGACGCCCTTGACCTCGACGCGACGAGGAACCTGCAGCGTCGCGCTGGTACCCAGTCCGCGCTCCATGGCCGCGGCCGTGGTGAAGATCTTGAAGATCGATCCCGCTCCGTTGCCCACGAGGGAGTGCGGTTGCGGTTGCACGGTCTCGTCGTCGTCGGCGTTGAGGCCGTAGGTGCGGCTGCTGCCCATCGCGAGAACTCGGTGCTGGTCCTGCCCGGGTGCGACGACGTTCATGACAGTGGCGACGCCGTCGAGGGTCGGGCTGGTGTTCTCGACCAACGCCGCCTTGGTGGAGTTCTGCACCGCGGGGTCGAGCGTCGTACGGATGAGGTACCCGCCCTTGTCGATCTGCTCCTGGCTGATGCCGGCGTCGGCGAGGTACTGCAGTGCGTAGTCGCAGAAGAATCCGCGGTCACCTGCCGCGATGCAGCCGCGGGGCAGGGTCTGGGGCACGGGCAGCACACCGAGTGGCTCGGACTTGAGTGCCTCGAGCTCCGACGCGCGTTCGGGGAGGTTCTGGATCATCGTGTCGAGCACGGTGTTCCGGCGCTCGAGCACGCCCTCCTCGTTGGTGTACGGGTTGAGCGCCGAGCTGGACTGCACCATGCCCGCGAGCATTGCGGCCTGGACGGCGCTGAGCTGGCTGGCGTCGATGCCGAAGTAGGTCTGGGCCGCGTCCTGGATGCCGAAGGACGCGTTACCGAACGGCACCAGGTTGAGGTACCGGGTGAGGATCTCGTCCTTGGTCAGTTCCTTGTCGAGCGTCAACGCCATCCGGATCTCGCGGATCTTGCGAGCGGGCGTCGTCTCGATGGCCGCGCGGCGCTCGGCGTCGGTCTTGGCCACCACGAGCAGCTGATAGTTCTTCACGTACTGCTGATCGATGGTGGATGCGCCCTGCTCCACCTGCCCGCTCGTGGTGTTGGTCAGGAACGCTCGGAGCGTGCCCTGCCAGTCCACACCCTGGTGCTCGGCGAAGCGGCGGTCCTCGATCGAGACGATGGCGAGCTTCATCTCGTTGGAGATCTGGTCGCTCGGCACTTCGAATCGACGCTGCTCGTACAGCCAGGCGATGGGGTTGCCGTTGACGTCCGTCATCGTCGAGACGGCAGGCACCGCGCCTTCGACCAACTCGGCCGAGACGTTGTCGACGGTATCGGCGGCGCGGTTGGAGGCGTACCCGAACCCACCGGCCAAGGGGAACATCACGCCGGCGAGCAATGCACCGGCGAGTGCTGAACATCCGGCGAGCTTCGCCACGGTTTTTCCAACTGACACAGAGCACAGCGTACGTGGGCGCCGCTCGGACCGGCAGAGGCCTGCACGCACTGTGTGCTGCGCCCCTGCTCGGGACGGCCGTACCAGAAATGTGACCCCGCCGTCTTGCATTCGGGGCTCGCTTTACCTAAATTATGAGCACGGTGTGATTCGCATAACACTTGATAATGAATGTGGGGCAGCTCCTAGAATTTGTGCTTCGACACAGAGGTACAAACCGCTTCGAGCCTCCGGGACGTCCAGCGAGGACGTCCGCAACGCAAAGGGGTATCCGCATGCACACGACAACCGCGCCGACGCGACTCGATGTAGAAGAAGCAGAAGCACGCATCGCCTGGGTGTCGCACGCCCGTTGCAAGGGCACTGACCCGGACCAGCTCTTCGTCCGGGGTGCAGCACAGCGCAAGGCTGCAACCATCTGCAGGCACTGCCCGGTGCTGATGCAGTGCGGTGCGGATGCGCTCGACAACCGTGTCGAGTTCGGTGTCTGGGGCGGCATGACGGAACGCCAGCGCAGGGCACTGCTCAAGCAGCACCCCGAGGTCGACTCCTGGTCCGAGTTCTTCGAGACCCAGCGCCAGCAGCAAGCAGCTATCTAGCCGCCTGCCGGGCACGGCCGATTCAGGCTTTGCGGGTCAGCTGATCGGCCACTGCCCGCAGCGCGGCGAGGTCTGAGACCTCGAACGGCAGAGACGGAACACCGACGATGGGCACGCGGGGGTGCGCACCGGTGAAGCGCTTGAGCAACCGCACCTCACGCGCTGCCGTGACGGCACGCTGGGCGTGGATCCGGAGGACGGCGGCGGTCAGATCCGCGCCGGGGTCATCGATTCGATCGAGCAGATCGGCTGCCGTCGCGGCGTGATCCGCCTGCACCGTCGACAACGTCGGGTGCGTTCGGTTCACCACCAAACCGGCCAGCGGCATCTTCTCCGCGGACAATCTCTCCACGAAGAACGCCGCCTCGCGCAGTGCGTCGGGTTCCGCGGCAGCGACTACCAGGAAGCTGGTGCCGTCCTCGCGCAGCAACTGGTAGGTACGCGTCGCCCGCTCGCGGAAGCCGCCGAACATCGAATCCAGTGACTGAACGAAAGCTGAAGCGTCGGAGAGCATTTGGCTGCCGATGACCGTGGAGACGCCGCGCATGGCCAGACTCATTGCGCTGGTGACCACGCGAGTGATGCCGCGACCGGGAGCGGTGAGCAGCCGGATGAACCGGCCGTCGAGGAACGAGCCGAGTCGCTGCGGCGCATCGAGGAAGTCCAGTGCATTGCGCGACGGCGGAGTGTCCACCACGATCAGATCCCACGACGAGTCCAAGGACAACTGCCCCAACTTCTCCATCGCCATGTACTCCTGCGTGCCCGAAAACGACGACGCCACAGTCTGATAGAACGGATTGGCCAACACCTGCTCGGCCTTCTCCGGCGTCGAGTGCTCGATGACCATCTCGTCGAACGTGCGTCGCATGTTCAGCATCATCGCGTGCAGTTCGCCCTTGGCACCGGCACCCAACTTCACCGGCTGCGGGCTGTTGTCGAGATCGCCGAGACCGAGAGCCTGAGCCAGTCGTCGGGCCGGATCGATCGTCAGCACCACCACGCGCCTGCCCTGCTCGGCAGCGCGCAGTGCCATCGCAGCCGCGGTGGTCGTCTTACCGACGCCGCCGGCCCCGCAGACGACGACGATCCGCGAGGTGGGATCGGTGAGAATGCGGTCGACATCGAGTTCGGTTGCTACTGGTCGAGTCATCGGACACCCTGTTCTGCCAGCTTGGCGGCGAGCTCGTACAAGCCGCCGAGATCGACACCGTCCGCCAACATCGGCAACGACATACGCGCGACGTCGAGTTCGTCGAGCGTGGTTGCGCTCTCCACCTGAGCCGAGAGCGTCGCCGCGTGCTCGATCGATTCGGTGAGCAGCCCCGCGAAGTCCGCCTCGGACAGCGTGATTCCGGTCTTGGCGAGACCGTCCTGAATGGCGACGGCATCGATCTCGCCCTCGGCGATGGCCTCGAGGGACCCGGCAGGAAGGTACGTCGGTTCGGTGCGATTGACGATGACCGTGCCGAGTCTCAGATCTGCCGCCTCGAGCTCACGCACCGCGTCGGCCGTCTCCTGGACCGGCAGAGCCTCGAGCAGAGTCACCAGATGCACGACGGTGTCGGCCGAGTGCAGCAACCGCACCACGCCCTCGCTCTGCGAACGAACCGGTCCGCCCTTGGCCAGGTCGGCCATGGCCTTGGTGACGTCCAGGAAGTTTCCGATGCGGCCGGTCGGCGGCGAGTCGACGACGATCTCGTCGTAGATGCGGTTGCCCTTCTTGTCGGTCCGCACCACACATTCCTTGACCTTGCCGGTCAGCAGCACATCGCGCAGACCGGGTGCGATGGTCGTCGCGAACTCGATCGCACCGATCTTGCGCATGGCGCGGCCTGCGAAGCCGAGGTTGTAGAACATCTCGAGGTATTCGAGGAAGGCGGTCTCGATGTCGATGGCCAGCGCATAGACCTCGCCGCCGCCGTCCGCCGAGGCGACGCGGGTCTCCTGCGGCGGAAGCTGCGGAACATCGAAGAGCTGCGCGATGCCCTGTCGGCCTTCGACCTCGACCAGCAACACCCGTCGACCGCCTGCCGCGAGCGCAAGCGCCAATGCGGCGGCAACCGTCGTCTTGCCGGTCCCGCCCTTACCGGACACGAAATGCAGCCGCGCGGCATCTGCCTTCGCCGGCCATCCCTCTTCGTTCGCTATACCCACACCCCGACCATATAGACGTCGTCTGCGGGCGTCCGACCGAACTCTCTAACTCTGCCCCGCGTGTCGGCGGAGGTGGTCGACCAACCCCTGTGTGTATGCGTCGAGATCCGGAACTGCGTCAGGACAGGCGACCATCGCGATCGTCACCACGTCGACGAATCCGAAGATTCCGTGATTGAGACACCGGCCGTCTTCCAAGAACGGAAAACCGGCCGAGAAACGCGCCACGGCACCACACAGCTCGAGGTCCGCGCGGCCACGATCGACACTGACGACGGTTGTCTGTGCACCGACGCGCGACGGAGAGCGGTCATGTTTTCGGAATCGACGGCCTTGCACGAATCGGACGATCGGCGCGGGCACCCGCTCGTCCGCACGCGCGATGCGAAGCAGTGGCGCGGCCGTCACTCGGGCTCGTTCGACTGCGAGCGAACGGGTGATCAGCTCGGCCCGCTTCGCGACATCGGGTTCGCCGACATGGAGATCGACCGTTCCGACCACCGCTCGATTCGCTGCCGGCCACTCCACGTCACCAGGGAGGGCCATCGGCACGAACGCCGTGACGCTGCCTCCGGTCTCGGACAGTGTCCTGTGACCGTCGCCGAGATACCGATCGAGGCACGAGCCGACGGCGCAGAGAGCGGACACCGTCACCGACGCGGCACCCGCGCGGACCTCTCTCGCCTGCATCGGCACGACGCGGACGACTCGGTACGGCCCCACGGCCCGGTTCAGCGACGTGGCCGGCACCGACGGCGGGCCGGGCGGCGTCCCCTGGTAGGCGCGAATCGCTCGACGGGCCTCCCACCGTGATCGAACGAGATTCACCGGTGCCTTGGCCACAGCGCCGAGAACGTCGAGAACGTCGAGAACTGGATTCGCCCGCTCGGGCGTGGTCTCCGGCGACGGTGCCGCACCTGGCGCGGACTGCGGATCGAACAGTGCGCGAACCATCCTCGATACGCCGAGCCCATCGGTCAGGGCGTGCCCGACCTGCAGTATCACCACCGTGACGGCACCCTGCATCAGCGGAGCACTGCCGATTCCACGCACCACGTGCAGGTGCCAGGTGTGTTCTCGCAGGTCGAGCCGAGTGCGGAGCAGGTCGCCCATCAAGGTCTCGAAATCGGCCCAGGGCGCACCGCCGAGATCGTGGTCGGACATCCGTTCGGACAGCGGGGACGTGTCGGGTACCCATCGTGGGTAGTCCAGATTCAGCGGTGCCTCTTTCAGCCGCAGTCCCAGTCCGGGAACGAGAGGTGCACGGGCCTCGATGTGCGCGACGATCTCCTCGAACGAGGGCGCAGCGCGATCGACCGAGTCGAACGCCGTCAGGGAGAACTGGTCTCGAGAATCACCGCGGTCGCGCGCGAAGTGGTAGATGGCGTCCTTGATATCGAGCCGATCCATGCGACGACTGTAGTTCCGGCTCCGCGCCGGCGGACCCGAACGATAGGCTCACCAGTCATGAGCGAAAAGATCATCTGGGAGTACTTCACCGCGCCGGTTCTGATTCACGCCACCAAGCAGATTCTGGACAACTACGGCTCCGAGGGCTGGGAGCTCGTCACGATCATGGCGGGACCCAACGGCGGCGACACGTTGGTCGCGTACTTCAAGCGCCCGAAGGCCTGAGCGCACGTGACGAAGTGGAGCGAACGACTGTCCGAGCTGGGCATCGAGCTACCCGATGTCGTTCCGCCGCTGGCGGCCTACGTCCCGGCGGTGCAGGTGGGCTCTCTCGTCCACACCTCCGGCCAGCTGCCGATCGTGGACGGAAACCTGACGTCCGTGGGCAAGGTCGGTGCCGACGTCACCGCTGAGGACGCGACCGCCGCGGCGCGCATCTGCGCCCTGAACGCGCTCGCCGCCGTGCACGCGCTCGTCGGCATCGATTCGGTGGCCCGGGTGATCAAGGCGGTCGGCTTCGTTGCCTCCGCACCGGGATTCACCGGTCAGCCCGGGGTGATCAACGGGGCGTCGAACGTCATCGGTGAGATCTTCGGCGATGCGGGCAAGCATGCGCGCTCGGCCGTGGGTGTCGCCGAACTGCCCCTCGGTGCTTCGGTGGAAGTGGAGCTCATCGTCGAACTGCGCTGACGCGCAGCCGCACATGTCACTGGGGCGCAGCCGCACTGATCACTTTCTGTAGGTGCAGGCCTCGGTGTACCGAGCATTCGTGATCGACACCCTTGTCGACCGACTCGAGGAATTCGTCCAGCAGGACGGCGAAGCAGTCGGTCGACGAGGTCGATCGGTCGGTGAGAGTTGCGATGCCGTCGGTGCCGCTCAGCTCGATGCGCATCAGGGACGGCATGATCGGCGTCCGCAGCGAGAGTTGAACGGTGCTCGTTGCGCCGCCCTCGTGTTCGAGAACCACGGTCCAACTGTCCGACGCCACCTCGCGGTGCGAATAGGCAACGCGTGAAATGGTTCCCAGTGCGGCGTCGAGCAGATCGAACACGTGTGGGCCGATGTCGAGGATCGCCCCGTCGTCGTGTCGCCACCGCGAGTTCGCGTACGCCCCACCGAGGACGGCACCGGAGAACCAGGTTCCCGAGCCCGCCGCCCACGGTCGTCCGGCGGCCGCGTCGAGGAATTGCCTTGTCTCCGGGGCGAACCGGAGAGTCAGCGTCACCATCGAGCGCACGCCTGCGGTCGTCACCGCCGAGGCCAGTTCCTCCGCCTCGGCCACCGTTGCGGCAATCGGCTTGTCCAACAACACATGTTTGCCTGCCTGCACCGCGCGCAGTGCGTATCCGGCTTGCACGGCCGGTGGTACCGCGAACGCCACCGTGTCGACGGCGTCGAGCAGGGCCTCGAACGACTCGAATACCGGTGCACCCAGCTCGGCCGCCGCTTCGGGTCTGCGTGCCCATACTCCGGTGAAGTCGACGCCCGGATGAGCGAGCAGCGAGGGGGCTTGAGTCTTGCGAGCCCAGGGGCCCGCTCCGACGAGTCCGATCTTCATGAGTGTCGACGGTAGTCCTCGTGGACATCTCCCGGAGCAGGCGACCTACAGTACTTTCATGGCCGTCTCGAACCCCCAGCATCCCGCGTACGGACTACTCCGGCAGGTGACGCCAACCGCGTCGGTTCTGCTCGCCGACAACCCGGGCAAGATGACGCTCGACGGGACGAACACCTGGATTCTGCAGGGACCGGGGTCGGACGAGTGCATCGTGGTCGATCCGGGGCCGAAGGACCGGGCCCATCTCGACGCCGTCGCCGCGTCGGGCACGGTGGTTCTGACCCTGGTGACCCATCGCCACGCCGATCACACCGGTGGGCTGAAGCGTTTTCATCGAAAGACGGCGGCTCCGGTGCGCGCGGTCGGGGAGAAGTTCCTGCACGGGGACGGCGTGAGCCTGGTCGACGGCGAGATCATCGAGGCGGCGGGGCTTCGGATCGAGGTTCTGCACACGCCCGGTCACACTGCGGATTCGGTGAGTTTCGTGCTGGACGACGCGATCCTGACGGGAGATACCGTCTTGGGCCGCGGCACCACGGTGCTGGACCCGAAGGACGGCTCGCTCGCGGATTATCTGCAGTCGTTGGATCGGCTCGAAGCGGCCGGTGCGGGGAAGAGCGTGCTTCCCGGTCACGGGCCGGAGCTACCGGACACCGCCGAGGTGGCGCGAGCGTATCGCGCCCACCGTCGGCAGCGGCTGGATCAGGTTCGTTCGGCGCTCGCGGAGCTCGGCGAGGACGCGAAACCGATGCAGGTGGTTCGCCACGTCTATTCGGACGTGGACAAGAAGTTGTGGCCGGCTGCGCGGATGTCGGTCAAAACGCAGCTGGCCTACCTCCGGGAGAGCTAGCGAGCTCGGCGTGCCAGACGCTCGGAGTCCGAGATCAGTACGGACTTGCCTTCGAGGCGCAGCCATCCGCGGTGTGCGAAGTCGGCCAGAGCCTTGTTGACGGTTTCGCGAGAGGCACCGACGAGCTGAGCGATCTCTTCCTGCGTCAGGTCGTGGGTGACGCGCAGCGAGCCCGCTTCCTGGGTGCCGAATCGCTGTGCCAGCTGGAGCAGCGCCTTCGCGACACGTCCGGGAACGTCGGTGAAGATGAGGTCGGCCAGGTTGTTGTTGGTGCGACGCAACCGGCGGGCCAGTACGCGCAGCAGCTGCTCGGCGATCTCCGGGCGCTGGTCGATCCAGTCCTTGAGTGCAGCTCGGTCCATGCTGACCGCGCGCACCTCGGTGACCGTGGTGGCCGAGGACGTACGGGGACCGGGATCGAAGATCGACAGCTCACCGAACATGTCCGACGGTCCCATGATCGTCAGCAGGTTCTCGCGGCCGTCGGGGGAGCGTCGCCCGAGCTTGATCTTGCCGGAAACGATGATGTAGAGCCGGTCTCCGGGCTCACCCTCGTTGAACACCACGTGTCCCCGGGGGAAATCGACAGGCTGCAGCTGCTTCGTCAGTGCCGCAACCGCTGAGGGCTCGACTCCTTGGAAGATGCCGGCCCGTGCCAGGACGTCGTCCACTTGCGCTCCTTTTGGGATGTCGGTGACGCGGCAACCCGCACCACCGAAAGCGTTTGTACACAGTTCGTGCCATGCACCGAACTGCGGTGCAGTTCAGGCGTCGACGCCGATCCGATGATCAAACACAACAATTACCTCAGGGGAGTCTACTTCGAGTCGGTGGAAACCGAGTGATCGACGCCACCACAGGTTGCCAGAGGACTCGGGCGTGTGTTCCCGTTCACCCGAAATTCATCGAAATTACGACCAATGGGACAAAACGTGCGCTCAGCTGGCCCGTTGGTCGACCATGCCGTCGCGCGTGTCGACGGTCCGCGGAGGGGTCTGGCGGCGCTTGCGGGTGTTGAATCGGGCCAATGCGTGTGGGAAGCCCTCGTTCGCCAGAGTGGCGACCTCGGACGTGCTCGCCTGATCGAGGAACTCCTGGACTTCCTGCTCCCGGACGCCGAGCTTGCTGAGCCGGAACTCGACGCGTTCCATCGCGAGTGCGAAGAGCATGAGTAGTACCGGAAAGAGCACCACGGCGAGTCCTTGCATACCGGCCAGTTAACACCGAAAAGGTCTCGATACAAACACAGCCCACTCCTGCCGCGAGGAACGTTACGCATTCTTGTCCGTACAGTTGTGGAGTGGATTCGACAGCCCCGAAACGCCCCGACGTGCGCAAACGCGAGGAGACTCACCTCGGGCTCGTCCGCCGAGCTCGGCGGATGAACCGGACGTTGAACACTGCCTTTCCGCACGTGTACTGCGAACTGGACTTCACCACGCCCCTCGAACTCGCCGTTGCGACCATCCTGTCCGCGCAGTGCACCGACAAGCGCGTCAACATGGTCACTCCCGCACTGTTCGTGAAATACCGCACAGCCCGCGACTACGCCGAGGCCGACCGTGTCGAGCTCGAGGAGTACATCCGCACCACGGGCTTCTATCGCAACAAGGCGAACTCGCTGATCGGACTCGGGCAGAAACTGCTGGAGAACTTCGACGGCGAGGTGCCCGCGACGTTGAAGGATCTCGTCACGCTTCCCGGGATCGGCCGCAAGACGGCCAATGTGGTTCTCGGCAATGCCTTCGATGTTCCGGGAATCACCGTCGACACCCACTTCGGACGGCTCGTACGACGCTGGCAGTGGACCGAGGAGGAGGACCCGGTCAAGGTCGAGCACGCCGTCGGCGCACTCATCGAACGCAAGGAGTGGACGCTGCTCTCGCATCGAGTCATCTTTCACGGCCGACGCGTCTGCCACGCTCGTACCCCCGCATGTGGGGTGTGCGTCCTCGCCAAGGACTGCCCCTCCTTCGGGACCGGTCCGACCGATCCCGCCGCCGCGGCTGCGTTGGTGAAGGGCCCGGAAACCGATCACCTCCTCGCCCTCGCCGGAATCCTGTCGTGAACAAAGCTGCTCTGCGCTGGTCTCTCGTCGCTCTGATCCTGGTGGTCGGGATGGTCTACGCGCTGTGGCCCCGCGACGACGTGCAGACCGCGCAGCCCACGAACTCACCCGGCCTCGGGCAGCGAGCACCCGCCACCGACGAGCGCCGCGCGGCAGACACCCCCGAGGCCCTCGCGCCACTGCGTCGGGATGCCGGTCTCGCCGCATGTCCGACGCCGTCTGGCACATCGACGGGTCCGTTGACGGGCATCACCCTCGAATGCATCGGCGACGGCTCGTCCGTCGACCTCGGCCAGGCTCTGGCCGGGCGACCCGCACTGCTGAACATCTGGGCCTACTGGTGCGGACCGTGCGCGGAGGAATTGCCGTATATGCAGCAATACGCGCAGCGGGCGGGTGATGCCGTCACCGTGTTGACCGTCCACAACGACGCCAACGAGTCCAACGGGCTGACCCGTCTGGCCGAGTACGGTGTCACACTGCCCGGCGTTCAGGACGGTGCCGGACGCGTCGCCGCGGCCGTGGGAGCGCCGAACGTGCTGCCCGTATCCGTTTTGATATCTGCGGATGGCACTGTCGCCAAGGTGCTACCTCAACCCTTTCGTAGCGTCGACGACATCGCCGACGCAGTCCGTGAGAACCTCGGGGTCTCGTCGTGAGCGCACCCGAGTGGCTCGGGCGCATGCTCGACGTCGCAGGCAGGGCGGGCGGTCTGACCGACACCACCGGAATCAACCCGGTTCTGCAACGACAGGCGCAGCCCGCCGATCGAATTCGTTCGGCGGCCGTGTTGGTGCTGTTCGGCGGCCCCGCTGCCGCCGACCCGACCGCGCCCGGTGGACTGCCCGCCGAGGCCGACGTACTGCTGACCCAGCGCGCGTCGACCTTGCGCGAACACAGTGGGCAGATCGCCTTCCCCGGCGGTGCCACCGACCCGGGTGACGACGGGCCCATCGGAACTGCGCTGCGGGAGGCTCAGGAAGAGACCGGTCTCGACCCGGCCGGCGTCGTGCCGCTGGCGACGATGCCCGGCATCTACGTTCCGCCGTCGCGCTTCGACGTGGTTCCGGTGCTCTCGTACTGGGAGCGACCGACGCCGGTGCGCGTCGTCGATCCCGGCGAGACCGAGCGAGTGGTGCGAGTTCCGTTGCGCGAGTTGCTCGATCCGAACAACCGATTCCAGGTGCGCCACCCTGCGGGTTACCAGGGCCCCGCGTTCGCTGTGCAGGGAATGCTGGTGTGGGGCTTCACGGGCGGTATCCTGGCGGGTCTGCTGGCTGTATCGGGCTGGGAGCCCGAGTGGGACACGGGGGACATACGCGATCTGGAGGCCAGCTTGACTGCGGTAGGAGCGAGGCTCGATCGGTGACAGGTTCAGGGTGGGTCGATATCGCGGTGGTTGCCATCGCACTGCTGGCGGCGACGTCGGGATGGCGGCAGGGGGCGGTGGCGTCGGCGCTGGCGTTTCTCGGTGTTGTGCTCGGTGCCGTTGCCGGCATTCTCGTGGCACCGCACGTGCTCGAGCACGTCGACGGTTCGCGGATGCGGGTGTTCGTCGGCATCGCGTTGATCGTGGTGCTGGTGATCGTCGGTGAGGTTGCCGGCATGGTCCTCGGGCGGGCGCTGCGTAGCGGAATCCATTCCCGCGCAGCACGTTCGGTCGACAGCACCATCGGTGCCGGGCTGCAGGCCGTCGCGGTGCTCGCTGCCGCGTGGCTGCTCGCCATCCCGCTGACGTCGTCCTCTCAGCCCGAGGTCGCCAGCGCGGTCCGTGGATCGACGGTCCTCGGCAAGGTCGACGAAGTGGCACCGGACTGGCTGCGTCAGGTACCCAAGGAATTCTCGGCGTTGCTCGACACCTCCGGTCTACCGGATGTCATCGGCCCGTTCGGTCGCACCCCGGTCGCCGAGGTCGCCGCTCCCGATTCCGGTATCGCAGCGGGACCGATTCCGGTGCAACTGCAATCGAGCGTCATCAAGATCAACGGCATCGCACCGAGTTGCCAGAAGGCGCTCGAGGGTTCGGGATTCGTCGTCGGATCGGATCTGGTGATGACCAACGCACACGTCGTCGCAGGCACGTCCGAGGTGACGGTCGATTCGCCGAACGGACCGCTCGACGCCGACGTCGTACTGTTCGATCCGGAAGAAGACGTTGCGGTGCTTCGTGTTCCGCAGCTGGAGGCACCGGTGCTGACGTTTGCGCCGACGCCGGCCGAATCCGGAACCGACGCCATCGTGCTCGGCTACCCCGGCGGTGGACCGTACACGGCGAGCCCGGCGCGCATCCGCGAGATCATCAACCTCAGCGGCCCGGACATCTACCGCACCGGAACCGTCCAACGTGAGGTGTACACCGTCCGCGGATCGGTTCGGCAGGGCAACTCCGGTGGACCGCTGGTCAACTCGTCCGGTGAGGTACTCGGCGTCGTGTTCGGTGCGGCCGTCGACGATCCCGACACCGGATTCGTGCTGACCGCGTCGGAGATCGCGGACGAGCTCACGCAGAGCTTCGATGCCCCGGTGCCGGTGGGTACGGGCGACTGCATCGTCTAGCTCTCGCGTACGACCCGCAGGATCTCCTCGGACACCACGTCGGGCGCTTCCTGGTGCACGTAGTGGCCCACGTCCCGCACTGTTCGACGCGTCAGCCCGGGGGCCCAGTGCCGGTCTCTGTCGAGGGTGGTGGGCAGCACGTACGGGTCGAGGTCGCCGCTGATCTGCGCGACGGGAATCGAGGTCCGTACGTCGACGGCGTCCATGAAGCGGCGGCCCTCGGCGCGGAACTGGCTGCGGAACGCCCAGCGCTGATATTCGAGTGCGCAGTGTGCAGCACCGGGAATTCTGATGGCCGAGCTCATCTTGGCCGTGGTGTCCGCGTAGTCCTCGGTGGTCTTCCACTCGGGCCCGGCGCGGTTGCTCATCAACTCGGTGACCGCGGCACCTCCTCGGCGCGTCAGCAGTCTCTCGGGGCGGAGCGGAACCTGGTAGCGAACGAAGTGCGGGAGCAGCGCGGCGCGCTGTGCCGAGTCCTTCAACACGGCCCGCCGCAGAGAGATGGGGTGCGGGGCGTTGATCAGCACCATCGAACGCACCGAGCGGGGGTGGAGCGCAACGCTGGCCCAGCAGACGAGACCGCCGTCGGCGTGGCCGACGAACGTGGCGTTCGGATAGCCCAGAGCGCGAACGAGTCCGACGATGTCGCCGGCCAGAGTCCACCCGTCGTATCCGCGTGGAGGCTTGTCGGAATCACCGTAGCCGCGCAGGTCGACGGCGATGGCACGAACACCCGATCGCGCGAGCGCCTCGAGTTGGTGTCGCCACGAGTACCAGAAGTCGGCGAAGCCGTGCAGCAGAACCACCAGCGGTGCGTCCGGTGCGTGTTCGCCGACCTCGACGATATGGAACCGAATTCCGTTGGCGTGGATGTCGCGATGGATCCACTGTCCCGGATACCGGACCGTGGACGGATCGGGCTGATTCATACTGCTCGATTCGCCGGGCTACTACTTCTTGTAGCCGGGAACTCCGGGGATGGAATCGTGCTGGTTCGGCAGCACCGTCGACGCCTGCTTGAGCGAGTCGATGGTCTTCTCGGGCTTGCGCAGCTTCTTGACCCGGCGGTAGCCGAGGAAACCGAACAGCGCCGCGGCCAACACCATGACGGCGAACACGATGAGGAATGCGGCCCAGCGGTAGAGCCACACATCGAGCAGTTCAGCGGCGAAGAAGAAAAAGAAGAACGAGCTGAACAGCAACACCGTCAACGCGATGATGAAGAAGACGCTGCCCTGCAGACCCTTCTTGACCTCGCCGGTGACCTCGGCCTTGGCGAGGGCGACTTCGGCGCGCACGAGCGTCGAGACCTGAGTGGTGGCGTCCTTGACGAGATTTCCGATGCTGGCGCTACCAGGGGTGCGGGCATCGACATCGGTCAGAGGTATCGACGAAATCGTGTTCGGGACGCCGTTGCCGTATCCCTTGTCATTGCTGACGCTCAACTCTCGACCCCTTGTAATTGCTCTGCTCGGTGTTGTGCGGAAGATCGTATCGACAGTAGTGCCTCGGTAGCAGGTTAACTGTTCCGCGGAGGGCGGGCGACGCTCGCCCTTGTTTGGACGCGTACCTCGGTACCACCTGCCGCAAACTCGAGGAACTTACGCGATCGGGCAACGGACACGCCCGGGTCGTGAAATTCTCAGGTGTTCATCAGGTAATTTGCAGGGAACTTCCCCCTTCAGGAGCATTCGTGAGTTCAGCACACACCGTCGCCGCCGACGGTGCAATTCCCGCACCTCAGGTGCCGCGATCGCGCATCGTGATCGCCTCGATGGTCGGCACGTCCATCGAGTTCTTCGACTTCTACATCTATGCCACCGCCGCAGTGCTCGTCTTCCCGCGTCTGTTCTTCCCCGCGGGCAACGACACCACCGCACTGCTGGCGTCCTTCGCTACCTTCGGCCTCGCTTTCGTCGCGCGACCCATCGGGTCGATTCTGTTCGGCCACTTCGGCGACCGCATCGGACGCAAGGCGACCCTCGTCGGGTCCCTGCTCACGATGGGTGTCGCGACGTTCGCGATCGGACTGTTGCCCACGTACGCCGCGGTGGGGCTGTGGGCTCCGGCTCTGCTGGCGATCATGCGCTTCACCCAGGGCGTCGGTCTCGGCGGCGAGTGGAGCGGTGCAGCGTTGCTCGCCACCGAAACCGCCAAGCCGGGCAAGCGAGCCTGGGCGGCGATGTACCCGCAGCTGGGCGCGCCCATCGGGTTCTTCTTCGCCAACGGCATCTTCCTGCTCATCGTCATCGCGACGGGCTACGACTCGGTCAACTCGGGCACCGACCACGCGTTTCTGACGTGGGGCTGGCGAATCCCGTTCCTGCTCAGCGCCGTCATGGTCATCATCGGCCTGTACGTCCGGCTCAAGCTCGAGGAAACGCCGGTGTTCAAGCTCGCCGTCGAGCGCGGCCAGAAGGTCAAGACTCCGCTCGCTCAGGTGTTCAAGACCAGTTGGCGTCAGCTGATCATCGGAACGTTCGTCATGCTCGCCACCTACACGCTGTTCTACATCATGACCACGTGGGTGGTCAGCTACGGAACGGGCAAGGTGTCCGACGTCAACGGTCCGAAGCTGGCGATCTCCTACACCGACTTCCTGGAGCTGCAGCTCATCGCCGTGCTGTTCTTCGCGGCGCTGATTCCGGTGGCCGGGCTGCTGGCCGACAAGTACGGCCGTCGTCCCACGCTCATCGTCATCACGTCGGCGATCGTGCTGTTCGGGCTCTCCTTCCACTGGTTCGCGAACCCCGAGACCGCGTCCGCCTCGCGGATGCTGGTGTTCATGTGCGTCGGCCTCGGCCTCATGGGCCTGACCTTCGGACCGATGAGTGCCGTTCTGCCGGAACTGTTTCCGACCAACGTGCGCTACACCGGATCGGGAATCTCGTACAACACCGCGTCGATCCTCGGTGCCGCAGTGGCACCGTTCATCGCGACCTGGCTGGTGAGCAGCTACGGCGTCGGCTGGGTGGGCGTGTACCTCGCCATCGCTGCAACGTTGACGCTGATCGCTCTGCTGATCATGAAGGAAACACGGGACCAGTCGCTCGACAGCGTCTGAGCGGCTGCGCCGCACGTGAGCGTGGAGCCTGCGGTCGTTCCGCAGGCTCCACCCCCGAGCTTCGTAGCAGGGGTCGAGTTTCCGCTCACCTGCGTCTGCTCATTTCCGTGATCCCTGGATAGACAGGCGATTGTCAGGAAGTTGATCGCACATCCTCAGGATCGAGGGCAACAGTGATCGACTGTGACCGTCCTCGAACACGACATTGCCCGCCCACGCTGGGCAATGCCCACTCTCGCCGCCCTTCTCGCCGGAACAGCCGGGGCCTACGCCCTGGACCTGAATCGGGAGCACTGGGGTAACTCCTTCTACGCAGCAGCCGTTCAGGCCGGCTCGATCAGTTGGAAGGCCTTCCTGTTCGGTTCGTCCGACGCCGCGAACTCGATCACGGTGGACAAGCCGCCTGCGTCGCTGTGGGTCATGGAACTCTCGGTACGAATCTTCGGCCTCAACTCCTGGTCGCTGCTCCTGCCGCAGGTGCTGATGGCCGTGCTGAGCGTGGGAATCATGTACGCGATCGTCGCCCGTCGATTCGGCTACGGGGCAGCGTTGATCGCGGGTGCGGTCTTGGCCACCACGCCGACCTTCGCGCTGATGTTCCGCTACGACAATCCCGACGCCTTGCTCACCCTCACCCTGTTGGGAGCAGCGTGGGCGATGCTTCGCGCGCTCGAGGACGGGCGAACTCGGTGGCTGGTGGTCACCGGAGCTGTTGTCGGCCTGGGGTTTCTGACGAAGCAACTGCAGGCGTTCCTCGTCGTTCCTGCTCTCGCCGTGGCGTACGCGGCGTTCGGTCCACCGAGGTTCGGAACCCGAATGCTGCAGTTGCCGGCGGCCGGTGCCGCGGTACTCGTGACGGCCGGGTGGTGGGTGGCGATCGTGCAGTTGGTTCCGGCTGCCGACCGGCCGTGGGTCGGCGGGTCGAAGACCGACAGCATTCTGGACCTGACGTTCGGCTACAACGGTCTGGGTCGACTGACGGGCAACGAACACGGAAGCAGTGCGGCATCCCATGCCGGAGATGCGGTGCAGACGGGCATCACCCGCATGTTCGCTGCCGCGCAGGGTGGTCAGATCTCGTGGCTGATACCGGCTGCGCTCGTGTTCGTGGTGGCGGGAATCGTGTTGCGCGGCAGAGCGCCTCGACAGGACTTTCGGCGCGCCTGGTACGTGATGTGGGGATTGTGGCTCGTCGGGTGCTCGCTGGTGTTCAGCTTCATGTCGGGCACCTTCCACTCCTACTACACGATCGTGATCGCACCGGCGATCGCCGCCATCGTCGGAGCTGCCCTGCGCGAACTGTGGGTGCGACGCGAGAACGTCTGGTGCCGTTCGATTCTCGCGCTTGCTTCGGCTGTCACCACGGCCACGTCGTTCGTCTTTCTCGCTCGTACACCCGAGTTCGTGCCGTGGCTCCGATGGGTGGTGCTGGGAGTCGGGATCGTTGTGGCTCTCGCCCTCGTGGTCCGGATGTCTCGAGCGGTCTCGATTACGCTGGGAGCGGCGGCAATTGCGGTCGCTCTGGCCGGCCCCGTCGCTTACGTCGCCGATACCGTGGTCACCCCGCACAGTGGAGGAGGTCCGTCGGCCGGGCCCGCTGTTGCGTCCGAGACCGCAGCCTACGGAACCGGATCGCATGAGGAAAGTGTCGGCCGCTCAGCGCAATTCGGCTCCGCAGCCGCACCGGACGCAGAGCTGACCGGCCTACTCGAATCCGACGCCCAGAACTACACATGGGTGGCGGCGACCGTCGGATCCAACGCGGCCGCGGGCATACAGCTCGCGACCGACGACCCGGTGATGCCGGTGGGTGGATTCTCCGGAACCGACCCGTCGCCCACGCTCGACCAATTCGAGGCCGACGTGGCCGCGGGAAAGATCCATTACTTCATCGAGGGAACGGGCAAGACCAGGCCGTCGGCGATCGGGGATTGGGTGGCCGCGACCTTCACGCCGCGCACCGTCGGCGAGTACACGGTGTTCGATCTGAGTGCCTGAGGCAGTGGTGCGGTTGAGTGTCCTCTGAGGCACTCAACCGCACCACTGGCCGCTAGCGGCCCTTCTTGATCGCCTCGAACACCTTCGGGTCGACGAGGGTGGAGACGTCGCCGAGTTCGCGGCCCTCGGCCACGTCGCGTAGCAGTCGACGCATGATCTTGCCGGATCGCGTCTTCGGCAGCTCCGGCACGATGGAGATCTCCCGAGGCCTGGCGATCGGCGAAATCTCCTTGGAGACCTGCGCCTTGAGTTCGGCGATCAGCGCGTCGCCGGTGTTCTCCTCGCCTGCCCGCAGGATGACGAACGCGACGATGCCCTGACCGGTGGTGTCGTCGGCGGCACCGACCACCGCGGCTTCGGCGACACTGTGATGGGTGACCAGTGCCGACTCCACCTCGGACGTGGAGATGCGGTGGCCCGAGACGTTCATGACGTCGTCGACGCGGCCGAGGACCCACAGTGCGCCGTCGTCGTCGTACTTGGCACCGTCACCGGCGAAGTACCAACCCTCCTCGGCGTACCGCGACCAGTACGTTTCCTTGTAGCGGTCCATGTCGCCCCAGATGCCGCGCAGCATCGACGGCCACGGCTCGTCGAGGACGAGGTAGCCGTTGCCACCGTTGCCCAGTGGCTTGGCGTCGTCGTCGACGATCTTGGCGGAGATGCCGGGCAACGGGGCCATGGCGGAGCCGGGCTTGGTGGCGGTGACGCCGGGCAGCGGGGAGATCATGATCGCGCCGGTTTCGGTCTGCCACCAGGTGTCGACGATCGGTGCGGTGCCGCCGCCGACGACGTCGCGGAACCAGCGCCACGCCTCGGGGTTGATCGGCTCGCCGACGCTGCCGAGCAAGCGGATCGAGCTCAGGTCGTGGGCCTCGGGAATCTCCTTGCCCCACTTCATGAACGTACGAACGAGGGTGGGGGAGGTGTAGTAGATCGAGACCTTGTACTTCTCGATGACGTTCCAATGCCGGTGCTCGTCGGGCGAATTGGGCGTTCCCTCGTAGACGACCTGCGTCGCCCGGTTCGAGAGCGGACCGTAGACGATGTAGGAGTGCCCGGTGACCCAGCCGATGTCGGCGGTGCACCAGTAGACGTCTTTGCCTGCCTTGTGGTCGAAGACGTTGTGGTGGGTGTACGAGGTCTGCGTCAGGTAGCCGCCGGAGGTGTGGATGATGCCCTTGGGCTTACCCGTCGTACCGGAGGTGTAGAGGATGAAGAGTGGGTGCTCGGACGGAAAGGGCTGTGCCTCATGCTCTTTCGACGCCTTGGCGACGGTCTCGTGCCACCACAGGTCGCGTCCCTCGGTCCAGGAGACCTCGGAGTCGGTGCGTTTGACGACCAGCACGTGTTCGATCGATGCCGCCCCGTCGACGGCCTCGTCGACGGTGTCCTTGATGGGAGCGGGCTTGCCGCGTCGCCACTGACCGTCGGTGGTGATGACGAGCTTGGCCTCGGCGTCGTCGACGCGTGAGCGCAGTGCGGTGGCGGAGAAGCCGGCGAAGACGACCGAGTGGGTCAGGCCGAGGCGAGCGCACGCGAGGATCGAGACGATGGCCTCGGGGATCATGGGCATGTAGATCGCGACTCGATCGCCGGCCACGAGGCCGAGTTCGGTCAGGGTGTTGGCGGCCTGGCTGACGTCGGCGAGCAGATCGGAGTAGGTGACGTCGCGGCTGTCGCCGGGCTCGCCTTCCCAGTGGATGGCCACCTGGTCGCCGTGTCCGTCGATCACGTGGCGGTCGACGCAGTTGTATGCGACGTTGAGCTCGCCGTCGGCGAACCACTTGGCGACGGGGGCGTCGGACCAGTCGAGAACTTCGGTGAACGGGGTGTGCCAGTGGAGTCGGCGAGCCTGTTCGGCCCAGAAGCCGAGTCGATCCTCCTCGGCGGCGGCGTAGAGCTCGGTTCCGGCGTTCGCCTGAGCCGAGAACTCGGCCGAGGGTGCGTAGGAGGCAACCGCGGTCTCGTCGGTTCCGGAGGTACTGGTCGTCATCTCGAATTGCTCACTTTCGTCCGGTGCATTTCGCTCATGAAACTGCACTTCCGTGCCGGTCTCGAGCCCCTTGTGAGGGTAGTCACATGTGATGGCAATCGCACCGTTGCAATCGCCTGCAACCCCCTGATCTGCGGTGATCGGTAGTTTCTGCACGGTGGGCGGTAATCGGGGTTCTCGCCGAGCCGCCTCGACGACGCGGAAGTCCGAAGTGTGAGAAATCGACTTGCCGAAACGTTTCGATCATGTTTCCGGCTTACTCACGGGTCAGCAAAATCTGGGGGAGTTCACATGTTCGTTTCAGGATGTGTCTAAAGTCCATCCCATCAGATCGTTGGAACGGCCCACCTGCCGTGCCATGCGGTCGCCCACGAAACCCCCGGGCGTCGCGCCCGAGGAACTGAGCACGGACGACCCCGTGTTCACATCTGGATGGAGGATTTCCTTGCGTATCAAACGTGCCGCGGTAGTCACCACGGCTGTGCTGATGAGTGCGAGCCTGCTCGCCGCCTGTGGCGGCGGGGGCTCTGGCTCCGGCGGTAGCGCCGACGGTGTCTACAGCATCTACATCGGCGAGCCCGAGAACCCGCTGATTCCCGGCAACACCACCGAGAGCGAAGGCAGCCAGGTTCTCGAGGCGCTCTTCACTCCGCTGGTCACGTTCAACGACGAGGACAACAGCGTCGAGTACAACGGCGTTGCCGAGTCCGTCGAGTCCGAGGACAACACCACCTGGACCGTCAAGCTCAAGGACGGCTGGACCTTCCACGACGGCACCCCCGTCACGGCCGAGTCCTACACCAAGGCGTGGAGCTACAACGCGTTGAGCACCAACGCATTCGGTGCCTCGTACTTCTTCGAGAACATCGAAGGCTACGCGGATCTGCAGGGTAGCGACACCGCCGAGCCCGTCGCAACCGAACTGAGCGGTCTGAACGTCGTCGACGAGACGACCTTCACCGTCAAGCTCACCGGACCGTTCGCCATCTTCCCGCTCACGCTGGGATACACGGCATTCGACCCGCTGCCCGAGGCGTTCTACGCCGACCCCGATGCCTACGGCGCTCGCCCGATCGGTAACGGCCCGTTCAAGGCCGACTCGGACTTCGTTCCGGGACAGGGCTTCACCGTCACCAAGTACGACGACTACAAGGGCGACAACCCGGCTCAGTCCGCAGGCGTCAACTTCAAGGTCTACACCGAGCTGAACACCGGCTACAACGATGTTCAGGGCGGCGGACTCGACGTCATGCTCGATCTGCCCGAGGATGCGTGGGCCACGGCTCGTGACCAGTTCGGTGACCGCTACGGCGAGCGTGCGCGTCCCGACATCACGTCCCTCGGTTTCCCCACCTACGACCCGCGCTTCCAGGATCCGAGGGTGCGCAAGGCATTCTCGATGGCCATCGATCGTCAGGCCATCGCCACCGCGATCTTCACCGATACCCGTACCCCGGCAGGATCTTTCGCCTCGCCCGTCGTCGACGGATACCGCGAGGACGCCTGCGGTGCGAACTGTGAGCTCAACCCGGACGAGGCCAACCGTCTGCTCGACGAGGCCGGGTTCGACCGCAGCCAGCCGGTGGACCTGTGGTTCAACGCCGGTGCGGGCCACGATTCGTGGATGACCGCCGTGGGCAACCAGTTGCGTGACAACCTGGGCGTGAACTACGCACTGCGCGGCGACCTCCAGTTCGCGCAGTACCTGCCGCTGCAGGACGCCAAGGGAATGACCGGCCCGTTCCGCTCGGGTTGGATCATGGACTACCCGTCGATCTACAACTTCCTCTCCCCGTTGTACTCGGCAGCCGCAACCCCGCCGGCAGGTAGCAACTACGTCTTCTTCAACGACCCGGCATTCGACGCCGCGTTGGCCGAAGGCAACAACGCTGCAGATATCGACGCGGCAACGGCGGACTACCAGAAGGCAGAGGACATCCTGATCGACCAGATGCCCGCTACCCCGCTGTTCTACGGCCTGAACCAGGCTGTGTGGTCCGATCGCGTCTCCGACGTCAAGATCGACAACCGTGGCAACATCGTTCTCGAGGACGTCGTAGTCAGCTGACGACGCACCCAGGTGGGTGGCAGCCGAGCATGATCGGTTGCCACCCACCGGGTTTCGTTCATCCGTGGGTCGCATCTGCCCCACACCGACCTGCGCCGGCAAGACCCGAGGCGCAGGTTCGTCCCTTGTTCAAGGAGAAGACACACAGTGGGTCGCTACATCACTCGCCGATTACTGCTGACGATTCCCGTCCTGATCGGCTCCTCGTTCTTGATCTTCGCGATGGTCTACGCGCTTCCGGGCGATCCCATTCGCGCCCTCGCTGGAGATCGCCCCCTCGCACCGGGCGTGGTCGCCCAACTGCGAGACGAGTTCAACCTCGACGACAATCTGTTCGTCCAGTACTTCAAGTACATCAGTGGATTCTTCCAGGGCGATTTCGGCACCGACTTCTCCGGTCGTCCCGTCCTCGACACCATCGAGCGGGCACTTCCGGTCACAGTGCGGCTGACCATCGTGGCCGTCGTCATCGAAACCGTCATCGGTATCGCCGCGGGTGTGCTCGCCGCCCTCAAGCGCGGATCGTTCTTCGACAACCTGGTGCTCATCTCGACGACGCTGCTGGTGTCGGTGCCGGTGTTCGTTCTCGGCTTCATCGCCCAGTTCACCCTCGGTCTGAAGTTGGGCCTCTTCCCGATCTCGGGCATCAACGACGGCTGGTCGAGCTTCCTGCTCCCCGGCCTCGTGCTCGCATCGCTGTCGATGGCCTACGTCGCCCGGTTGACCCGGACGTCGGTCGCCGAGTCGATGGCCGCGGATTACATCCGCACCGCGAAGTCGAAGGGAATCAGCAACCGGCGCATCATCTTTCGGCACGCCCTGCGCAACTCGCTGATTCCCGTCGTCACCTTCATCGGTGCCGACGTCGGTGGCCTGCTGGGCGGTGCCATCGTGACCGAGACGGTGTTCAACCTGCCAGGTCTCGGCCGCGCGATCTACGACGGTCTCGCCCGTCAGGAAGGTGCCGTCGTCGTCGGCATCGTCACGCTCTTCGTGTTCTTCTACATCTTCTTCAACCTCGTGGTGGACGTTCTCTACGCGGTTCTCGATCCAAGGATTCGCTATGAATAAAGAAGATTCGAGCGCAGCTCAGCACGCCGCAGACGAGGGCCTGCCCGGCAACGTCATCACCGGCGAGGCCGTCGAGTTGGTCGGTCAGGCCAGCCTGTGGGGCAATGCGTGGAAGTTCCTGCGGAAGAGCCCGTTCTTCATCATCGGCACGTTCCTGCTGTTGGTGCTGTTGGTGATGGCGGTGTTCCCGCAGCTGTTCGCCCGCGGCATCGATCCGCGCGTGTGCTCGCTGTCCGATTCCCGTCAGAGTCCCAGCGCTGCACACTGGTTCGGCACCGACGTCCAGGGCTGCGACTACTACGCCAACGTCATCTACGGTGCGCGGATCTCGCTGTCGATCGGTGTGCTCTCGGTCATCGGTGTGCTCATCATCGGCGTCCTGATCGGTGCTCTCGCCGGGTACTTCGGCGGAATCACCGACAGCATCCTGGCTCGCTTCACCGACGTGTTCTTCGGAATCCCGCTGCTGCTCGGTGCCCTGATCCTGCTCACCGTCACCGCCCAGCGCACCATCTTCACCGTCTCGCTCGCCCTGGTGGCCTTCGGCTGGATGACGGCGATGCGACTGGTTCGATCATCGGTGATCTCGATCAAGAACAGTGAATACGTCCAGGCTGCACAGGCATTGGGGGCGTCGACCTACCGCATATTGGTGCGACACATCCTGCCCAACGCTCTGGCTCCGGTGATCATCTACGCGACCATCTCGGTGGGTACGTTCATCGCGGCCGAGGCGACGCTGACCTTCCTCGGAATCGGATTGCAGGCTCCCGAGATCTCCTGGGGCCTGCAGATCAACCTCGGTCAGAACGTGTTCCTGACGGCACCGCACCTGGTGCTGTTCCCGGCCGCGTTCCTCTCCGTCACGGTGCTGGCGTTCATCATGCTCGGCGACGCGCTCCGTGACGCACTCGATCCGAAACGGAACTGACATGAGTATTCAGAAGGACACGGTTCTGATCGTCACCGATCTGACGGTCGAGTTCGAGGTCGAGAAGGTATGGCGCAAGGCCGTCGACACGGTCTCGTTCACGGTCGCCTCGGGCGAGGTGCTGGCCATCGTCGGTGAATCCGGATCCGGCAAATCGACGACGGCCATGGCCGTCCCCGGCCTGCTGGCCGATAATTCGCGGGTGTCGGGCAGCATCAAGCTGGGCGAGAAAGAACTGGTCGGGCTGCCGGAGAAGCAGCTCGCACCCATCCGCGGCAAGAACGTCGCAGTGATTTTCCAGGAGCCCATGACGGCGCTCAATCCGGTGTACTCGATCGGCTGGCAGATCACCGAGGCCATCCGTGCGCACACCTCGCTGTCCAAGAAGGAAGCGAAGGCGCGGGCCGTCGAGCTCCTGAAGCTCGTCGAGATGCCGGATCCGGAGACGCGGGTGAACTTCTACCCGCACCAACTCTCCGGTGGTCAGCGTCAGCGCGCCATGATCGCCCAGGCGCTGTCCTCGGATCCGTCGCTGCTGATCGCGGACGAGCCGACCACGGCCCTCGACGTGACGGTGCAGGCGGAGATTCTCGACCTGATGCGCGATCTGCGTAACCGCATCGACGCCTCGATCGTGCTGATCACCCACGACATGGGTGTGGTGGCAGACATGGCGGACCGCATCGCGGTGATGAAGGACGGCGTCATCGTCGAAACGGACGCTGCGCGAACCATATTCAAGAACGCGTCGCATCCGTACACGCAGCAGTTGCTCGCCTCGGTTCCGCACCTGGGCAGCAGCATCGAGGCCGTGACCGCCGGGAAGATCGCCGAGCCCAGTGCCGTCGAGGAGACCCGAGCACTGAGCATCGTCGACGGTGTCATCGAGTACCCGGGCCGTACCGTGTTCCGAGCCGTCGACGGGGTCAGCCTCGATATCGAGATGGGTGAGGTCGTCGGCCTCGTCGGTGAATCCGGCTCGGGTAAGTCCACGATCGGCAAGGCCGTTGTGGGGCTGAACAAGCTCACCGGCGGGTCGTTGTCGATCGCAGGGGTCGACATCACCAACCTGTCGAATCGCGAACTGCGGTCGGTGCGCAGCAAGGTCGGCATCGTGTTCCAGGATCCGGGTTCGTCGCTGAACCCACGCTGGCCGATCGGGCAGTCGATTGCCGAGCCGATGCTGCTGCACACCGAGCACAGCGCTGCAGATCGAAATCGAAAGGTCGAGGAACTGCTCGACCGGGTCCACCTGTCGCGGACCATGCGCAACCGCTACCCCCACCAGTTGTCGGGTGGGCAGCGTCAGCGCGTCGGTATCGCTCGGGCACTCGCCCTGGAGCCGACGCTGCTGGTGGCCGACGAGCCGACGTCCGCACTCGACGTGTCGGTGCAGGCCAAGGTGCTCGAGCTGTTCAAGGAACTCCAGCACGAGTACGGGTTCGCGTGCCTGTTCATCAGTCACGACCTCGCTGTCGTGGAGGTGCTGGCCAAGCGCATCGCGGTGTTGAACAAGGGCAAGCTGGCCGAGTTCGGTACGACGGATCAGATTCTGCGTCGTCCGACCAACGAGTACACCAAGCGGTTGCTCGCGGCCGTTCCAGTGCCGGACCCGGCCGAACAGGCCAAGCGTCGTCAGGCGCGTGCCGAGCTGTTGGCGGCCGGAGCGAAGTAGGGAGTGAGGGGAGGGGGTACCGTCGTCTGTCGTGACGGACCCCCTCGCCCCGCTACTGGAACTGCCCGGAGTTCTCGACTCCGCCGAACGTGCGCGCGACGCTCTGGGCGCGGTGCATCGGCACAAGGCCAACCGTCGTGGCTGGCCGGCCACCGCCGCCGAGGCCGCGGTGCGTGCGGCCCGCTCGTCGTCGACACTCGAGGGTGGTTCGATGGACTTCCCCCGCGCGGGCGAAGACGGCGACCCCATTCTGGCTGGTGCGCTGCGAGTCGCGGCCGCCCTCGACGGTGATGCGCTGCAGAACACGGTCTCGACGTGGAAGCGCGCACCGCTGCAGACCCTCGCACGACTGCACCTGTTGGCCGCAGCAGACCTCGTCGACGACGCCTCCGAGCTCGGACGTCCCCGCAGCGACGCCGGTGTCGGAGATCGACTCGACCTGCTCGCTCAGTTGGTGACCGGTGGAACCTCCGCACCTGCTCCGGTGATCGCGGCGGTGGTACACGGTGAGTTGTTGACGCTCAAAGCTTTCGGCTCGGCCGACGGCATCGTTGCGCGGGCTGCATCGAGACTGGTCGCAGCGTCGTCGGGATTCGACCCCCACAACCTCGGAGTGCCGGAGGTGAGCTGGATGCGTCGGGCAAATGCCTACCGAGACGGCGCGACGGGATTCGCCGAGGGCACCGCGACCGGCGTCGGGAGTTGGGTGATCCTGTGCTGCGGAGCATTCGAAGCCGGTGCGGCAGAAGCGACTTCGATTGCCGAAGCTGCGCAGTAAGGCTTGTGCGCACATAAAAGGGCCGCGAGCGGAGCCTGCAGTAGCGAGCACATAAAAGGGCGGCGATGTCGACTTGCGTCGACGTCGCCGCCCGTTAGCACGGAGCGCCTGGTTACCAAGCGTGCTCAGGTGGGCTGTGATGGAAAACCACGTGGCCTCGGCGAGGGTTCGACGGTGATGAGGTCATCCCTGCAACCGGTGCAGGGTTCTTGCTGATCATCGACGAATCTCGCAGGCCCACAGCGCTTCTGCCATTAGGTGGCTGCTCCGCGTGGGTGCCTGGTGTCCGTGCTGGGAATCCCGGTCGGGAGAGCGAATCTTCTCTTCCGATTCGTTCTTGGCCTTCCGTTCTTCCGTACGTCATTTGTACCCCGTGACGCTCCTCACATCAAGGGTTTGGGCGTCATCTTTTTCTTCGGAGCAGTCCGTAGGTGATCGCGCCTGCGGCAAGAGCGCTGAAACCTGCTGCGGCACTTGCTGCTACGGTCTTGCCGGACGGGGTCTGGATCCGTGATCGCAGCGAGACCGGGTTGGAGAAGGTGAGAATCGGCCAGCCGCGGGAGGCGGCTTCCTTGCGCAGTGCGCGATCGGGGTTGACGGCTGTGGGATGCCCGACGGCGCGCAGCATCGGCACGTCGGTGATCGAGTCCGAGTACGCGTAGCTCGACGTCAAGTCGTAATCGTGTTGCGCGGCCAGGGCGTTCATGGCGTCGACCTTGCCTTCTCCGTAGCAGTAGAAGTCGACCTCGCCGATGTACTTGCCCTCCACGGTCACCATCGTGGTGGCCATACTGTGATCGGCACCCAGTAGTTGTGCGATGGGGTGCACGATCTCGTCGCCGGAGGCCGACACGATCACGACGTCGTGTCCGCGGAGCTTGTGGTCGGCGATGAGATCGGCGGCTTCGGCGAACACGAGGGGGTCGACGATGTCGTGCAGAGTCTCGGCGACGACCGCTCGCACCTGTTCGACGTCCCAGCCTGCGGTCATGCTCGCGATATGGGCGCGCATGCGCTCCATCTGGTCGTGATCGGCTCCGGAGAGCAGGAACAGGAACTGCGCGTAGCTGCTCTTGAGAACGGCGCGCCGGTTGATGAGTCCTTGGTCGAAGAACGGCTTGCTGAATGCCAACGTGCTGGACTTGGCAATGATCGTCTTGTCGAGGTCGAAGAATGCCGCGACGCGCGCTGCGCGTCGGCCGGCCGGGACGTCGTCGTTGCTCGCGCTCTGGGTCACGTTTGTCACCATAGTGGCCGGTGGTGACCGGTGGATGTTGCGCGGTGCCACTGGTGGACTCGGTCCGATGCGGTCGAGAAAAACGGACTGTTGAACTTGCAAACAAGGACGTCCACGGGTGTAGTATTTTCTACGAGCCCGGTTCATCCCGGGCGGTGTTCAGCCCGACCCCCCGGGGCTGAACCAGACGACCCTCGCCTCCTCCCCCCCTGGCGAGGGTCGTCCTCTTTTCGGAGGTAGGTCGAAAACTGGTACAGAAGTACCGGTATTCATCCACAGGCCCGGATCTATCCACATTTCCCCAAGTCGCGCGCATCTCGAGCAGATTCTCACGCAGGCTTGCCGCATGGAAACGGACGTGCGACGGCGAATCACGCACCCGGCAGTGACGATGTCGATCGAACTTCGCGGTCTCCGCGAGGACGTCTATCGAATCGCCGCAGCCGCGGATTGTGTTGTGGAAGAGCAGAACTTACTGGTCGGTATCGGTTTCACCCGTTCGATGTGGGACCGCGTCGGAATTATTTTGATCGATTTCGTGTCCGCCGAGGCGGCACTGGCGACCGGATTTCCGCGCCGCTCGGGCGTCATTCTGGTCACGGACGCGCCGCCGACACTCGACGATTGGCGAATCGCCACATCGCTCGGTGCCGAGCACGTGGTCTCGCTGCCGTGGGACGAGGACGCACTCGTGCGCATACTCGGCGAACCCGCGTCGGTAGCGTCGGGAGACGGTGGAGTGATCGCGGTGGTCGGCGCTCGCGGTGGCGCGGGTGCATCCACGTTCGCCGCCGCACTCGGACTCTGCAGCGGCCGCTCGGGCCGACGTGCACTCCTCGTCGAGGGTGACCGCTACGGCAGCGGCCTCGACCTGCTACTCGGCTGGGAGAACGCTCCGGGTCTGCGGTGGTCCGGTTTGGTCGTCGAAGGTGGCCGAGTCTCCGGCGACGCGCTGCACGGCGCGCTGCCGTCGCGGGACGGGTTGTCGGTGTTGGCACTGGGCAGATCCGACGAGCGGAGTGTCGGACTCTCCGCCGTCGCAGTGGCGGCTGTACTCGACGCAGGACGCGCAGCGGGAGACCTGGTGGTGTGCGACGCTCCGCGTCATCCCAGCGACGTCTCCGACGCTCTGTACGCCGCGGCGGACCTCGTCGCGCTGGTACTTCCGGCCGAACTGCGAGCCGTGACGTCGGCCGAGGTGGTGGCAGCGCATGTGGTGGATCGAAATGCCAATGTCGGCCTGGTCGTTCGTGGGCCTGCGCCGGGTGGGCTGAGGGCCGACGATATCGCCGTCGCCCTCGAACTTCCACTGTTGACGTCGATGCGCGCCGAGCCCGCGTTGGCCGAGCGCCTCGAACGAGGAGGTCTGGTGTTGGGCCGACGTTCGCCGCTGGCCGCAGCAGCCAACGCAGTGCTCGATACGTTCGCGCACAAGCCCGGTGGTCAGCGGTGGGCGGCGTGAGCGCAGTCGTCACCGTGGACCTGCTCGACCGCGTCCGCGATCGCCTGGCGGCATCGGCCGACGCTCCTGTTCCCGCCACCGTCGCCGCGGCCATTCGAGCGGAAGCCGGGGGAGTGATCGGCGACACCGATATGCTTGCGGCCCTTCGTGTTCTGCAGACCGAACTGACCGGCGCGGGTCCGTTGGAGCCGCTGCTGTCCGAGCCCGGAGTGACCGATGTACTGGTCACCGCACCGGATCAGGTGTGGATCGATCGTGGTCGCGGACTCGAGCGCACCGGAGTTCGCTTCGTCGACGAGGCTGCCGTTCGGCGGCTGGCGCAACGGCTCGCCCTCTCTGCCGGCCGTCGACTCGACGACGCGCAGCCCTGGGTCGACGGGCGACTGCCGGGCGTCGGGCAGGGGGCGTTCGGCGTCCGCCTGCACGCTGTGCTGGCACCGGTGGCGAGCGGGGGAACGTGCGTCTCGCTTCGGGTTCTGCGACCCGCGACGCAGGGACTCGCCGCGCTCCGTGCATCGGGAGCCGTGACCGAAGGCGGGTACGAGCTGCTGCGTCGAATCGTGTTCGGGCGCTTGGCGTTCTTGGTCGTCGGAGGTACCGGCGCCGGAAAAACTACACTCTTGGCCGCACTGCTGGGTGAGGTGGATCCGGCCGAACGCATCGTGTGCGTCGAGGACGCGGCAGAGTTGGCACCGGCCCATCCGCACGTGGTCCGTCTGGTGGCCCGCGCACCCAATGTCGAAGGGGTAGGGGAGGTGTCGGTGCGCCAACTGGTGCGTCAAGCTCTGCGAATGCGACCCGACCGACTCGTCGTCGGTGAGGTGCGCGGGGCCGAGGTCATCGACCTGATGACGGCTCTCAATACCGGTCACGACGGTGGAGCCGGAACCATCCACGCGAACTCCCCGGCCGAGGTACCCGCCCGACTCGAAGCCCTTGCGGCACTGGGCGGAATGGGGCGAGACGCGCTGCACAGCCAACTTGCCGCTGCGGTCCAAGTGGTCTTGCACGTCCATCGCAGCGCCGACGGTACTCGGCGTCTCCGTGAGATCGGAGTGGTCGACGTCGATCCCACCGGGCGAGTGCACATCGCAGCGGCCTGGTCGGTGGATGGCGAACCGACGCCGGGCGAAGGTCGGCTCCTCGAACTGCTCGACCGCCGCTGCGGTGACGCCGGATGACGGCCGCCCTCATGGCCCTCGCTGTGGCAGTCGCTCTGTGGCCGAGCAGTTTCCGTCGGTTGCCTCGTGAAGCACGGACGGCGTCGTCCGCGCCGCGATGGATGGCACCGGCATGCTGCGCTCTGCTTGCGGCAGGGGCGGTGTGGTGGTTCGGCGGAATCTGGGCAGTGAGCGCAGCGGCGGTGGCGGGCAGTACCGGATGGCGGCGTTACCGTCGGCGACTCGAACGCGACCGGCGCGCCGAGGAATTGAACTGGCTCGCAACCGGAGTCGAGGTGGTGATCGGAGAGCTCCGCGTCGGGTCCCATCCGGCCACGGCCAGCGCGGTTGCGGCGGACGAGTGCGGCGGGATCGCGTCGACGGCACTGCGCGGTGCGGCATCGCGCTCCCGATTGGGCGGCAGGGCCGCCGACGGCATCGCTGCGTCCGATTCGCTGTTGGACGCCGAGCTCGGCCGGCTGGCCGCCGCGTGGCGAGTGGCCGACAACCATGGACTCGCACTTGCCGAGCTGCTGGATGCTGTTCGCGAGGACATGCTGGGGCGCAGACGGTTTCGCGAACGAACCGACGCATCCCTCGCCGGTGCCCGTGCCACCGCGCTGGTTCTGGCCGGTCTGCCGATTCTCGGAGTCGCGCTGGGCCAGCTGATGGGCGCGAATCCACTGCAGATTCTGCTCGGCGGTGGGCTCGGCGGAATGCTGCTGCTCATCGGCACGGCGCTGGGGTGCGCGGGGCTGCTGTGGACCGATGCGATCACCGGCAAGGTGACGACGTAATGTGGGCGACGGTGCTCTGTGTCGCAACGGCGTTGATGACGCTGCCCTCGGTCGCGGGCGGGTTGCACAGGCTCGCACCCGAGGGCCGGGCGGTCGCCGACGCCGTCGATGCGCCGCCACCCGACCCGCTCGCGGTGGCCACGACCTTCGATCTGCTCGCCGCATGTCTGCGGTCGGGTTTGCCGATATCGACTGCCGCTGCGGCGGCGGCACAGTCCGCTCCGACCTCGTTCGGTGTTGCGCTCCGCAAGGCGGCCGATCTGCTGGAACTCGGTGCCGACGCCGCGACCGCGTGGGACGCCGTCGCGCAGGATCCGGAGACCGAGGCTCTGGCCAGGATGGCCCGCCGATCAGCCCGGGCCGGGTCGTCCATGGCGTCGGCGATGACGGAACTTGCTGCGACACAACGAACGCGGGCCGAGGATGCGTCGGCTGCCGCGGCCGAGCGTGCGGGTGTGCTGATCAGCGGGCCGTTGGGGCTGTGCTTTCTGCCCGCCTTCATCTGTCTCGGCATCATCCCCGTGGTGATCGGACTGGCGGGCAATGTAATGGGCGGTGGTCTGCTGTGACCGCCGCGCACTCGAGTGTCCGGTGCGGAGATGCCGCATCGGAGAACAGGGAGGGGAACCGAGATGATCGAGAACGCACTGCAGGAGTTGAAGACTCGAATCGTTCTGTTCGGCGTGGAGGACGAGGGCATGTCGACCGCGGAGTACGCGATCGGCACCATCGCGGCCGCGGCGTTCGGGGCGGTGCTGTACACGGTGGTGACCGGCGACAGCATCGTGTCGGCTCTGACGGGGATCATCGATCGAGCGTTGAACACTGCAGTCTGAGCCTGGGCGGTGACGACGGGGCCGTGACGGTGGAGGCGGCGTTCGCGATCGCGTCCATCGTTGCGGTGATCGTGGTGTGTATCGGGGCGATCGTGTCGGTGACGATGCACATCGGCTGCGTCGATGCGGCCAGGGAGGCAGCTCGGTTGGCGGCCAGAGGGGATGCGGACCGGGCTGTGTCGGTGGGGGAGAGGGTTGCGCCGGAGGGGGCTCTGGTCACGGTGACCGAGGATGGGGAGTTCTTCGTCGCGCGGGTGGAGGTGGCGAGCCCGCTGCCGGGATTGAGGTTGTCGGCGGAGGCGGTTGCGGCTGCGGAACCGGTTGCAGCGGAATGAGAACGGGCCTGCGCGACGACGAGGGCGGCGCGACGGTGTTGGCGGCGCTGGCGATGTCGGCATTGATCGCGGTCGTGGTGATGGTGATGAACGTCGGCTCGGCGGTGAGTGCTCGTCATCAGGCGCAGTCGGCGGCCGATCTCGCTGCGTTGGCCGGGGCCGGGGCCCTCGATCGTGGGGTGGCGGATGCGTGCGAGACGGCGCGATCAGTAGCGAGCAGGATGTCGACCGATTTGCGGGAGTGCACGATCGAGGAGTGGGACGTGATCGTGACGGTGGGGCAGCCGGTGTTCCTGGGTCGCTTCGGAATGTCCGACGCCATCGCCTCGGCGCGGGCGGGTCCGGGGTGAGGGCGGTTGGGTGCGCCCGCCCGAATCCGCAAACGCGCGCGCGTTTGCCAGGTGCGCACGAAATCGCCTCGTTTGGCCGGCGATTTCGCGAGCGTTCAGCGAATGCGCGCGCGTTTGCGTCGAAACCCGGCCTCGAACCCGGCCTCGAACCCGCACCCCGCACCCGTGGCCGAAATTCGCGCCACGGGTTCGGCGGTCCGAGACGGCCCGGCTGCAGCGGTCAGTGTGTCGTGACTGTGCGTGCCTCGGACTGCAGAGGGGCGAGCCGAGTCAGTTGAGTGACGTGCTCCGGGGTCAGTTCCGCAATCGAATTGACTTGCAGCAGTTGCATGGTGCGCACGATTTCTTCGCGCAGTATCTCGATCATGCGGTCGACGCCCTCGCGACCCCCGGCCATCAGGCCGTACAGGTACGCCCGGCCGACGAGGGTGAACGATGCTCCCATCGCGAGGGAGGCGACGATATCGGCACCGTGCATGATGCCGGTGTCTACGGCTACTTCGAAGTCGGAGCCGACTTCGCGGACGACCTGAGGCAGCAGATGGAAGGGAACGGGAGCCCGATCGAGTTGTCGGCCTCCATGATTGGACAGGATGATCCCGTCGACTCCCAGTTCGGCGAGACGGACCGAATCTGCCACCGATTGAACACCTTTGACAACCAGCTTGCCGGGCCAGATCTCCCGGATGACGTCGAGATCCTCGAACGAGATGGATGGATCCATCGCCGAGTTGAGCAGCTCGCCGACCGTGCCGCCGGTCGAAGACAGCGATGCGAACTCGAGCTTGGCCGTCGTGAGGAAATCCCACCACCACCACGGCCGCGGAATGGCGTTGGCGATCGTCGACGCGGTCAACTGCGGCGGGATGGAGAACCCGTTGCGCTTGTCGCGCAGGCGAGCTCCGGCGACCGGTGTGTCGACCGTGAACAGGAGGGTGTCGAAGCCTGCCTTCGCGGCGCGTTCGACCAGCCCGAACGAGATGTCGCGGTTGCGCATGACGTAGAGCTGGAACCAGTTTCGCCCATTCGGGTTGGTGGCCTTGACGTCCTCGATCGACGTGGTGCCCAGGGTCGAGAGGCAGAACGGGATTCCGGCAGCTCCGGCTGCGGCAGAACCTGCGTATTCGCCCTCGGTCTGCATCAGTCGAGTGAATCCCGTCGGGGCGATGCCGAACGGGAGCGCGGACGGCCCGCCGAAGACCGAAGTCGAGGTGTCGACGTGGGAGACGTCCCGCAGGATCGAAGGGTGGAATTCCACGTCGCGGAAGGCCTGACGAGCCCGCGAGAGCGAGATCTCGGCGTCGGCGGCACCGTCGGTGTAGTCGAATGCCGCGCGCGGGGTGCGTCGACGGGCGATGGTGCGGAGATCGTCGATGGTGAGTGCGGCGTTCAGGCGTCGTCGACGCAGATTCAGATCCGGTTTCTTGAACGAGAGGACCTCGCGCAGGTCGGTAGCTTTGGGCATCTGCCGGTTGATGGGCATGTCACGTTCTCGATTCTGTGGGCTGATCCTCTTCCCACCACACCACCCGAGGTGTCGGCAGCGACGAGCAGGGTCCACCGACGAAACCCGAAAAGACGAAACCCGAATATGAGGACCAAAGTAACTAGTGGCAGCGGCCCGGCCGGCGTCATCGTGGACAGAAGAGACGTCCGCGTCTTCGTGGCCGCCTGACCCGACACTTTCTCGAAAGGTGTGAGAGCGCCATGAACGCTGTGCATGCGAAGTCGACGCAGGGGGCCCGTGGTCACCGGATCGCGCCGACTCCACTCGTCGGAATCGCCGTCGTGATCGCCTACATCGTCGTTGTTGCGGGCATGCAGTTCGCCTCGGGGATCGATTACGGCGATTGGTTCGCCACTACCGACAATGTGTACCGAACCGCGGTCATTCCACTGTTGGTGGGATCCATTCTTCTCGTTGCGTTTCTCTACTGGGCGCGATGGGACTCGATATGGCGGGACTCGGTGCGGCTACCCATGTCGATCGTTCTCTGGGTGCCGCCGATTCTGTTCGGTCTTGCCATCGTCCCGCGGCTGATCGCTGTCGACTGGGCGGTGATCGGCGCAGACCTGATCGTGGCCGTGGCGCTGACGGCGGTGCTCGTCGGATTCGCCGAGGAGGTGCTGTTTCGGGGAATCTTCCTGCGCAGCATGCGAAGCGGCGACCGGCCGGAGGCCTGGTGTGCGGTGTGGACAGCGGTCGCGTTCGGTCTGTTCCACATTCCGAACATCTTCATGGGACAGGGACCGTCCGGCATCTTCCAGGTTGTGCTGGCGACGTTCAGCGGCTTCGTTCTCTACCTGTTCCGGCGAGGGTTCGGGCTGATCGTCGTCGCGATGTTCTTCCACGGACTGTGGGACTTCTCGGTGTTCCTCGACGGAGACTTCGGCGAGGGCGTACTACACGATCTGAGCCTGCCTGCGCTTCTGCTCGTCGTCATTGCGACAACCGTCGCTGCTGTGGTCATCGTCAAACGTGAACGCGCGGTTGTGCGGTGAACCCTGGCTCACCCCTCCCGAGTGATGGCCGCCAAGACAGCGGTCAACACTCGAACAGCACCGTCCTTGTCCAAGGGATCGTTGCCGTTTCCGCATTTGGGCGATTGCACGCAGGACGGGCAACCTGTTTGGCATTCGCAGGAGACGATGGCGTCTTTCGTAGCCGCGAGCCAATCGGCGATGGCCACGTGACCGCGGTCTGCGAAGCCTGCTCCGCCGTCGTATCCGTCGTAGACGAAGACGGTCGGTAGGCCCGTATCGGGGTGCAGTGCCGTCGACACTCCGCCGATGTCCCAGCGATCGCACGTCGCCACCAGGGGCAGCAGTCCGATGGCGGCGTGTTCTGCGGCGTGCAGCGATCCGGGGAATCGTTCGTACGGAACTCCGCTGTGCTCGAGCAACTCCGGGGTGATGGTGTACATGACGGCTCGGGTGTCGAGTGTCTGTGCGGGCATGTCGAGTTCGATGGAATCGAGAACCTCGCCCGAGAGGAGGCGTCGGAGATAGCCGACAACCTGATGAGTGACGTTCACCTGCACCAGTGCGACTCGTACCTCGCCGTAGTCGACGGATTCGTGCACCGCGGTGATCGAGATGTCGGTGATCTCGCGAGCCGAGGTGTTCCACTCGGGCTGCTCCGCGTGGACCAGTGCGAGACCGGCATCGAGATCGAGTTCGTCGACCACGAACGACTCACCCTGGTGGATGTGGACGGCCCCCGGGTGGGCGGTGGCGGGAGCGCGGCCGCCGTCGACGGTGCCCAGCATGCGGCCGGACTCGCCGTCGACGATGGCCACCTGCACCCCGGTGCCGCCGCGAATGTTCACCGCACCGTGCGGTGAGAGCTGCTGGCCCTCGGGCGTGATGAACCACCCGTGTGGACGCTTGCGCACGTACCCTTTCAGCTCGAGCTCCTCGAGCACCGATTCCGCGTTCAGCTCCTCGGCCTCGACGAGGGTGATCGGCAGTTCGACTGCAGCGCACAGTAACTGCGGAGCCAGGATGTACGGGTTCGTGGGGTCGGTGACGGTGGCCTCGACGGGCTTGTCCAACAGTGCCGCCGGGTGATGCACCAGATAGGTGTCGAGCGGGTCGTCGCGCGCAACGAGCACCAGCAGGGAGCCCTCCCCGCGTCGTCCGGCCCGGCCGCCCTGCTGCCAGAACGACGCGACGGTACCGGGGAAGCCGGCGACGATCACCGCGTCCAAACCGGCGATGTCGACGCCCAATTCGAGCGCATTGGTCGTGGCGACGCCCAATAGGGTGCCGTCGGACAGATCGGATTCGAGTTTGCGCCTATCCTCGGCCAAATACCCTGCGCGATAGGCGGCGACGCGTCGTACCAATTGCGGATCGACGTCGGCGAGAATTCTCTGGGTACCCAGCGCGGTCACCTCGGCTCCGCGTCTGGACCGCACGAATGCCAGAGTGCGCGCGCCCTCCACCAGTAGGTCGGCCATGATGCGCGACGCTTCAGCGCCGGCGGATTTCCTTACCGGAGCTCCGTTTTCGCCGGTGATCTCTTTGAGCAGCGGTGGTTCCCACAGAGCGACGGTGCGGGCTCCGTGTGGGGATCCGTCCTCGGTGACTTCCGCGCACGGTGCTCCGATGAGGCGGCTTGCGGCCCGCCCCGGTTCGGAGGTCGTCGCACTGGCGAGAACGAATACCGGCGATGCTCCGTACCGTGCGCACAGGCGTCGCAACCGGCGTAGTACCAACGCGACATTGGATCCGAAAACGCCACGGTAGTAGTGGCATTCGTCGACCACCACGTAGCGGAGGTTGCGGAGAAATCTCGACCACCGCTCGTGCGAGCCGAGGATGCCGAGATGCAGCATGTCGGGATTGGTGAAGATCCATCGTGCGTTGGCTCGGGCCCACTGGCGAATCTCGATCGGCGTGTCGCCGTCGTACGCGCTGGGGAATACCTCGGCGAGTTCGTCTGATGCCGAACGCAACTCGTCGGTGATCGAGATCGTGGTGCGCAGCTGATCGGCACCGAGGGCCTTGGTGGGAGCCAGGTACAGCGCGGTTGCCCGGGCATCGGCGGACAGGGTCGTGAGAATGGGGAGTTGGTACGCCAGCGATTTGCCCGACGCGGTGCTGGTCGACAGCACAACATGATTGCCCTCGGCGGCGAGTGTTGCCGCACGTGCCTGATGCGTCCACGGTTGTGCGATCCCACGAGAGGTGATCACCTGCACCACTTCCGGGCCCACCCACGACGGCCAGGAGGCGAACTGAGAGGCCCGTGCCTGCAGTTCGGCGACGTGGGTCAACGGGCTCTCGCTCGCGGACGATCCCGCCAACACTCGATCCAGCAACCGCTGCCCGTAGCTCCCGACATCCGCACCGCCGTGCGGATGGTTCTCGCTCACTGCCGGTCTCCATGCATTCGTTCGATCTACAAGTGCCGTCGGGCTCTTCGCGACCTGGGATCCTCATGCTAGCGCGGACCCTGCTGGGCTCCTTCGTGCCCTGGTGGAAGCGGCTATTCACCTGTCGGAGGTTGTCCGTTTCGACAACACGGACAAAATGTTCGAAAACGGTCGACTTTCGACTGTTGCGAACGCGGATCTCATGGTTCACTTGACCCGGTCGCAGCTTCTGTGTTCGTTCTACGCTCGCAGGATCTATCGTTGCGGGCGCGGTACTGGAAGAGCTCGTCCGTCAGGGGGAATCCTGAGGGGGATTCAGGAAAGTGCAGCGGTCGGAACCGGCCCGATGGACCGAAAGTGCGCTCCATCGAATCCGGTGTTAGAAAGAGAAGGAAAAGCATGGCTCAGGGAACTGTGAAGTGGTTCAACGCCGAAAAGGGCTTTGGATTCATCGCACCAGAAGACGGCTCGGCTGACGTCTTCGTCCATTACTCCGAGATTCAGGGCAGCGGCTTCCGCACCCTCGAGGAGAACCAGCGCGTCGAGTTCGAGGTCGGCCAGGGCACCAAGGGTCCTCAGGCAACGGGCGTTCGCGCAGTCTGATTCTCTTCTTTTCGGAGTCGAGAACCGTCATCCCCCTTTTCCAACGGTCGTACGAGGCCGATGGAAAAGGGGGATGTTTCGTTTCCGCGAACCACCGGGGAGCGCCGAAAGCCGTGAGCGCGGGCGTCGATGTCCTAATGTCCATGCTGTGAACCAGCTGTCCTTCTTCTCCGCCGAGTCGTTGCCGCCCGCGGTGACCGATCTCAGTGGGCTGCTGGCTGCCACCGGCCATGTCGTCACCTCCGCGGGTGCGGCCCGAATTTCCGTCGTGGTCGACGCTCAATGGCGCGCGGATGCCATCGCCGAACTCATCGAGCAATGTGGTCTGACGCCGGAGCTCGGTCGATCGGAAGAGGACAGGCCACTGGTGCGCACCGCGTCGGTGCCCGAACTGTCCGCGTTGGCGTCTCTGTGGACCAAGGGCGCTGTGAAGGCCGTCCCGCCCGGTTGGGTGCCCGGCTCCCGCGAACTGCGCGCCTGGGTGCTCGCGTCGGGTCGGCCCGAGGCGGAGGGGGAGCGGTACGTGCTGGGTCTCGATCCGCATGCGCCGGAGACTCACGCAGTCCTCGCTCAGTCCCTGATGCGCGCGGGCATCGCGCCGACGCTCATCGGCACTCGTGGGTCCAATCCGGGCCTGCGAATCACCGGTCGACGCCGGTTGCTGCGGCTCACCGAGAACGTCGGCGAGGCTCCACAGAACGTGGACGCACGTACCAATTGGCCCCACGCCGAGTAGGCCGATCTGTGACTGATCTGCGAGTATTTGGCCGACGTATGTCAGTCTGTTAGTAGTGGGACAGGCAAATCTGCCTGTGAAAACGCACTAGGGAAGGTTCGGCAGCAAGGTGGCAGCACGTAACAACGGCACGGGGGACAGCTCCGCCGAGCCACGTCGTCTGGTCATCGTCGAGTCTCCGACCAAGGCAAAGAAGATCGCCCCGTACCTCGGGAGCAACTACGTCGTCGAGGCCTCCGTCGGCCACATTCGCGACCTTCCCCGCGGTGCCGCGGACGTTCCCGCCAAGTACAAGGGCGAGCCCTGGGCGCGTCTCGGCGTGGACGTCGACCACGACTTCGAGGCCCTGTACGTCGTCTCGCCCGAGAAGAAGGGCAAGGTCGCAGAGCTGAAAAGCCTGCTCAAGGACGCCGACGAGCTCTATCTCGCCACTGACCCCGACCGCGAGGGTGAGGCCATCGCCTGGCATCTCCTCGAGACCCTGAACCCCAAGATCCCTGTTCGACGCATGGTGTTCCACGAGATCACCAAGCCGGCCATCCTCGCCGCTGCGGCCGATACCCGCGACCTGGACCAAGACCTCGTCGATGCCCAGGAGACCCGTCGTATCCTCGACCGTCTCTACGGCTACGAGGTCAGCCCGGTGCTGTGGAAGAAGGTCATGCCGAAGCTCTCGGCAGGCCGAGTGCAGTCCGTCGCCACCCGCATCGTCGTCCAGCGTGAGCGTGAGCGGATGGCCTTCCGCAGTGCCGAGTACTGGGACATCTCCGCCACGCTCGACGCCGGAGCCGACGCCACGCCGCGCAGTTTCGGTGCCCGTCTGGTCAATGTCGACGGCAATCGCGTCGCCGCCGGTCGCGACTTCGGGGCCGACGGCAAGCTCAAGTCCGATGCGGTGACCGTCCTCGACGAACCGCGTGCCCGACGCCTCGCCGAGGCTCTCGAAGGTGTCGACCTGACGGTCGCGTCCGCCGAGGACAAGCCCTACACCCGCAAGCCGTACCCACCGTTCATGACGTCGACGCTGCAGCAGGAAGCCGCCCGCAAGTTGCGCTTCAGCTCCGAGCGCACCATGCGTGTTGCGCAGCGACTGTACGAGAACGGCTACATCACCTACATGCGTACCGACTCGACGACGCTGTCCGCGTCGGCGATCTCGGCGGCGCGCACCCAGGCGACCGAGCTCTACGGACCGGAGTACGTCCACCCGACGCCGCGTCAGTACACCCGCAAGGTCAAGAACGCGCAGGAGGCCCACGAGGCCATCCGCCCGTCCGGTGACGTCTTCCAGACGCCCGGTCAGTTGCACTCCGCCCTGCAGACCGACGAATTCCGCCTCTACGAGCTGATCTGGCAGCGCACGGTCGCGTCGCAGATGGCCGACGTTCGCGGCACCACGCTGACACTGCGCATCACCGGAACCGCCGGAACCGGCGAGGAGTGCACGTTCTCCGCATCGGGTCGCACCATCACGTTCGCAGGCTTCCTCAAGGCCTACGTGGAGAGCGTCGACGATCAGGCCGGCGGACAGTCCGACGACGCCGAATCCCGTTTGCCCGCACTGGTCCAGGGCCAGGCCGTCACCGCGACCCAGCTCGATCCCGACGGTCACACCACCAACCCGCCTGCACGATTCACCGAGGCGTCGCTCATCAAGACGCTCGAGGAATTGGGCATCGGTCGACCATCGACGTACTCGTCGATCATCAAGACCATTCTCGACCGCGGTTACGTCTACAAGCGTGGCAGTGCGCTGGTGCCGTCGTGGGTGGCGTTCTCGGTGGTTGCGTTGTTGGAGGCGCACTTCGGGCGTCTGGTGGACTTCGACTTCACCGCAGGTATGGAGGACGACCTCGACGCCATCGCGGGAGGCCGTGAGCGACGAGGCAATTGGCTGCAGAGCTTCTACTTCGGCGGTGAGACCGGTGCCGAGGGTTCGGTGGCTCGCTCGGGTGGCCTGAAGAAGATGGTCGGCCAGAACCTCGAAGAGATCGATGCCCGCACCATCAACTCCATTCGGCTGTTCGACGACTCCGAGGGTCGCGAAATCCATGTGCGCGTAGGCCGTTACGGTCCGTATCTCGAGCGCATGGTGAAGAACGACGACGATCCCGACGGCGATCCGATCAGCCAGCGCGCCAACCTGCCCGACGATCTTCCGCCGGACGAGTTGACGATCGACTTCGCCGAAAAGCTGTTCGCCACACCGCAAGAGGGACGCAAGCTCGGTGTGGATCCGCTGACCGGTCACGACATCGTCGCCAAGGAAGGCCGTTTCGGGCCCTACGTCACCGAGATCCTGCCCGAGCCGGAACCCGAGCCGACGCCGCCTCAGCCCGACATCGTGCCGATTCCGTCCGGCAACGACGGTGACGGTGGCGGAGGCGTCAAGACCGCGGTGAAGAAGGCGGCGGCCAAGAAAGCTCCGGCCAAGAAGGCGGCTGCCAAGAAGGCGACCGGCCCCAAGCCGCGCACCGGTTCTCTGCTCAAGTCCATGGATCTGGCGACCATCACGCTCGAGGATGCGCTCAAGCTGCTCTCGCTGCCCCGCGTCGTCGGAGTCGATCCGGAGTCCAAGGAAGAGATCCTCGCGCAGAACGGTCGCTACGGCCCGTACCTGAAGAAGGGCACCGACTCTCGCTCGCTCGCCGACGAGGATCAGATGTTCACCGTCACGCTGGAAGAGGCGCTGAAGATCTACGCCGAGCCCAAGCGTCGGGGTCGTCAGGGTGAAGCCAAGCCGCCGTTGCGTGAGATGGGCGTCGACCCGATCAGTGAGAAGCCGATGGTGATCAAGGACGGTCGCTTCGGGCCGTACGTCACCGACGGCGAGACCAACGCCAGCCTGCGCAAGGACGACGACGTCGAGTCCATCACCGACGATCGTGCGTCGGAGTTGTTGGCGGACAGGCGTGCTCGCGGACCGGTGAAGAAGAAGGCACCGGCCAAGAAGGCGGCTGCCAAGAAGGCTCCGGCCAAGAAGGCCGCAGCGAAGAAGGCTCCGGCGAAGAAGGCCGCTGCCAAGAAGACGGCCACCAAGACGACGACGAAGGCTGCTGCGAAGAAGGCACCGGCGAAGAAGACCGAGAGCGAATAGCCCGCGAGCTCGAAGTTATGGATGGGATTTCGGCCGAATGCGTCCATAACTTCGAGTTCGGCGATTCTCGGACGCGCGAGCCGTACCTGCCCGCGCCGGGGTAGTCGGTCCCAACCGTTAGGGTTGCGTGCATGGCGGGTGTGTTCGATCGATTGGTCGGTCAAGAGGATGTCGAGGCCGATCTGACGGCCGCGGCGGTGGCTGCTCGCACCGGCGTCGACTCGTCGGCGATGACGCATTCCTGGCTGTTCACCGGCCCTCCCGGATCCGGACGTTCCATCGCCGCCCTGTGCTTCGCCGCGGCATTGCAGTGCACCACCGAGGGCGTTCCGGGGTGCGGGCACTGTCAGGCGTGCTCGACGACCATGGCCGGTACCCACGGGGATGTGCGACGCGTCGTGCCCGAGGGATTGAGCATCAGCACCAAGGAGATGCGCGACATCGTCTCCATCGCCTCGCGTCGACCCAGCACCGGGTTGTGGCAGGTGGTGGTGGTCGAGGACGCCGATCGGCTCACCGAGGGTGCCGGAAACGTATTGCTGAAGGTCGTCGAGGAGCCGCCTGCCAAGACGGTGTTCCTGCTGTGTGCGCCGTCGGTCGATCCGCAGGACATCTCGGTGACGCTGCGTTCGCGTTGCAGGCACGTCTCGCTGGTCACGCCCACGGTGCCGGCGATCGCGCAGGTGCTGCAGACCCGCGACAAGCTCGACGCCGAGACTGCGGAGTGGGCCGCGTCGATCAGCGGCGGCCACGTGGGCAGAGCACGTCGTCTCGCCACCGACGAGGATGCGCGAGCGCGTCGCAAACGTGCACTGGCTCTGGCGTCGGCTGCAGCTCGGCCCAACCAGGCGTACCTCGCGGCCGAGGAGTTGGTGAAGGCCGCCGAGGACGAGGCCAAGGAGATGAGTGCCTCCCGCGACGAGGCCGAGACCGAGGAATTGCGGACGGCTCTGGGTGCGGGCGGTACCGGCAAGGGTGCCGCGGGTGCGCTGCGCGGCTCGGCCGGGGTGCTCAAGGATCTCGAGAAGCGGCAGAAGTCGCGTGCCACCAGGACCGGTCGTGATTCACTCGATCGCGCGCTGATGGATCTGGTCGGCCTGTATCGAGATGCGCTCGCGCGCTCGTACGGATCGACCGCGACCGCCACTCACCCCGACATGGCCGAGCAGGCCGAGCGCATGGCAAGAGCCGTCTCGCCCGAGGCGCTGCTGAAGAGCATCGAGGCGATCCTCGAATGCCGAGAGTCGTTGGCGGTCAACGCAAAACCGAAGTTCGCCATCTACGCGTTGGTCGGGACGCTGGGCGACGTGCTGCGTTAGTCCTGCGCTTTCTTCCGCGCCCGTGAAGCTCGAAGATTGGCAACGTTGCCGCAGGTCTTCACGTCGTGCCAGACACCACTGTTATTGCGGGAGCGGTCGTAGAAGGCGGATCCGCACGCCTCGTTCTTGCATCGCTTGAGTCGACGCCACGTGTCCGCCTGTTGCGCGAGAAGCACTTCGGACCAGATCTGCGACGCGATGTAGTCGGCACCGGTGCCGGTGGGCGAGAGTCGGACGGTGCCGTCGGTGCCCGGAACGAGATCGACCGGAACAGCCGGCCGTGCAGCCATATCGCCTGCAATGGCCGCTTCCACATCCGATCGCAACATCCGTAGCGCGGCTGCGTCCTCGTTCGAGAGCGCCGTCCCCCAGGTGGAGGACGCTGACTCGCCGTCTGCGATGAGGTCGGGCAGCTCGTACGCGTCGATGGCTCGCGTGTTGAGCAGATTCTGCACCACCTGCAAGCCGTCGGGTGCCGGCGCGAGGCGGAAGCGCTCCGTCGGAGACAGTGACATATGTGAACCCTATTTGACTATGTCGTACTGGTCAACTATGAATGACAGAATCAAACGCATTTTACCTCTGTCTCGAAAGGTGACGGCCATGGTGTCGATTCAAGGAGCAACAGTGTTGGTGACCGGCGGTCAGCGCGGTCTGGGCAAAGCGACGGTCGACGCGTTGCTCGAACGTGGGGCCGCGAAGGTCTACGCGACGGCGAGGAGCCCGCGCGAGGTCTCCGATCCTCGGGTGGTGCCGGTTGCCCTCGATGTCACCGACGCCGATTCCATTGCAGCGCTTGGTGATATCGCGTCCGACGTATCGATCGTCTTCAACAACGCCGGTGCGCCGGGGACGACACCTCTGTTGACGACCTCGATCGACGACATCCGCGCGGTGTTCGAGACCAACGTGTTCGGCGCGCTGCGAATCGCTCAGGAATTCGCGCCGATCCTGAAGGCCAACGGAGGCGGCGCGCTCGTCGACATCCACTCGGTGCTGTCCTGGCTCGGCGGCGCAGGCGCGTACGGGGCGTCCAAGGCGGCAATCTGGTCGGTCACCAACTCGCTGCGGCTCGAGCTCGCACCGCAGGGAACCCTCGTCGTCGGGGTGCATCTGGGATACACCGACACCGACATGATCGCCGAGCTGAACGTGCCGAAGAACGACCCACGCGATGTGGTGCGCCAGGTGCTCGACGCCGTCGAGGCCGGCGAGACCGAAGTGCTCGCCGACGACCTGACCAGGCACGTCAAGGCGAAGCTGAGCGGGCCGGCGGAAGGACTCGGGCTCGCAGGCTGATCGCCGGGGGAGGCGATTTTCGTTTCGACGTGATGCTCCGTTAGACTCACCAACGCCGAAAGGCACGCCGCCTTAGCTCAGTCGGTAGAGCATTTCACTCGTAATGAAAAGGTCAAGAGTTCGATTCTCTTAGGCGGCTCAGACTTAGAAGCCCCTCACCGATAGCAATCCGTGAGGGGCTTTTTCGTACCCGGATCCAGTAGCCCGTCGATTCGGCCGACGCGACGGGCACACTGGATGGAGTGTTCGCCTCCCTCGCTCCGGCCCGTCGTCGTCTCGCGTTTTTCGTACTTGCTCTCGTCCTGGTCGGGGTCGTCGCGGTCGTGGCGGCCTTCGTCGCATCGCGCTCCACGAGCGACCCCGTTGCGAGCGTCGACCAGTCCGTGCCCGGCCCGGTGTTGCTGGTCCCCGGGTTCGGCGGTTCCACGGACGCGCTGGAGGTGCTCGCGTCCGAACTACGGGATGACGGCCGCGACGCGACGGTCGTGGCTCTGCCCGACGGCGGCGTCGGCGATCTGACCGTGCAGGCGCAGACCTTGCGCGACGCCGTCGACGCGGCTCTGACTCGGACGGGGGCGACCTCGGTCGACGTCGTCGGGTATTCCGCCGGCGGGGTGGTGGCCCGGATCTGGGCCACCGATCTGGGCGGCGCAGAGCAGGCTCGACGCATCGTGACCCTCGGCTCCCCGCACCACGGCACCCAGGTGGCGGCTCTGGCAGCCCAGTTCGTGCCCGACCAGTGCGCGGCCGCCTGCCAACAGCTCGCCCCGGACAGCTCCGTGCTCACCGCCCTGAACTCCGGCGACGAGACTCCGGAGGGTCCGCAGTGGGTGTCGATCTGGACCGAACTGGATCAGGTGGTGACCCCGCCGAACTCGGCCCAACTCGACGGGGCGATAGACATTCCCGTCCAGAGCGTGTGTGCGGACTCCACCGTCGACCACGGAAATCTGCCCCGTGACCCGCTTGTCGCCGCGATGGTCTCCGCCCAGTTGGACGGCAACTCCACCACCCAGCTCGGCGCAGCTGATTGCAGCCGTCTCAGCTCGTGATGTCCTTCGTCGTGAAGTTCGCCCACGCGGCACCCAGAAGCACGACGACGTAGACGCCTTGCAACCCGACACCGCGGACCAGGTCCCGCGTCGGTACCGGGTCGCGGAAGAGGTCGACGAAAGCCAACCAGTACCGCGTCGGCAGGTACGGCGCGATGGCGTCGGCGGCGTCCAGCGTCAGCAGCAGCGAGCTGGCGATGAGGAACGCCAATGCGCCCAGCGTCGCGGCGAGCGGTGAGTCGGTCAGGGTCGAGAGGAACAACCCCATGGCAGCGACTCCGAGCATCGACAGCGTCACATAGAGCACGGCGATGACGGTGCGCGCGGCGACCTGTTGATCGGTCAGCACCGTGCCGGACACGCTGGCGACGCCGGCCAACGACGTGGTGTCGAACAGCGTCGTCCCGACGAAGTACGCAACGGCGGCCACGACGACCACCGCCAGCAGCACGAAGGCAGCCACCGAGATCAGCTTCGCCACCAGCAGCTTCGTCCGTCCCACCGGGCGGGCCAACAGGTAGCGCAGGGTGCCGGCCTGGGCCTCCCCGGCGACGGAATCGCCTGCGATGACCGATACCGCGACGGGCAGGAACAGCGGAAGCACGATGGCGAGAGCGGCGAGCGGAAAGAGCTGACCGTTGTTGATCACCGCAGACAGGAAGGCGGGACCTTCGCCGGGCCGCGGACCGACATCGGTCAGGGCCAGCAGTCCCGCGACGATGGTCGGCAGCAGATTGAGCAAAAGAATGACGACCCACGTGCGGGGACGGCTCAGCATCGCGCGCAGCTCGACGCCGATCATGCGGTCACCCCGGCCGTCATGGAGCGCGCCGGAACGCGGTCGGCACTGTCGCCGGTGACGGCCAGCACGGACTGCTCCAGACTCATCTGTTGCGTCGTCAGCTCGCTCACCCGCACCCCACCTTCGACGAGCAGTCGATTGAGCTGGGCCGAGTCGGGGTGTTCGATCACGAGGTGCTGCCCTTCACGGTGGAGCACGGTGGCGTTCCGGACTCCGGAGACCACGGTGACGGCCTCGGCCGGGTCCGGAGTGCTCACGAGCACTCGGCCGGTGGGCTGCTGGAACGCGGAGAGCTGATCCTGCAGAACGAGGCGACCCCGATCGAGCACTCCCACTCGGTCGCACAGCTGCTCCACCTCGGCCAGCAGGTGGCTGGAGAGGAACACCGTGGTGCCCTTCGCATGCAGGCCGAGGAGCAACTCTCGAATCTCGAGGATTCCCTGCGGATCGAGACCGTTGGTCGGCTCGTCGAGTATCAGCAGCTCGGGGGTGCGCATGAGCGCCGCGGCCAAGCCGAGTCGCTGCCGCATGCCGAGCGAGTACTGCTTGACCGGTCTGCGTCCCACCCCGGCGAGACCCACCTGCTCGAGGGCCTCGCCGACACGGGCGGTCCTGGTACGCCGGGAACCTCCCGGCCCGGCCGCGTCGAGCAGCGTGAGGTTCCGGCGTCCGGAAAGGTTGGGGTAGGCGGCGGGGTTCTCGATCAACGCCCCCACTCGCGGCAGCACGCTCCTGCGTCGCCGCGGCATCTCCTCGTCGAGCACCTGCATCTGCCCGGAGGTGGCCAGGACCAGCCCGAGCAGCATGCGCACGGTCGTCGTCTTGCCGGAGCCGTTGGCGCCGACGAAGCCGTAGATGTCGCCGGCGCGCACGTCGAGGTCGACGCCGTCGACTGCCCGCACCGATCCGTAGCTCTTGGTCAGGCCGGTCGTGCGGATCATGTGGCTGCTCCTTCGAGCTGCAGGGCTGCGGTCGCCAGGGTCTCCGCGGTGACGGTGCCGGAGAGCAGGTAGCGACGCCGGTCGGCGGTGGGCTCGGTGATCAGGACGTTGAGCGGACCGATCGACAGCGCGACGCTGCCGCCGGTGAGGACTGCGCCCGGGGCTGCCCGCAGCTGGTCGACGAGCCCGCGCGCGGCGCGGCGTGGCAGGGGAGCGGCGATCAACTCCGTCACTCCGCGGCCGTAGATTCCCACCGCACCCTGGCCGCCGCGTTCTCTCAGGTCGAGTCCGGACAGCGTCGACGGAAGCCGGGCGGAGTCGATCCCGTCGGCGAACGAGGCGATGTCGAGCCCGTCCTGCTGCTGCACATCGGTTCCCGGCGGCGGGACGAAACGGACGGTGTCGGCGTCGGGGGTCGCGGAGGAGAAGTCGAGGAATGCGGTGCTGACGATAGGGCGAGCGGCCCCGTCGCCCAGCACGTCGACCTGCAGCGGCAACCCGCTGCCGGGGTCCACCCACACGTCGACCTCGGTGACGGTGCTCTGCGGCTCGCTGGGGATCAGCCGCAGGCCGGGGGCGTCCCGGCCGGCGATCCTGCGAGCCGGAAGCCGGGTGACCTCATCGGCGCTCGCTTCGCTGAGCAACCGCTGCCCGAGCTCCGGGGGCAACAGGTCGGCTTGGCGAGGAAGGCGCAGGCTCGGCTCGGGGACGGGTGTCGCCACGGCCGTGTTCTGTTCGTAGTCCCAACTCCACAGCCGAGCCGGGCTCCGGTAGAGACCACGCTCACCGGCGAGGCGCACGGTGTCGACGCGCCAGCTGTCCGGGCCGCGGTACCACGCGCGCAGGGTCGTGGTGTCGCCCAACAGATCCGGAAGGCCGCCGAGTCCGTCGGTCACCGGCAGAGTGACACCGCCGACCGCCTGGGCGTAGCCCGAGTACGGCGTCGCGGTGGAGGACTGGACTCGGGCAAGCAGTTCGGCCGCGCCGATGTTCGACGCGCCGACGGGCAGGCGTGCGATCACCGAGGGGGTGGCGACGAGCACGGCGATGCCGAGCACCACTGCCAGCCACCGCCACTTCTCGCGCACCTCTTCGACCGTACGGATGTGCCCGTTGTGCCGCATTCGGGCAGTACAAAGCCGCGGCTAGCCGACGAGCACGAACTCCGCCGAACCGTAACTCGCACCGTTGATCTGGAGCTCGATCGAATGTGGGCCCGGGTAGTACTTGCGTGTGGTCAACGTCCGAAAGGAATGCTGCCGCACGACGTCGATGCTCTCACCGGGAGCGATCGTTCTTGTCGTCAGCTTGAACGTCTTCCCTGTCATCCGGCCATTCGCCTTGGTGTGGTGGACGATGTAGTCGATCGCGACCTTGGCCGGTTCGGTGCCGACGTTGCGGATCGAGGCCTCGAAGTGGACGCTGTCGCCGATCCGCAGCTCCGCGACGTCGAGGGTGGGGCCGTCCACCTCCAGGTCGGCCGGAGCGAACCCGAGCAACGCGAGTGCGTCGATGTTTCCGTTCTTGATCACGGTCCGAAGCGCATGTCGAACGAGCTGGTCGGTGTTCGCATCCGGGCCGTCGAGCCACCGCGCCGCGGACCGGACGACCAAATCCGGTACGTCTCGGCTGAAGTCGTTGAGGTGGTTGGCCACCGAACGCCGAACGTAATCACTGTCGTCCCGGTAGAGCTCGTCCAGGATCGGCACCGTGACGCCCGGGCGCGCGAGAATGTCGGGGACACGGACCGACCACGGAAGGTACGGGCGGGTGCCTTCCGATGCCAGACGACGCACGTGCGCGTCCGATGACTGCGTCCATTCGAGTGCTGTCGCGAGAGCCCGATCCGCATCGGCTCGCAGGAACGTGCGGATGGCGAATTCCGAGCTGAGTCGACCGGTGAGTTCGGCCAGAAGCGACATCCCGTCGTCGAACGCGGCGGATGTCTGCTCGTCCACGGCCTTCATGGCCACGGCACTCGTGACCGGCCAGATCGACCATCCTTGGAAGTCCGGGTCCTCGGCAGCCCGGCGGATGGTGCGAGCGAACTCCGGGTAGTCGCCGGGCAATCCAATGAGAAGGGCATCGCGCAACAGATCGGCGCGGGCTCGAAGCGCGAGCGGACCCAACCGATCGATCGACCCTTCGAGTGCGGACAGATCTGCGCTCGGTGCTGCGGTCCGGATGGTCCGCATCAGTGTGCGGGCTGCATCCGGGCCGATGAGTTCGTCGGCGAAAGGCATGAGAGCTTCTTACCCGACGCGCCGCGCACCGAGTCGGTCGATTGCCCGAATTGTGGCGCGTCCACCCTCGGCAGATGCCCGCAGCGGGGTTACGAAAGGTTCGGTTCGGCAAAAACCTTCACATGGGTCGTTTGAATCCGATATACATACTCTCGGTCGCGGGGCTCAATCCCCGCGTCGTGGTATCCCCCTCGGCGTACGGAGAAATTTCATGGACATCTCTTCCTTCATTTCCAGCCTGCTCTCGACCGGCAGCAGCACTGGCAGCACGATCTCCGACATCCCGATCCTGCAGCTTCTTTCGTCCGGTTCCGCTTCCTGAGCGACCCCCGTACCGAGCAGGCCCCGTCGACGCGTCGACGGGGCCTGCTTTCGTTGATCGGCTCGGTGATTTCTTGCTCGTGCTTCTTTCTCGAACGAGCCGTCGCTGTCGATCCCGGGTCGGCGAGATCACCGGGGCGACACCCTGTTGTCCCACTGCGCCAATGGCCACGGAAGGAATCGGATTGGGATACCCTTCGCGGATCATCAGTGCGCGGACACGCTGGTCGACTCGGGTTTTCGATGGGGCGGGTATTCACTGCGATCCCGGTCGATCGTGCGACGCACTGGGCTACAACCCTGGGGGGTCGCGTCATGCCCGTCTCGTGTGTCGAGTGGAACCGCAGCGCGTGTTGTCGGTGTCGATCCGGTGAGGCCCCGCTGTGAGCGGCTGGGTGTGGGTGGTGATCCTCAACGGGATCACCGCTGCGGCGTATCTGGGGATCGTGCTGTTCATCGTCCGGGGTCTGATGCGGACCGGGCAGCTGCGGAACAACCGCTTGGCGGTGGCAACGGCGGCGATCTTTCTGACCTGCTCTGCGCACCACCTGCTTCATGCGGTGCACCTGGCCGCGGCGGTCGGGGGCCACGCATCGCATCTCGACTCCGGCGCGGGAACGGTCGACGCGATGCGGGAGTCGATGGGCGGCACCGCCGACGTGGTGGTGACGGCGTCGACAGCGCTCGCCGGTGTGATCTATCTGGGGATGCGCCGCTTCTACGGAGCGTTGCTCGGCTCGCCCTCGATGTTCGACGATGCCAGCGAGGCCCGGTACCGGCAATTGGCGGCGAACCTACCGCACACCACCGTGCTCGTCGTGGACTGCGATCTGCGATTTGTGCTCGTCGAGGGTGCCGAACTGGTGGCGGAGGGATACGACCCGCGACGGATGGAGGGTCAGCTGTTGCGAGACACTGTGACACCGGAGGTCTACGCACAGCTCGAGCCGCATTACCGAGCTGCGGTGGCGGGGGACGAGACGTCGTTCGACACAGTCAGCTCCCGAACGGGAGCGATCTTCCAGGTCAAGGCCAGACCACTGCGTGACAGTTCGGGCACGATCGTCGGAGCCATGGTCCTGTCCGAGGACGTCACGGCCGAGCGTGAGGCGCGGACCGAGCTCGAGCAGGCGCGCGCGTTCCGCGACGCGGTGTTGACCGCGTCGCCGGACATCACCACCGTCACCGATGTGGGCACCGGCCAGGTCACGTGGGCTTCTCGAAGCCTGCGGTCGCTGTTGGACGGGCCGCCCGAGGAGGGGCCACCCGACGGACCTTCACCGAACCCCAGGCTCGGTCGCTCCGACGACCTCGACGACCTCGAGGCTCCCGAGGATCGTCTGGACGGTGCGGTGGCAGAGGACATCGGCGTCGTCCGAGCCGCGGACCGGCAAGCGGCGTCGCTGCCCGAGGGGGAGAGCGTCACGATCCGCTACCGGGCGCGAGCAGCCGACGGCTCACTGCGGTGGCTGTCGCGACGCACCACGCCGTTTCGTCGGGGACCGTCGGGGGAGGTTGCCGAGGTGCTCTCGGTGGTGCGGGAGGTGACCGACGTCGTCGAGGCAGAGCTGGCACTCGAGCGGGCAGCTCTCCAGGATCCGTTGACCGGGCTGCCCAACCGGATGCTGCTGCTGGACCGGATCGGCTCGGCGATCGAGCGCGGTGAGAGCACCGGCGCTGCTGCAGCCGTGTTGTTCTGCGATCTGGACGGATTCAAACGCGTCAACGACACCGGCGGTCATGCTGCCGGCGATGCGGTTCTCGTCGAGGTTGCTCGACGTCTGCGGTCGGTGCTGCGTGCCAACGACTCGATCGCCCGAGTCGGCGGCGACGAGTTCGTTCTCGTCGTCGACGCGCTGCCCGCCGAACGTGGTTCCGGCAAGCTTGCGGGTGCAGGCTTGGCGGAGCGCGTCGCCGAGCGCATCCGGGCGGTTCTCGCAGCTCCGATCGTGTACCAGGGCAGCCAGTACGTGGTGTCGGCCAGCGTGGGCATGGTGCTGGTTCGCAAGGGTGCCAGCGCGCAGGAAGTGCTGCGGGACGCGGACTCCGCCATGTACCGAGCCAAGCAGCTCGGTAAGGACCGGATCGAACTGTTCGACGACGCGCTGCGCGCGAACGCCCTCGAGCGTGCCTACATCGAGCAGACCCTGCGGGGTGCCCTCGATCCTGAACACCGCGGCGCCGCGACGCTGACCGTTGCCTATCAGCCGGTCTACGACCTCGGCAGCAGAGCGCTCACGAGCTTCGAGGCACTCGCGCGCCTACGTGACGACGACGGCGCAGGGATCACACCGGACCGATTCATTCCCGTGGCGGAGGACACCGGTCTCATCTCCGAGCTCGGGGAGCGGGTGCTGGACGACGCGCTGGGCACTCTGGTGCGGTGGCGTGCGGCGCACCCGCGCGGTTCGGGGGTCGGCATCCCGGTCACGATGGCCGTCAACCTCAGTGCCCGACAGGCTCAACACATGGATATGGCCGTGGTGGTGGGCGCGGCGCTGGGGCGGCACGGAATGGCTCCGGAGGACCTCGTTCTCGAGCTCACCGAGTCGGTGCTGCTCGAGTCGGGGTCCTCGATGCTGCGTCAGCTCGGTGAACTGCGTGAGCTGGGTGTCGGCATCGCCATCGACGACTTCGGCACCGGATTCGAGAGCTTGCGGTACCTGGCCACGCTGCCGGTGAGCGCGGTGAAGATCGATCGATCGTTCACCGCCACGATGACCAGCGATGAGACGAGCAGCAGCATCGTTCGGGCGATCATCAATCTCGCCCGAGATCTGCATCTGGGGTGCGTGGTCGAAGGGATCGAGACCCTCGCCCAGCTCGACGCCTTGCCGAGTTCTGTTCAAGGGCAGGGATATCTGTTGGGTAGACCCGCTGAGATTCCGTCGAACACCTGGGTCTCGTAGCACCTGACGGGAAGGATCCACGACGGACGGGCGTTGGACTCCGGTAATGGACAACGCTTTCTCTGCCCCTACTCGGCTGTGGACGCCGTCGCGCGTCCTGATCACGCGGTCCGCGTCGGAGCTGCCGCACACCGCGGAGATCGTTTGCCGGTGTGAGGAGGCCGGCGTGACCGAGATCGACGTGCTGCCGGGCGACCGTCTGACGGGCCTGCGCGGGGAGACCGAGCGAGAGACCTACGCCCGTGCCAAGACGACGATGGCCGTGGTGGTTGCGCCGCCGAGTGTGCTGAAACCTCAACCGATTCCGCCGAGCGCCGACTGGCGCATCGACCTGGCGAAGGGGTGCCCGGCGCACTGTCAGTACTGCTATCTGGCGGGGTCGTTGTCCGGGCCGCCCATCACCCGGGTGTTCGCCAATCTCGACGACGTTCTGGCCGGAATCGGTACGCATGCCGGCAGCGGCACCATCACCTCCGGCACCGAGGAGCGAGGCCACGAAGGGACGACCTTCGAGTTGTCCTGTTACACCGATCCTTTGGGAATCGAGCATGTGACGGGATCCCTCGCCGAGGCCGTGCGCAGAGTCGGTGCGGGCGAGTACGGCGATGGCGTGTCGTTACGCTTCACGACCAAGTTCGACGACGTCACCGAGTTGGTGACGTTGGATCACGGACGTCGCACGCGAGTTCGTTTGTCGGTCAATGCCGATGACATCGCGCATCGTTTCGAAGGGGGAACTGCGCGGATGCCTGCTCGAATCGAGGCGCTACGGCAGCTTGCGCTGGCCGGATATAGAGTGGGATTGACCATCGCGCCGATCATGCCCATTCCGGGGTGGCGCGAGCAGTACGGTCGGCTTCTCTCGACCGTCGCCGATGCGCTGCGCGGCGTTCCCGATCTGGACCTGACCGCCGAGATCATCACTCATCGGTTCACGCCGTCGAGCAAGGACGTGCTGTTGAGCTGGTACCCGGGGACGAAGCTCGAGATGGACGAAAGTGCCCGCACGGCAAAGAGGAACAAGTTCGGCGGCGTGAAGTACGTCTACCCGAAGGACACCATGTCGGACATGCGGACGTGGTTCGTGGAAGAACTCGAATCCGTCCTACCCGACGCGCAGCTTCTGTACTGGACCTGACGAAGCCCGACCCCGCCGCGGGCTGGAGGTCGTTCTACGTCGCACTTCTGGCCCGGTACATCGAGCCCGCACCGTCTCGTTCGAGAAATCCGGTATCGACGAGCTCGCGCCGTAGTGTCGCGTAGTCGTCGTCGAAGAACCTGCACAATTCGTTGACCTGGTGCTCCGACGCCCATGTCGTCGAACTCAGTTGCTGTGCAATCGCATTCAGAAACTCGGCACGATCACGGCTGTATCGGGCCATCCGCGTCGGCGGGGGCGTTGTTCGCGGGAGATCGCGAAAACTCTCGAACGTGTTCTCGTCCACGACGAGGCGATCGTCCACCCGGGTCACCACCGACAGGGCGAACAGGCGCGCGACTGCCTTGTGTAGTGCACGGTCGGCCAGTGACGTGTGGGACTGCAGCTCGGCCACTGTCGAGACTCCACTGCCGATCGCGAAGAGGACCGCCCGAAGATCCGGATCCGCCAGGACATGAAGTACGCCGGTCGCGTGGTCCAGCAGCGGCGCATCGTCGTGCACGCCGATGGACTCGAACCGCACCGGAACCCCGGTGGCGGACATCATCTCGTCGGTGAAATCGACCTCGCGAGGGGGCTCCGACCGCTTCCTCATGAGGCCGATTCCTGGAAGCGTCAGGGTCTCGACGTCGTCGGCGCCGAAGCGCACGATCGCGTTCCACAGCGGGTTGTCCCCGGCCGGAAGGTATGAGTTCTCGACGGCGAGAACTCCACCCACCGCAACGTGTGGCCACAGAGTACGGAGGAACCGCGCGTCCTCCACGAGGGATTCACCGTCGATCCAGGCGAGGTCGAACGGGCCGATGTCTCGTAGATTCCGAGGGGACAAGTCGAACAGGGAGTCGGTGACCGACTCGACGAAGTCGAATTTCGGCCGATGTTCCTGAACGAAGTCGTCGACGCTGGAGTCGCTCGGATCGGTGGCGAAGGTCCGGAGTCGCGGCACCGCTGCGGTTGTGGACCGTTCGAGAGCGGACGCCAACGCGATCGCCGTACGTGCAGACCCGACGGTGATTGCACTCTTCGGTTGCATCACCGTCGCCAGGCCGGACAGCACGGCGTCAGCGCGTGCGGTGGAATGCTGTGAATGGCTCGTCATGGGTGTACCTCTTCTCCGAGATCTCAGGACATTCGGGCAGCACACTGCTGCGGTGAGTGGATCAGGGAGCGTCGAATCGATTTCGGGCGGTGTCGATTTCGTCCATGTGCCGAGTTGCCCACGCAAGAAGTACGTCGACGGGATCCCGAAGGGTCTTGCCCAGCGGTGTGATTCGATATTCCACCGCCACCGGGCGAGTGCTCAGAACGATGCGTTCGATGATGCCGTTGCGTTCGAGCTTCCTGAGAGTTGCGGTGAGGGACTTCTGCGTCACTGTCGGAATTGCACGGCGGAGATCGTTGAATCGGCAGGGGCGCTCGCACAATTCGTTGAGCACCTGAAGCGACCATTTGTCCAGCACCTGATCCAACAGTTCGCGGTGAGGGGCACTGATGGTCAGCTCTGCGTTGCCGTCGGCGGTATCGGTCATGAAACCAGGTTCCCTTGAAGTGTCCTTTGTGTACCAGGTATCAATCCTATACCTGGCTTCGGTCACGACGAAAGGAACTTCATGAGCGTCACTCGATTCACTCCGTCCGGCATGATGCAACCCACCCCGTATCACCACGTAGCGGTGGGGCAGGGATCCCGGCATATCCACGTCAGCGGTCAGATCGCGCGGAACGAGGATGGGTCGACGGTCGCCGAAAACGACCTCGCCGGGCAGGTCGCGCAGGCACTGCGCAATACAGCGATCGGATTGACCGGTGCCGGAGCGACATTCGACGACGTACTGCGCCTGACGTTCTACGTCACGCAGTGGGCCCCGGAGCGGATCGGTGAGTTCATGGACGGCGTCACCCGCGTCGCCGAGGAGATCGGATTGCCGACTCCGATGCCACCCGCATCGCTGATCGGCGTCGACTACCTCTTCGAGCCCGACGTCCTCGTCGAGGTGGAGGCAACTGCGATCCTGGACTGACTCGCTCACCGGTGAATTCCGGAGGGCGTCGAAGTCCATACTGTCGAATCCACCCGACCCCAGGAGTGACATGGCCATTCTGACCTACAACATGCACGTTTCTCTCGACGGATTCATCGAAGATCCCACCGGCAGTCTCGACTTCTCCATGCCGGACGACGAGACGCACAGCTTCTCCAACCGTCAGACTGAGGCGACCGCCGCTTTCCTGTTCGGGCGTCGACTCTACGACGCGATGGAGGACTACTGGACAGACCCGGCGCGCGCCGACGGTGACGACGTCGAGGCGGAGTTCGCTCGGCTGTACGTGGACACGCCGCGGATCGTCTTCTCCGACACTCTCGACTCGGTGGCCGACGGCTGCCGGTTGGTGCGCAGTGTCGATGCCGTCGCGGAGGTGCAGCGTCTCAAGCGAGAAACCGAGGGCACGTTGGCCGTCGGAGGGGCTGCCCTGGCCGAGTCGCTCGTCGACGAGATCGATCAGTACGAGGTCATCCTCGTCCCGACGATTCTGGGTGGCGGGAAGCCCTACTTTCCCGTCGGACGGCACCTCGACCTGGCCCTGGAGGAACAACGTGTGTTCCAGGCCGCGGGTTGGGTCTACCTGCGCTACAGCGTCTCTCGCTGACTCCGACCCAGTGCGTCGAGCACAGCGCACAATGAACACATGAGCTCCGGACATCGTCGCAGTTGGTGGACCCTTCCCTCTCATCAGTTGTGGCTCGACACCGAATCGTCTCGCCTTCTCGACTTCGGAACCTCACTCGACCACCCCGCAGGTGGCGCGGTGTGGCTGGACGATCAAGGCAACCCGGACCTCGATCACCCGGCGCATACGTACATCACCGCTCGGATGGCGCATGTGCACTTTCTCGCCTCGATGCTGGGTCGGCCGGGGTCCCGCAGAAAGGCCGATCGGGTGTTCGACGGACTTCTGACGTCGTTGCGAGACAGCGAGAACGGCGGTTGGTTCGAGTCCAGCTCCGACGCGACCTCGCCCGATGCTGGCAAGAACGCGTACACGCATGCGTTCGTGGTGCTGGCCGCCTCGGCTGCCGCCGCCGCGGGGCACCCTGACGGTCGGGGTCTTCTCGACGAAGCCCTCGACATCGTGGCTGCACGATTCTGGGACGAGCAGTACGGAATGTGTGCGGACACCTGGACTGCGAATTGGTCGGTACTCGACGACTACCGCGGAATCAACGCCAACATGCACATGGTCGAAGCGCTGTTGGCTGCCGTCGATGCGGGTGCGCCCACGATCTGGCGTGAACGTGCAGTCCGCATCTGCGACAACGTGATCGGCTGGGCGCAGGAGAACGACCACCGAATCCCGGAACACTTCACCGCCCAGTGGATCCCGCAGCTCGAGTTCAATTCGGACGACACCGCCAACCAGTTCAAGCCTTACGGGGCGACGGTCGGCCACGGGTTCGAGTGGGCACGACTTCTGGTGCAGGCCAGCATGGTTGCCGCCAGCGCGCAGGGCCACGACTACGTCGAGTCGGCGAAGTCTCTGTATCACCGCGCGGCTCAGGATGGTTGGCAGCCCGGGCCGACACCGGGGTTCGTGTACACCACCGACTGGTCCGGCCACCCCGTGGTGACCGAGCGCCTGCACTGGGTGCTGTGCGAGGCGATCGGCGCGGCCGCGACCCTGGCCCGCCACACCCGAGAAGACCGCTACGAGCAGGACTACCGAACCTGGTGGGATGTCGCCGCCGAGTACTTCGTCGACCGCGTGGACGGGTCCTGGCATCACGAACTCGACAGCAGCAATCGTCCGGCCGCGACGGTGTGGAGTGGCAAGCCAGATCTCTACCACGCAGTCCAGGCGACGTGGATCAGCCGATATGCGCCGAGCTCGAGCATGGTGGCGGCACTGCGGGACGACTCGCGCTGACCGGTTCCCTGCCGTCGGTCCGATTCGGCCGTGGGAAGTTCTAGATCGTCTCCGCCACCAGTAGGTTCTCGACGATGCCGATCGAGTCGATTTCGACGGACACCTGATCACCCGGCTTCAACAGCAGTTGCGGCTTACGGCGATATCCGACGCCACCGGGGGTGCCGGTGAGGATGACGTCACCCGGCTCGAGGGTGGTGAACGTGGAGATGGTCGCGATCAGATTCGGCACCGTGAACAGCAATTGCGACAGATCCGATTCCTGTACCTTCTCGCCGTTGACGACGGTGCGGATGCCGCAGCTCCCGAGGTCCACCTCGCCGGGGCAGACGATGCGGGGGCCAAGGGGAGTGCTTGCGTCCCATGCCTTTCCCTGCATCCACTGGTGCGTCTTGTACTGGAAGTCGCGCATCGTGATGTCGTTGGCGACGGTGTAACCCAGAACGTGATCGAACGCGTTCTCCTCGGTGATGCGTCGGCCGGTGCGTCCGATGATCACCGCCATCTCGCCCTCGTAGTCCACCTCGGAGCTTTCCGGCGGGACGGCGATGTCGTCGTAGGCACCGATGAGGCTGGAGGCGTACTTGGGGAACATCACCGGGTACGTAGGGAACTCGCGTCCGGTTTCGGCGATGTGGTCGCGGTAGTTCAGACCGACACAGATCACTCGGGCCGGGTCGGTGACTGCGGGCAGGACGCGCACGTCGGCGATCGGCAGGCGCTCCTCGGTCAGTCGATCGGCGCCGGCGAGTGCCTCGAGCGAACTGGAACGCCCGATCGCAGCGATGCCCTGTAGCGGAATCAGCGCATCGCCGTCGACCTCCCCGACTCCACGAATTCCGTTGTGTTCGTAGCTGATGTAGGCCATCGGTCAGATCTCGCTCTCACTCGTCTTGCGCCAGCTGGCCAGTTGTCCGCCCCACAGATTCACCGACGCCGGTACCGGACGCCACTGCCGCGTCACGTACGTGGCTCGGTCGTCGTGGAACTTCTCCATCTCGGCCGAGAGCTCGATGTGGTTACCCGCCGGATCGTCGAAGAAGACGAACAGGTTGTTGCCGGGGCCGTGACGTCCCGGTCCCCAGACGACGTCGACGCCGATCTCGGTGAGGCGATCGCACCAGGACTTGAAGTCCTCCCACTCGGCGAGGTCGTAGGAGTAGTGGTCGAGATCGCCGGGGTTGCCGTTCTCGACGACGGCCAAAGTGTGGTGATCGCGGTCGCTGCGTAGCCACGCGAACTTGCCGTCCTCGAGCTGATCGGAGATGCGGAACCCGACGGTGTCGACGAAGAACGAGACCATCTGCGCCACGTTGTCGGTGCCGAGAGTGGTGTGCTGGAACTTGATCGGGCGTCGTCCCGGATCGGCGGCGTTCTCGCCCTGCCGTGCGACCGGCCCGTGGAAATGCACCGTCGTGCCGTCGGGGTCGGTCACCGAGATGCCCGACGGAGCGCCGACGGCATGGTCGAGCACGGCGGGATCCAGCTCGGCGACGTGGTGGCCTGCGTCGGCGAGTCTCTTGGCGATACCGTCGAGGCCGTCGATGTCGCGTACCTCGAAGCCGTAGTGAGACAGTCCTTTCGGACCCTCGGTCAGGTCGAGAACGTGGTGTCCGAGACCCCAGCCGAGGCGCAGGCCTCCGCCCGCGAGTTCTTCCTGCACCGTCAGACCGACGGTGCGGCCGTAGAAGTCGGCGGTGGCGGCGACGTCGGGAACGGTGAAACCGATGTGCGAGACAGCGGTCTGCCGCAGCGTTCCCACGGCACCACCTTCCTGCAGTCTGTTTCGGGTGGGAGTGGTCATGTCAGTGATCCGCCTTTCGGGGCGTCGATGGGGTGGGGACGGGGGCGTCGGTGTAGACGGTGATCCGAACCTGGTCGCCGCGGTTCGGTGGCGAGAGTTGGCCGAGGAACACGCTGTGGTTCAACCAGTTCCACTGTGGGTCGGCCACTTCGAATCGAGGGTTGGTGGAGCAGTACCAGTGGTCGATGTCGGCACCGCCGCCGGCGAAGATGCGCTCCATGGTGGCGTCGTCCTGCGTACCCCAGCCCTCGTTGGTGACCATGATGGGCACGTTGTCGTCGGTGACGATCGTGTAGCGGGCCCACAGATGGGTGACGCCGTCGGTGCGCACCAGGTTCCAGTCCGCACCGCCGGGCAGGATGGTTCCGGATCCGGCCGGTCCGTGGAATCGGCCGCCGGTGATCGGGATGACCCGACGCATTCCGTGCGGGGTCGACCCGATGACCACCGGGGGAGCCAGCTCGACGTCGAGGGTGAAGACGTGATTCAGAGTGGGCGTGGACATCTCACTCACCTGCCGGCAGCAGTCGCCCGGCCGCAGGTGACGCTGCCGCATCGATCGGGGCCGCATCGAGGCCCTTCGGGGCTCCGCCGGGGATGACGAGGGCGATGACCGCGGCCAGGACGGTGGCTCCGGCACAGACGTAGATGCCGATGTCCAGGCCGGTTTCGAGAGCCGTACGGGCAAGCGGTGCAACCAGATCCGAGATCGGGCCGAGATCGGCGTTGGCCACCGCCAACGGCCCGCCCTGCTCGGCGACGCCGGAGGCCACGCCCACCGCCTCGGGAGGGAGGGAACCGTCGGACAGGCTGGAGGTGAGGGTGGCTCCGGCAACTCCGAAGGACACGGCGCTGACGATCGCGGGGCCGAGGCTCTGGCCGGTCTCGCGGACGAGACTGGTTACTGCGCTTGCCATTCCGGCGTAGTCGATGGCGACGGCTCCGACGGCGACGGCCGTCAGTGCGGTGAACATGGTGATGAAGCCGGTGCCGAGCAGCAGGATCGGGCCGGTCATCGCGAGCAGCGAGGTGGAGTCACCGGGTAGCTGAGCCATCCATATCTGACCGATGGCCAGTGCCGCCAGCCCGGTGACCAGCAGCGTGCGCGCCGCGACGCGCATCAACAGGCGCGGAAGCAACGGAGTGAGGAGCAGCGGTACGGCTTGGATGAGGGCGAACGGTAGAGCGGCCTGCAGCGGGCTGACGTGCAGAATCGCTTCGAGCTTCACACTGAGCGCGTAGGCGGTTCCGATGAAGCCGAACATCGCGAGCAAACCGATCAGGGCGGCCGCTGCGAAGGCCGGCGTACGGAAGAGCGCGAGATTCAGCATCGGGGTGCGGGCTCGCTGCTCGCTGATGACGAACGCGACGAATGCCGCCACTGCGAGAACGAAAGTGCCCACGATGACGGGGCTCGAGTAGCCGTCCACGGAGCCCTGGATCACCGCGTACAGCAGGGCGAGCAAAGCGACGGCGATGGTGATCTGGCCGGGCCAGTCGAGTCCGCGCCCGGCGGGATGACGCGAGTCGACGATCACCGCGGCGCTGACCGCTGCGGTGACGAGACCCAGCACGGCGGGAATGGCGAACGACCAGCCCCAGCTGAAGTGTTCGGCCGCGAAGCCACTGATCAGCGGGGCGATCATGGCACCGAACGCCAGGCTGACGGCCCAGAGAGACAGGGCGCGGGCTCGCTCCTGACGTTCGGGGGTTGCCGAGACCAGCATCGCCAGTGACGTGGGAAAGATTGCTGCAGCACCGAGTCCGGCGATGGCCTGCCCGGCGATCAGTTGCGTCAGAGTTCCCGACGTTCCGGCGACGACGTCTCCGACGAAGACGAGCACGCCACCCCAGACGAGCAGCCTCTTGCGGCCGAACATGTCGCCCAGTACGCCGAAGTTGAGCTCGAGTATGGCGGTGGGAAGGATGAACGCGGCCGGGATCCACGCCAGCGCCGCAGCGCTCGCTCCGAGGTCGCGTTGGATCACACCGAGAATGGGCGCTGCGAGCGAGACGCCCATCTGGGCGACGCCGATCGCGAGGCAGCAGGCGATGAGCGTGCCGCGATCCAGCTTGGGTTGGGTGGGTTTCATGAGTTCCTCGTCCGGAGGCCGTGTCCTGTAAAGCAGGACTACTGTTGTCTAATACAGGACAGTGTTCATGGCCTGGATCACAGCTGTCAAGGGCAAAGATTCATTTGATGACACTGCAGTCCTGACAATCAGAACTAGGATGGAAACATGGCATCGGAGACGAGTGGATACAGAGAACGCAACAGCACGGCCGACCGCGCACTGATAATCCTGGGAATGTTCACCGAGGATCGCCTGCAGATCAGCGCGAACGACGTCGCCGAGGCCCTCGGTAGCGCCCGCTCCACGGCGTACCGATATCTGCAGACGTTGGTCGGCGCATCGTTTCTCGAGGAAGCTCCCAACGGCGGCTTTCGGTTGGGTGTCGCAGTACTCGAACTTGCTCGATTGGCCCGGCGCGGTTACGGATTGACGACCATCGCCCAGCCGGTGATGCGCGAACTGGCCGACGAGGTGGGTGAAACCGTGTTGCTCACCAGGCTCGTCGACGACACGGCTGTGTGCATCGAGCGGTGCGAGGGGGCCAAGCAGCTGGTGCGCCTGAGCTACGAGCGGGGGAGTCGGCTGCCCATCAACGCCGGCGCATCGGCATTGACGCTCCTGGCCTGGCTGCCGGAGAAAGAGATCCGCTCGATCCTGGGTCGGCACGAGCTGCAGCGCTTCACCGATCGAACGTTGACCGACGTCGATCGCTTGGTCGATCGCCTCGACCGGATCCGGACCACTGGCTACGGCCTGACCGTCGCCGAGGTGGATCCGGATGCGATGGGAATCGCCGCACCGATCTTCGACGAGTCCGGTTCGGTGGCAGCCGCATTGAGCATCGTGGCGATCAGGCGTCGCGTTCCCGAGGACCGGACCGACGTGCTCGTCACCGCGGTGCGGGCGGCGGCCGATGCTCTGTCCGCACGATTGGCCGTCGTCAGCTCGTAGCATGTCCTATTTTATGGGACAGCATTCCTATTTAACGTGATGCGCGCTACCTTGGTGGTGTGGACAAGAGATTCGACACCCTCTACGACGTAGCGATCTGCGGTGCCGGTCCGGTCGGTATGACCGCGGGCCTGCTGCTCGCTGCACGAGGGCTTCGCGTCGTCGTTCTCGAGCGGCGCTCGACGACGAGCGACGAACCCAAAGCGATCAGCATCGACGACGAGGCACTGCGCACCTACCAGCAGGCAGGCGTCATCGACAAGATCCTGCCGATCGTCGTGCCCGGCACCGGAACCCGCTACTACGGCCTCGACGACGAACCGCTGTTCCACGGCGGCGCGGAGAGTGCCTACCGACTGGGCTACCCCTTCAAGAACCCGTTCGCGCAACCGGATCTCGAGCGTGTACTGGCCGGGGCGCTGCATACGGCGCGCAATGTCACCGTACGGTTCGACACCGAGGTCACGTCGATCGTGCAGGACGCGGACGCCGTGGCCATCGAAGCGGGTGGACGCACGGTGCGGGCTCGTTATCTCCTCGGTAGCGACGGCGGACGATCGACCGTCCGAAACCTGCTCGGAATCGGCATGATCGGGCGCAGCCACCCGGAACTGTGGTTGGTGGTCGACACGCTCGGCGACCCGCACACCGAGCGCTACGGTATGCACCACGCCGATCCGAGCAGGCCGCACGTGGTGGTGCCCGGTCTCGGTGGCCGCTGTCGATACGAATTCCGCCTGTTCGAGGGCGAGGGCACGGCCACCGACGCGCCACCGTTCGAGCTCATCGACAAGCTCGTCTCGCGCTACCGGCCGATCACACCAGCGCAGGTCGAACGAGCCGTCAACTATCGCTTCCACGGCCTCGTGGCCGATCGATGGCAGCTCGGGCGCTGCTTCCTGCTCGGCGACGCCGCACACATGATGCCGCCGTTCGCCGGTCAAGGTCTGAACTCCGGCATTCGCGACGCCGCGAACCTGGCGTGGAAGTTGGCCGGCGTGCTCGAGGGTTGCCTGCACGAAAGTGTGCTGGCCACATACCAATCCGAGCGTGGCCCGCACGCAGCCGCGGTGGTACGCGCATCCGAGCGGTTGGGCCGCGTGGTGATGACGACCAATCCTCGCATCGCGGCCAGGCGCGACGGGTTGGTCCGAGCCGCATTGGCCACCGTGAACGGGCGACGCTGGTTCGAGACCATGGCCTACCGTCCGCCCTACCGATTCTCCGACGGGCTCGTACTCCCCGGCGACGACACCGGGAGCGTGATCGGGCAACCCCGGGCCTTCGACTCGGCGACCCGCACCATCCGCCCGCTCGACGAGATCCTCGGAACCGGTTGGGCGCTGGTGGGAGTCGACGTGCACGACACGGTGGATTGGGCGCACGCGCGCGCAGTCGCGCGCGGCCTGCATGCGGTCGAGGCCGTCGTGCCCACCGACGGCACGGTACCGAGAATCGACGGCATCAACGTTCTGCTCGACGTCGACGGCCGGTTGGACGACGAGATGCGCACGTATACAGGAAGATTCGTGCTCATCCGGCCCGACCGCTTCGTCGCGGCCGCGTGGCATCCGCACGATGGTGACGACGTTCGAGCCGCAGTCGGAGCAGCAGTGGCGTCGTGGACCGGATCTTCCCCGAGCCCTTCCGAACTGTCCTACATCGAGACGAAAGGCATCAGCTATGCGTGAAGTACCGACCCCGCTCCCGACGACACTGGTCCGACGCACCGCTCCTGCGACTCCGCGGCACAACGCGGACGTCGACTGGAACACGTCCAACAAATTCCTGAACGGGCCGTTCGCGCCCTGGCACGAGGAGACCGAGGCATTCGACCTCGAGGTGATCGGGAAACTCCCCGACGACCTCGCCGGCGCGCTGTTCCGAATTGCCGACAATCCCCGCTTCGAGCCACTCGACACCGACCGTTACCACTGGTGGGAGGGCGACGGCGGAGTCGCGGGCACCTACATCCGCGACGGCAAGGCGTCGTTCCGGATGAAGTGGGTGCACACCGACACGATGAAGATCGAGGTCGAGGCCGGGGAAGCGCTGTACAGCGGCTTCGTCAACGGTTCGGGCAAGGCCAGGCGGGATCTGCCCGTGGGCGCGCCGCCGTCCAAGAGTGTCGCCAACACCAACGTCGGCCTGTTCGCCGACCATCTGCTGGTGTACTACGAAGGCGGACTTCCGCATTCGATGCACCCCGAAACTCTCGACACGCAGGGCACGTACGACTTCGGTGGCGCACTCGACATCCTGTGCACGGCGCACTACAAGATCGAACCGTCGACGGGCAACATGCTCTTCTACTCTGCCATCGGGCCGAATCTGACCTGGTACGAGGCCGATACCAGCGGCACCGTCGTCGATACCGTCACTTTCGACATGGGTTGTCCGGCAATGGTGCACGATTACATCGTGAGCGAACACCTCGCGATCTTCCTCATCTCGCCCAACCAGTTCCGCCTCGACCGCATCATGGCGGGGCGGCCCGGTGTGCTCTGGGACGAATCGGCTACACCGAACGGCAGCAGGTTCGCCGTTCTCGACCGTCGCACCCATGAGGTGACCTGGTACGACACCGGCCTGATGCTGGCCCCGACGCACTTCTTCAACGCGCATGAAACTGCCACAGGAATCGTGGTGGATCTGCACGTCATCGCGCGTCTGGGCAATCCGGTCGACGACTCGGACGAGCCGATCGACTCGCACTCCTGGTTTCCACCTGCGATGGCCTGGCGGTTCGTGCTCGATACCGCGACCAGGACGACCACCCAGCACATGCACAGCGGAGTGGCGGGTGAATTCCCGAAGATCAACGACGCGTGGCTGGGCAAGGAGAATCGCTTCGGCTACTTCGCCACCACCCGTGATCTGTCGCCGTTGACCCTGACGGATGGGCTTGCGCGCCATGACTTCTCCACCGGTCAGACGATCGTGCTCGAAGGGCCCGACGGGTTGACCAGCCCCAGCGAACCGGTCTTCGTCCAGCGTCGAGGAGCGAGCGCCGAGAACGACGGATATCTGCTGACCCTGTGGTGGAATCCGGCGACCGGACTGTCCGAGCTACTGGTGCACGAGGCCGACGCGTTCACCCGCGAACCTCTCGCACGCGTCAAGCTTCCCGTCCGAGTTCCGTTCGCGTTCCACGGATCCTGGGCCGAGGCCGAGGTGCTCGACGCAGCGATCGCAGCCCAGCGGTAACGAAGAAAGAACATCGAGAAAGAAAGAGCAGGACTGACATGGCGAACACACTGGCGTGGACGGCGAAGATATTCGACGGCGGATGGGTGGACGGCGGTGGTGGAACCCTCGACGTGACCGCGCCGTCCGACGGGTCGGTTGTGGCCACCGTCGGTGCTGCCGACGTCGCCGACCTCGATCGTGCTGTCGCGAAAGCCGCACGTGCGCAGAAAGAATGGGCCGCCAAGCCCTACCCCGAGCGGGCGTCGGTCATGACGAAGGCTGCGGCGCTCCTGGCGGAAAACCCCGAGCGTCTGACGCGGTGGCTGGTTCCCGAATCGGGGTCCGGTCACGGCAAGGCGGGGGCCGAGGTCGGCTTGGTTCTTGCCGAACTGACCGAGGCGGCCGCTCTGGCGTCGCAGCCCTACGGGCAGGTACTGCGGAGCGCGAAGTCCCGCTTCTCGATGGGGCGTTACGTTCCGATGGGCGTGATCGGCGTGATCAGCCCGTTCAACTTCCCAGCGGTACTGTCGATGCGGTCGGTCGCGCCTGCTCTGGCTGTCGGCAATGCCGTCGTTCTCAAACCCGATCCGCGAACGCCGATTTCGGGTGGGCTGATCCTCGCCGAGATCTTCGCCGAAGCGGGCCTGCCGGACGGTCTGTTGCACGTATTGCCCTCGGGCGCCGATGTGGGAGCCGCTCTCGTCTCGCACCCCGACGTTCCGTGCATCTCCTTCACCGGATCCACGGCCGCCGGCCGCAGAATCGCGGAAGCCGCTGCGCCGCTGCTCAAGAAGGTCCACCTCGAACTCGGCGGAAACAACGCGTTCCTCGTGCTGCCCGACGCAGACATCGAGGCCGCTGCATCGGCGGGCGCGTGGGGATCGTTCCTGCACCAGGGACAGATCTGCATGGCGTCGGGTCGGCACCTCGTTCCCGAGCATCTCGCCGAGCAGTACACGGCGGAGCTCGCGAAGATCGCCGCACGCATCACCGTCGGAGATCCGACCGACCCGTCGAATGCGTTGGGGCCCATCATCGACGAGAACCAGTTGAAGCGAGTCGACAGCATCGTGCAGGCCACGGTGACGGCCGGTGCCGAACTGGCCGCGGGCGGCACGTTCGACGGTCTCCACTACCGGCCGACCGTTCTCGGCAACGTGCCGAAGGACTCACCCGCGTTCACCGAGGAGATCTTCGGTCCGGTCGCGCCGATCACGACGTACCGCACCGTGGACGAGGCCATCGACATCATCAATTCCTCGGAATACGGTCTGTCCGTTGCGATCGTCACCGCCAATCCGTTCGCGGCGTACGAGTTGTCGGACCGAATCCGTTCCGGCGCAGTGCACATCAACGATCAGACGATCGACGACGAGGCCGTGGCCCCGTTCGGTGGAACCAAGGCCTCGGGCTCGGGCGGGCACTTCGGCACCACCGTCAACCTCGACACCTTCTGCGACCTGCAGTGGGTCACGATGCAGTCGGACATCCAGAAGTATCCGTTCTGACCGACCTGGCCGGGCGAACCCGCACGATCGCGCTAGTCGCGGTGCGGGGTTCGCTCTCCGGTACTCGGGTCCACGTCGAACAATTCGTCGGTGTTGTCCGGGGCGTAGACGACGGTGTTCGATTCGAGGGCGCGTCGTCGGGCACCGTCGCGGATGGCAAAGAATCCGCCTGCGAACAACACGATCACGGCAATTCCGGCGATGATCGCCCATCCCTCGAAACCGCCCGCCAATGCGGCGATCAGACCGCCCGCAGCGGCGATCCCGGCGAAGATCAGGATGACGGCCAGCATGTTCTCGACTGCTCTGGCCCAGCTTGTCTTGGTAGGCCTTTTCTCGACCATAGGGGCAATTCCTTTCGATCAGCTCGGACGGCGGATACCCGAAAGCCGATCGATTAAGCCCCCGTGGTGCTACTGAGCCTTGCGGGCCCGGTACGCGGCGACGGCTGCTCGGTTGCCGCAGGTGGTGCTGCAGAATCGGCGGGACCGGTTGCGCGAGAGGTCGAGGACCAGCCCGTTGCAGTCCGGATCGGCGCAGACGTCGAAGCGCGAGAGCTCGTCCGCGCGGATGACGTCGATCATGGCCATCGCGGTTTCGACGACGATGCGGGTTGCGAGCGGACTGTCGTCGGCGACCGCGTGAACGTGCCAGTCGAGGTCTCCGTGGCGCACCAGTCGCGGCAGGGCGGAGGACTCGGCCAGCAATCGGTTGACCTCGACCACCGCGTCGTCTCGGCTGCTGGTGAGCAGTGATCGCAAGGTCGGCCGCAGGGCTCTCACCGCCTCGAGCTCCTCCTCGTCGCCGTCGAAGCGGCCGGAATAGCCCTGCTCGGAGATGAACTCGGCCAACTGCTCGCGCGTGGTCAACGTGTCCGGGTCCTCGGCGGAATTGACCAATGCCACGGCGGACAACAACGACAGTTCCGCGTCATGAGCAAAAAGCATGTTGACACCTTACCAAGTCACTGCCTACTGTCACATGTCATGACGGCTTACACTCATGACGCGCAGCTGAATCGTGCGGTCGAACACAACGCTGCGGCACGGTCGCGTCGACTCTCGGGGCTCGGTTTCGCGCTGCTCTCGGCGGCGTCCTTCGGGCTTTCGGGCTCGCTCGCCACGGGATTGCTCGACGCAGGCTGGACCGCCGGGGCCGCGGTGACCGCGCGCATTCTGCTCGCCGCAGCCGTCCTGCTGATTCCGTCGATCCTTGCGTTGCGCGGGCGGTGGAGCCTGCTGGCGAAGAACTGGAAGCTGCTCCTCGCGTACGGAGCCTTCGCGGTGGCAGGGTGCCAGCTCGCCTTCTTCAACGCCGTCGGCCGGATGGAGGTGGGCGTGGCGCTGCTGATCGAGTTCACCTCGCCCGTGGCCGTCATCGGCTGGATGTGGTTCCGGCACCAGCAACGTCCGGGCCGCCTGACCGTGGTGGGCGCGCTGCTCGCCGCGATGGGTCTTGTGCTCGTACTCGACCTGATCTCCGGTGCCGACGTCGACACCGTCGGCGTGCTGTGGGCGCTGGGCTCGATGGTCGGTGCGGCCGTCTACTGGGTGCTGTCCGCGGACGAGAGCAACGGACTCCCGCCGATCGTGCTCGCCGGGGCAGGACTGCTCACGGGTGGGCTCATCCTGCTGGTCGCCGGACTGATCGGCATCGTCCCGTTCGCTGCCCCGCTCACCGACGTCACCTTCGTCGATGCCGTTGTGCCGTGGTGGGTTCCGATCATCGGCCTCGGCGTCGTGACCGCCGCGCTGGCCTATGTTCTCGGGATCGCGGCAGGCCGACGCCTCGGGTCGCGGTTGGCGTCGTTCATGGGATTGATGGAAGTCGTTGCCGCACTGGTGTTCGCGTGGCTGCTGCTCGGGCAGGCACCGGCACCGATCCAATTGGCCGGTGGCGCACTGGTTCTGCTCGGCGTCGTCGTCGTCAAATCAGGAGAGCGTGCCACTGCGGACGAGCCGGTGGAGCCGCTGCAGAGCAGGCCTTGAGCTGACGTTCAGCCGTCGACGCGTCCGAACACCACCGCGGCCAGAATGGTGTGGGCGCTGGCGATCACCGAGTCCAGCGGTTCGCGTTCGGGGGAGAGTAGCCACTGCTGGGCGATGGTGAGGACCGCACCCACCAGGCCCATGGCCAATGTTCGACGGTTGGGCCCGGCGAGCCCGCGGCTGGAACCGACCCCCTCGGCCACCTGGAGCACCGTCTCGGAGAACGAGGTCGTGGTCTTGCGGTAGAGCGCGTCGACGGTGGACGAGACCCCGAGAATCTCGACGAAGGCGATGCGCGCAGATTTCGGATTCTCGGCGACGAAGGTGAAGAAGCCGGTGAGAGCGGCTCGGAGTACCTGTTCGGTCGAGTCGGCCTCGGCGGCGGCACCGGCCAGGATGTTCTGGCGCATGGCATCGGTTGCGCGGGCGTAGGTCGCCATCAGTAGGTCCTCGCTGTTGGTGAACGACTCGTAGAAGTAGCGCTTGGTCAGGCCTGCCTCGCTGCACACCTTCTCCACGGTTGCCGTCCGGTAGCCGGTGGTGCCGAAGACCTCGACGGCTGCGTCGAGCAGGCGAATTCGACGCTCCTGCTGCCGCTGCTGCGGGTCGGCACCTCGGTAGGTGCGGCCGACTTCACTGTGATGCGTGGACACACACAGATCTTGACACCGCTCGGTATCAGATGCAAAGTGTTCGCAGACAGGCATTCCGATGGAGGGGGAGCACATGGCGGCGTCGACGCTACGCAACAAGGTCGTTCTGATCACCGGAGCAGCACGGGGAATCGGTGCCGCAACGGCGCGTGCGCTGGCCGGACGCGGTGCCCGGTTGGTACTCGTCGACGTCGACGAGGCCCCGCTGCGAGAGCTGGCGACGCAGCTGAAGGCCGAGGCGTTCGTGGCAGACGTTCGGAACCTCGACGACATGCAGCGCGCCGTCGACGGCGGAATCGAGGCGTACGGCGGCATCGATCTGGTGCTCGCCAATGCCGGAATCGCCAGCTACGGATCGATCATGCAAGTCGATCCCGCCACGTTCCAACGCGTCATGGACATCAACGTGATGGGCGTGTTCAACACCGTCCGCGCCGCTCTGCCGTCGCTCATCGAACGCAACGGCTACGTCCTCGTCGTCTCCTCGCTCGCCGCGTTCACCCCCTGCCCCGGCCTGGCCGCGTACAACGCCAGTAAGGCTGCAGCAGAACACTTTGCGAATGCGCTCCGGCTCGAGGTCAACTACCGAGGTGTCGACGTCGGCTCCGCACACATGGCGTGGATCGACACACCGATGGTGCAGGACGCCAAATCCGATCTCACCGCCTTCCAGGATCTGCTCGCGGTGCTCCCCGGCCCGCTGGGCAAGACCATGACCGTCGATCAGTGCGTCGACGCATTCGTCGACGGCCTGGCCAAGCGCAAGCGGCGCGTCTACGTGCCGCGGTGGGTGGGCGCGGCGTCGTGGTTCAAAGCCGTCATCACCTCGCGGGTCGGTGATCGCAGCATGCTCGAGCACGTGCCGACGATCCTGCCGAAGATGGACGAAGAAGTAGCCCGCCTCGGTAGGTCCGAGAGCGCTCGCAACAAGACCAGCTGACATCGGACATCGAAGGAATCTTTGACATGACTGCCGTATTGCCCTCTCCCGAGGTCGACGTCCTCATCATCGGTGCCGGCCTGTCCGGGATCGGGGCCGCGCGCCACCTCGGGCACGATCTGCCCGGCAAGACCTACGCCATTCTCGAGAGCCGCGGCGCGATCGGTGGAACGTGGGATCTGTTCCGCTATCCCGGGATTCGCTCCGACTCCGACATGTACACCCTCGGATACAGCTTCAAGCCGTGGATGGGCGAGAAGTCCATCGCCGACGGCACCGACATCCGCAACTACATCGTCGAGACCGCGAGAGAAGCGGGCGTCGACAAGCACATTCGGTTCCATCACAAGGTCGTCGCTCTCGAATGGTCGTCCGAGCAGCAGTTCTGGACGGTGACTGCGCACCGTAGCGATACAGACGAGACAGTCACGATCACCGCGTCGTTCGTGTTCTCCTGCAGCGGTTACTACAACTACGACAAGGGGTTCACCCCCGAGTTCGCCGGTCAGGAGAACTTCGGCGGCCAGGTGATTCATCCACAGCACTGGCCCGAGGATCTGGATTACTCCGGCAAGAAGATCGTCGTCATCGGCAGCGGCGCAACAGCGATCACGTTGGCCCCCAACCTGGCTCGCGACGCCGAGCACGTCACGCTGCTGCAGCGCTCACCCAGCTACATCCTCTCGCTTCCGTCGCAGGACCCGATTGCGCAGACCCTGCGCAAGCGACTGCCGAAGAAGTTGGCGTACAGCGTGACTCGGCTCAAGAACGTGTCCATGGCGATGCTCATCTACACCCTGAGCCAGGAGTACCCGGAGTTCATGAAGAAGCGGATCCGCACGATGCAGGAGGGGTGGCTGCCGAAGGGATACGACCTCGACACCCACTTCACCCCGTCCTATAACCCGTGGGATCAGCGTCTGTGCCTGGTGCCCGACAACGATCTGTTCCGTTCGATCCGCAAGGACGAGGTCTCGATCGTCACCGATCACATCGAGCGCTTCACCGAAACCGGCCTGCAGCTGAAGTCCGGCCAGCACCTCGACGCCGATATCGTGGTCACCGCAACGGGACTCAACCTCTCCGCGCTCGGCGGTGCGCAGTTCCGCATCGACGGCAACGACGTCGACCTGCCCAGCACCATGGCCTACAAGGGCATGATGCTCACCGGGATCCCCAACTTCGCCTTCGTCGTCGGTTACACCAACGCCTCGTGGACACTCAAGGCCGACATGGTCTCGAACTACGTGATGCGTCTGCTCGCGCACATGGACGAGAAGGGGTATAGCACCGTCGAACTCGAGCGCGATCCGTCCGTCGACGAAGAACCGTTCCTGGACTTCGCAGCGGGATACGTGCTTCGAGCCGTCGACAACTTCCCGAGGCAGGGGAGCGAGACCCCATGGAAGCTGCGCATGAACTACTTCCGCGACTTGCCGGTTCTGCGGTACGGCAAGGTCGTGGACAAGGCCATGAAGTTCGGCCGTCCCCGGTCGAAGGTATCCGTCGGATCCTGACGGGAATTGTTTCGGTTCGGGTGCGTTGGTTCTCGATATGAAAATTGGAATCATCGGTAGCGGATTCATCGGCGGCACCCTCGTTCGTCGGTGGGCAGCACTCGGTCACGAGGTTCGATTCTCGAATTCGCGCGACCCGGAGACCTTGGCGGATTTGGCCGAGGAAACCGGAGCGACGGCGGTGTGGGCCGCCGACGCCGCGCAGGACGCCGACCTGGTGCTTCTCAGCATTCCGCAGAAGAACGTTCCCGACCTGGCCCCGGGCATTGTCAGCGCCCGCAAACCGGGAGCCCCGATCATCGAGACCAACAACTACTACCCGCAGCAGCGCGACGGGTCGATCGAGGACATCGAGGGTGGGACGCCCGAAAGTGTGTGGGTGTCTCAGCAACTCGGAGAGCCGGTGATCAAGGCGTTCAACGGAATTTGGTACAAGCACCTACTCGAGAAGGGCGTGCCGGCCGGGACCAGCGGTCGAATCGCACTGCCGGTCGCCGGGGACGACGACGATTCCAAGAAGATCGTGTTCTCGGTGATCGACGAGCTCGGATTCGACCCCGTCGACGGCGGAACCCTCGCCCAGTCGTGGCGTCAGCAGCCGGGAACGCCCTCGTACGGCAAGGACTTCGGAGTCGACGCCCTCGTCGAGGCACTGGGTCAGGCGACCGAAGAACGCAGTGCGGAGTGGAAGGCCTGAGGCCCTGTCTACTTGACGCGACCCTCGCGGAGTGTGCGCTCCGCGAGGTCGCGTAGAGGGCCGGTCAGGCTCGAATCGCCCACTCGGCACGAGTGCTCACCCACCGACACACTCCACACGAAGGTGTCACGGGCGTTGGACTCGGCCGGATCGGTGGACTGCTGATCGGCGATGTACGGCTGCGCGGCCTCGACCAACGACTGCCATTCCGGCTCGTCGGTCTCGACGACGCCGCGCTTGGACATCCCGGCGACACCGCCGGTTCGCAGTACCTCGATGCGCAGGCTCATCTGCCCTCGATCACACCCGATCGTCGTTCGGCTTCGGTAGGGACTCGAGCCCTGTTGTCTTCACCCCCACGGTAGACCAACCCGTGGCAACGGCCCTCGCAACGTCGGAACCGGCTCCGAATCGCTCGTTCGCCGCCGCGATCGTGGCGGCGGAGAAGCCTGCGAAATCGACCGTCGGTGACAGTCCGCCGACCGTCATCGTGTCGAACCAGACCTGACCGACGCGGTCCCAGGCCGGACCACCGAGCGTGGTGGCGGCAACGGCGAAGGCGCGGTTCGGGATACCGGAATTGATGTGCACGCCGCCGTCGTCCTCGGTGGTGACGACAAAATCGTCCATACTCGCCGGCTGCGGATCCTTGCCCAAGACATCGTCGTCGTAAGCGGTGCCGGGCTCGAGCAGCGAGCGCAGCGCCTTTCCTTGAACGGCGGGCAGGAACAGACCCTCACCGATCAGCCACGACGCATCCTCGGCGTTCTGCTTCGCGGTGTACTGCTCGACGAGTGCGCCGAACACGTCGGAGATGGACTCGTTCAGCGCGCCGGCCTGGTCCTTGTACTCGAGCGGGGTGGTGTACTGCGTGAACCCGTGCGCGAGTTCGTGGGCGATGACGCCGAGCGAGACGGTGAACCGAGCGAACACCTCGCCGTCACCGTCGCCGAACACCATGCGAGAGCCGTCCCAGAACGCGTTGTCGTAGTCCTGGCCGTAGTGCACCGTCGCGTCGAGGGGAAGCCCGCTACCGTCGAGACTCGAATACCCGTAGACCTCGTCGAAGAATGCGTACGTGGCACCGAGGCCGTCGTACGCCTCGTCGGTCGCAGCGTCTCCGGTTGCTTCCTCGCCCTCGGCACGCACCTGTCGGCCGGGGAGATCGCGAGTGGACTCGGCATCGGAAATCGTGCGCTCGAGCGTGCCGCCGGTCCGCGGAGCGATGGCGGTACGCGCCTGCACCACCTCGCGTCCGGCACGCATCTCACGATCGGCGAGCAGCGTGGCGCGAGCACCCGCACCCTGCAACCGCTCGAGCAGAAACGGTGGAACTACAGAATGAAACGTCATACGCGGTGACCCCCTAGGTCCGTGGCATGTCCGGTGATAGTTCCCAGTGTGCACGACACCACCGACACATCTCGGTGAGCTCGGACGACACAGGTCAGCCGCGCATCGCCGACAGGTCGATTCCTTCCACCTCGCTCGGCGGGCGGATCGCCGTCAACGTCGCCCAGCTGCGGGCCAACAGCGATGCGTCGGAATCGTCGTCCTCGGCTCGGATCTCGTCGAAGCGAACGGTGACGAAATCCTCTCCGCGATCACCTATTTCGGCCTGCACCGCACCGTAGCGGGCCAGCGATGCCGGCACTATCCCCGCCAACTCCGCGAGTGGAACGTCCGGAATGTTCACGTTGACGACCGCGTCGGACGGGCCGTGGGACATCATCCATGTCACCGCGATCCGGGCCACGTGCTCTGCCGTCGCCCAATGGGCAGGCTCCGTGGCGATCGACGACAGTGCCATCGCCGGAACCCGATGCGTCAGCGCCGTCAATGCGGCACCGACGGTGCCCGAATGCAGGACGGCGGCACCGGTGTTCGGTCCGTGGTTGATCCCGGAGAGCACCAGATCCGGAGGGTCGCCGAACGCCCCGCGGGTGGCCACGAACGCGATGAGAGCGGGTGACGCCTGCACCGCGTAGGCCGGTACATCGGGAAGGCCGGCGATGGCGACGGATCCGATACCGAGATGATCGTCGACGCCCATGCCGGTCAACGACGCGCTGGCCCCGCTGCGCTCCTCGTGCGGCGCGGCCACGACGACGTCCAGACCGGCCTCCACGGCCACCCGCGCGAGCTGGGCGATGCCCTCGCTGTGCACGCCGTCGTCGTTGGTGATCAGGGCTCTCATTTCTTGCCTGCCTTCTTGTACGGACGAACCTCCACCGACTCGGTGAGGCCGAGAACCAGGTCGCGTCGCCCGCTACCCAGGCCGCGCCGCGTGACGTTGGCAGTGCCCGCTCCGCCGCCGAGTCGCAACGCCTCCGGGACAGACAGTCCCTGAGCCAGCCCTGCGGCGATGCCTGCACTCATCGAATCGCCCGCTCCGTGGTGATCGACCATGCGCAGTCCCGGCGTGACTATTTCGAGCACGTCGCCGTCCACCAGCGCCAGGGCCGGATCTCCTGCCCGCGAGATCACGACGATCTCCGCGCCGTCGTCGTGCATCTGCCGCATCGAGTCGATGAGGTGCGCCGGGTCCTCGGACTCGGCCCGGCCGTCGGCGATGAGGTCCTCGTGGCTGACCTTGAGCACCGTGAGGCCGCCGGCGAGCGCAGCGATCATGGTCGGTCCGGACAGGTCGGCCACCACCGTCTTGCCCAGGGCGGTCAGGTCCGCGCACAGCCTCTCGTACACCTCGGGCGGAACGATGTCGTCTTCGTGCGGTCCGCCGAGGATCGAGACGTCGCTGCGGGCACCGGCGGCGAGGGCCGCGCTGAACAGGTCGTCGAGGGCGTGCCTGGCCAGCGGTGGTGGGTCGACCGTGGCCAGGATTTCACGCTCACCGCTGCGGCGATCGTGAACGTACGAGCCGCTCTCCTGGCCGATGTCGACGGAGACGACGGAGATGCCCTCCCGCTCGACGATGTCGCGCAGAATGCCCCCGATCTCGCCGCCGAACACTCCCGTCAGCGTGACGTCCAGGCCGAGCACCGTGGCCATCCGAGCGATCCAGTGGCCCTGGCCGCCGGCGTGCACGTGCAGTTCTGTGTTGCCGTTGGGAGCTTTGTCGAGGGTCACCGTCAACAGCGGGGAGGGGGCGAAGACGAGAGCACTGAGGTCACGAGAGGAGGAGGGCACCGACTGTGCATGCCCGAAATGTCAGGACCGAAACGACGAGCACGTCAGAAACGACGACGCAGGCGCATTCCGATCGGGCGGCCGTCGGGATCGACGAACAGGCGGTACGCGAAGGCAGCGAGTCGTTGCTGCCACACGGGTGGCACGGAGATCTCGTGTCGGCGAAGTCTGCCGGCAGGGCGCGGGCCCGAGGACGGGTTGCGGTGCCAGTTGTCGAGCGCGGTCGCACTGGCCGAGACCACATCGAAGAATCCTTGGGGATCCACCAGATCGGCGTCGTCACCGTCGGCGCGGCCGAGGTGCTCGCGAATCAGTTCCAGACGTAGGTTGCGGGCGTGAATTCGAGCACCGTCGCCCAGGCCTGCCGGGTCCAGAGGTTCGCGAGTGTCCCGTTCTTCGTCGATGATGGCGGCCGTCAACTCCGAATCATGGGTCCAGGAGCGGCGATTGAAGTTGTCCGAACCCACCGCTGCCCAGATGTCGTCGATGACGCACACCTTCGAGTGCACGTACACCGGTATGCCGCGGTCATTTTCGATATCCAGAACCAGTACTCGATCACCGCCGGCAGCGCGGATGACGCCCAGTGCGGCCGAGTGTCCCAGCAGCGCAGACGGAATGGTGAGATTGCTGTCGTCGTCGAGGTGCTTGGGAACCACCACCACCAACCGCAGGTTCGGCTTGCGACGCAGTGCCGCAGCGAACACCCGCGCGACGTCGACCGACCACAGGTACTGATCCTCGATGTAGATCAACTCGGTTGCTCGGTGCAGAGCCTTGGCGTACGCACGTGCCGCGCTGCGCTCGCCCTTGGTGGCGAACGGGTAGGCGGGACGCCGACGCGGGTAGGTGCGCAGCAGCTGAACCGAGCACGTGCCCCGCGGATCCGGGGGCGCAGCCGCAGTCGGTAGCTCCGACGGTTCCCTGGTCACACCGCGCAGCATGTCGGGTACGGCGTGCCAGGGGAGGCGGGACAGGGCTGCGGGATCCTCCCAGCGCTCGCGAAAGACATCCTCGACGTCCCGCACTGCGGGGCCCTCCAGCTGGACCTGCACGTCGTGCCAGGCAGGGATCTCGCCGTACTCGGGAGGGAAGGGACGCGAGACCGGATCGCCGAAATGATCGGCGTCGTCGCGTCGGGCACGAGCCAGATCGATGCCACCGACGAACGCGACGTCGGCCACCTCGGGCCGTCGATAGCGGATGACGACGAACTTCTGGTGGTGGCTTCCGAGGGTCAATACGCGCTGATCGAGAATGACTTCGCCGCCGGCCTCCTCGAGCCGCAGAGCGAGCTTGCGATTCTTCGGACCGGTGAAGCCGAGTGTCTCCATGTGCGAGCGCCACACCATGCCCTTCACGAGGCCACCGCGGTGGGCGACGGCCGTAAGCGCATCCTCGACGGTCACGCCGTCGTCGGTGAGCAGCTGTTCCGGGTCGCCGCGCCAGTCGGTGAAGAGCACAAGATCGTCGCGTTCGGTCCGCTCGAGTGCCTGCGCCAGCGCCGCGAAGTACGTCTTGCCGTGCACCAGATTCTCGACGCGGTTGCCCTCGGTCCAGGCTGCGATTCGGGTGTCGTCGTTTCCGCGCTCGACCGCAGTGAGGAACCACGGGTGCGCCGGATCGAAGTGCCGAGTCGGGGCTGTCAGAGCTGCGGTGGACCGGCCGAGATTCTCGGCAACCCCATCGACGACGCGCCGGATGCGCTGCACTATCACGTTGGCATCATTTCATCCGGTTTGAAGCGGCGGGAGGGCGGGCACCCGAGCGATATGACTCAGGTACCCAACGTCACGCTCAGAAACGGCAAGCAGATCCCGCAGCTCGGCTTCGGCGTGTTCCAGATCGATCCCGAGAAGACGGCTCAGGCCGTCGAAACGGCCCTCGAGATCGGCTACCGCCACATCGACACCGCCGAGATGTACGGAAACGAGAAGCAGGTCGGCGAAGGTATCCGCAACTCCGGCATCGACCGTGAATCGGTCTTCGTCACCAGCAAGCTCAACAACGGTTTTCACAAGCCCGACGATGCGCGGAAGGCGTTCGACGCGACGCTCAGCGATCTCGGAACCGACTACGTGGACCTCTTTCTCATCCACTGGCCGCTCCCGACCCGCTACGACGGCGACTTCGTCTCCACGTGGAAAACGTTGGAGGAGTTCGCAGCCGACGGTCGCGCCCGCAACATCGGTGTCTCCAACTTCCAGCCGGCCCACCTCGACCGGCTGGCAAGAGAGACCGAAACGGTGCCAGCCGTGAACCAGATCGAGGTGCACCCGTACTTCGTGAACAGCGACGTGTGGGCGTACGGCCGTGAGCACGCGATTCCCACCGAGGCGTGGTCGCCGATCGCGCAGGGCAACGTTCTCGACGACCCAGAACTGCAGCGAATCGCCGACGCGACAGGCAAATCCGTCGCGCAGGTTGTGCTCCGCTGGCACATTCAGCGCGGCAACATCATCTTCCCGAAGTCGGTCACGCCGGAGCGGGTGAAGGCCAACTTCGAGATCTTCGACTTCGAGCTCAGCTCTGCCGATGTCGACGCCATCACCGCCCTGGACAAGGGCGAGCAGGGCCGCAACGGCCCGAACCCGGACACCTTCGACATGATCCCGGACTAGTACGTCGAACTGTGGGCTCGAACGTTTCGCACGTTCGAGCCCACAGTTGTTTCACGGGTTCTGTCTCACGGGCTCGGTGTCACGGGATCGTGAGCGCGGATCCCGTTGCGGCGACGACCTCTTCGGAAGTGACACCGGGTGCGAGCTCGGCGAGAGCGAGGGTTCCGTCGCCGACGACGTCGATGACGGCGAGGTTCGTGATGATGCGATTCACGACGCCTTGGCCGGTCAACGGCAAGGTGCAGGCGTCGAGGATCTTCGGGTTCCCCTCGCGGTCGGTGTGTTCCATGACGACGATGACGCGCCGGGCACCGTGCACGAGGTCCATCGCGCCGCCCATGCCCTTGACCATCTTGCCGGGCACCATCCAGTTTGCGAGGTCACCGGTTCTGGAGACCTGCATGCCGCCGAGCACCGCGGTGTCGATGTGGCCGCCGCGAATCATGCCGAAGCTCAACGACGAATCGAAGTACGCTGCACCGGGATTGACGGTGACGGTCTCCTTGCCGGCATTGATGAGGTTGGCGTCGACCTTGTCCTCCGTGGGGTACGGCCCGGTGCCGAGGATGCCGTTCTCCGAGTGCAGCGTGACCTTGACGTCGTCGGTCAGATATCCCGGGATCAAGGTCGGCAGTCCGATGCCGAGGTTGACGTACTCCCCGTCGACCATCTCTGCTGCGGCGCGTTCGGCCATCTGATCGCGCGTCCATCCTGTGCTCATGCTCGAACTCCTGAACTGACGGTGCGCTTTTCGATGCGCCTGTCCTGTGGCCCGGTGTGCACGACGCGTTGGACGAACACGCCGGGAAGATGTACGTGGGCCGGGTCGATCTCGCCCGGCTCCACGAGGTTCTCGACCTGCGCGATGGTGATCTTGCCTGCCATCGCGGCGAGGGGGTTGAAGTTCATCGCGGTCTTGTCGAACACGAGATTGCCTGCCGTGTCACCTGTTTCGGCGTGCACCAGCGCGAAGTCGGCATTGATCGACTCTTCGAGGACGTACCGCTTGTCGCCGAACACTCGCGTCTCCTTGGGCGGCGATGCGATGGACACGGAGCCGTCGGCGTCGTAGCGCCACGGCATTCCGCCGTCGGCGATGGGGCTGCCGACCCCGGCGGGGGTGAAGAATGCGGGGACGCCGTTGCCGCCGGCGCGGAGTCGTTCGGCGAGTGTGCCTTGGGGGGTGAGTTCGACTTCGAGTTCGCCGGCGAGATACTGCCGGGCGAATTCCTTGTTCTCGCCGACGTACGAGGCGGTGACGCGGCGGATTCGTCCGGCGGCCAACAGGATTCCGAGTCCGTAGCCGTCGACGCCGCAGTTGTTGGAGAACACTTCGAGCTCGTCGGCATCGGTGTTCGCGATGGCTTCGATGAGGGCGTCGGGGATACCGCACAATCCGAAGCCACCGACCGCGAGGGTCGCTCCTCGGCCGATGTCCGCGACCGCCTCGGCCGCGGACGCATAGGTCTTTCCAGTCACTTGTAGCTCCTGATGTGTTCGTTGAGCAAACGTTGCACTCAGTGAACCTGAGCTGTGTATCTGGTTGAAGTGAATGATGGATTTTGCTCGTTCGGTGAACGGATGGAGATATGGCGTCCGCTGAGTGGACGTACGATGGCCGGGTGACGTCACCGGATGCCAACGCAAGTGTGATCGGCAAGATCTGCTCGTTGCTGCGCGCAGCGGGAACCGAGGAGCCGTCGGGCGCCTCGACCACCGCGCTCGCTCGGGCGACCGGAATCGCGCGGCCGACCGCACATCGCCTACTGGCGTCTCTGGCCGACCAAGGATTCGTCGACCGCGACGCCGCCACCGGCCACTGGTCACTGGGCCCGGAGATCTATCTGCTCGGATCGATGGCGGCATTGCGGTACGACATCACCGACCAGGCTCGAAAGATAGTGCAGGCGTTGGCCACCGAGAGTGGAGAGAGTGCGTTTCTGTCGGCGCGGCGTGGGGCGGAGACCGTGTGTCTGCTTCGGGTGGAAGGGAGCTTTCCCTTGCGCTCACACGTGTTGTACGAGGGCATTCGGCTACCGCTCGGGGTGGCGTCCGCAGGCCTGGCCATTCTTGCGCACCTTCCCGACCGAGAAGTCGACGAGTACCTCGGTGGAGTGGACCTGGTGCCCGAGTGGGGAGAAGACCACTCCGACAGCGAGATTCGACGCCGCATCGCGCACACCCGCACCACCGGATTCGCCGTCAATCCGGCGTTGCTGGTGGAAGGCAGCTGGGGCCTCGGCGCCGCCGTGTTCGACCGTGCCGGAGGTCCGGCATGGGCATTGAGCCTGACGGGTGTCGAGACACGATTCCGTGATGATCGGCGCCGGGAGTTGGGCAAGCTGCTGCTCGACGCGGCACACCGACTCACCGTGCAACTGGGGGAGCGGCCCGCTTAGCCGTCGAGTTCCTCCAGAATGTCCGCGGCGTCTTGGCTGCCTGCGGCGGCCAACCTCTGCAACTCGTCGCGGTCGCCACGTTCACCGGCGAGCTCGACGAGGATGCCGACGGCATCGCTGCTGCCTGCATCGGCGAAAGAGCGAAGTTCGTCGAGGTCGTTTCGAGAGCCTGCGAGTTCGACCAACTCGTCGATGGCATCCTGATCGCCGCTGGCCGCACGCCGGCGTAATTCGGCTAGTTCCGACGACGTGGAATCGGGATCGCTCATGGAGTCGAGTGTAGAACGATTCGGCGGATAGCGGCAGGTCAGCTGCCTCAATTTCGGCTCCAGCGTTCTTGTCGGTGGCCTGGGTTAGTCTTCTTTCAGTTCGAACGCACGTTCTTGTTTCGGCTCACCGGGGGGTGAAAAAATGGGTGCAATACCGACTGTGTCACTGGACGCGTTGACCGCTGCCGCGCGTGAAGAAAACCGGCACGCGGCCCGCAAGATCACCGCCTGCTACACCGTGCACTGCGACTGGATCACCCGCGACACCGAGCACAAGCACTACAGCCGATACGGACGCACCGAAATGGCTGTCGCGTTGGGCTGCTCGGCGACCGTCGCCGAATCGTATGTATCCATCGGCGTAGC